>JAJYMB010000007.1 GCA_021787365.1 Actinomycetes bacterium | reverse complement strand
CCCGATCCCAGCGCACCGGAGCACCTCGGCTACAGCCACAAGTTCATTGTACTACACACACGCGTGCGAGCGGCGGATTTCCCCTTACTTTTCGCAGGTTTTGGTGCTCCATGCCAGGAGTCCTGGACTCCTTCCGACCCGAACTACGCGAAGAACCTGGCAAGCTGGTTGAGACGCCAGCCATGCTGGTGACACTTGGAGGCACCATGAAGTGGCACATCCTTCTTGAGGTTCGGCTCCACGGTGAGCCCGAGGCCGTCGAAGCGTTTCTCGACGACGTAATGGAGCGCATGGTCGACGCTGGTATTGAGGATCCGGCGGTGGGCGCGTCGCTCCAGGCGGGGATCGTCGAGATCGAGTTCGTTGTTGAGGGGGGTTTCCTCGAGGAGGCCCACCAGCGAGTTCGACGGATACTGGCGGAGGCGCTAAGGCTGCCGGCGAACAGCGAGCTGGTAGGCGAGAGCACTCGGCGAGCGGAGCTTGTCCCAGCCTGAGCTGCAGGTGGGCCGAGCCCGAGAGGCATCTTCGCGGTCACGCAGCCCGACAGAACTCTGACCAGCCACTATCCACTACGCCACGCCGTGTAGCAAAGTTTCGTATCGGTCCTCCGACACGGTCGAAAGTGCTGGTCAGAGGCGGTAGGGGCCAGCAGATCGAGGTTCTCGTCCCAACCCCCTGGTAGCTCGTGGACACAGATTGGACACAAAGCCTTCGACGTGCGTGCCCGGTGGACACAGGTGGGCACAGGAAGGTGGGGCGAGCGTGGCAGAGAACGTGGGCAGGCGAGGCGAGTCCTGGTACTTCAGGGTCGACCTCCCGCTCGGGGCAGACGGCAGGCGACGGCAGAGGCGGGTCAGCGGCTTTGCCACCGAACGTGAAGCTCGACGGGCTCTGGCGCAGGCCAAGGTGGACATCGACTCGGGCCGGCTCCGGTACGGACCTCGGCGCACGGTGGCGGACCTGGCTGCCGAGTGGCTGGAGGCCGTGCGCCCCAACCGGAATGTAAGTGTTCAGCTGGGCTGGGGCGAGGGCGGCATCCACGGCTTCCCTTCGAACAGGTCGACGAGGGCGGTGATGGCCGGTACGCCGTTCTTGCGAGTGGTGGAGAGGTAGCTGCGTAGGTGGGCGAAGCGCTCGGCACCGTGCTGGCTGCGGAAACAGCCACTGATTTTCCTATCTGACGGTCCTCACGCCAGGTGCGAAAGAACCGCGTGTGCCACGGCCACCCTTGGAGAGTTCCTCTGCGGAGGGGCCGGTTTTGGGGACGCCGGTCGTTTTGGGCATGCCGCAGAGCGATTGCCCAGGCGTGGACGCTCCACGTGCGGCTTTGCCACACGCGGTCGGCGGACCGAGGGGCCCGTACCCGACAGGCGCACCGAGCGGGGCGCCCGACCATTCGCAAAGGAGCGCTCGGCCCCTCCCTCCCTCCCCGCCCTGCTGCGGCCAGGTGCCGCTCGACCTTGGGTTGGCGTCGTCGTGAGCGCCGCCAGGGTTGCCTCCCCGGAGGGGTGGCAGGTGCCTGTGGCCGTTTGCCTTGGTGGGAGACTGAATGTTGGGGCGGTCGGTGTGGTGGGCGGGGCCCGCGTGCTGGCTGGGGGGTCGGCGTGCGGCGTGGTGGGGCTCTGGGGAAGTGGGGGAGGCGGCTACCGGTGTTGACCGTGACTGGTTTGGCCGACGCCGCGTACGTGATCTCTTCGGTGGCGTTGAGCACCGACGAGTACTACGCAGGGGTGGGGGAGTCACCAGGGGCTTGTTGTGGGAAATGGGCCGAGAAGCTGGGCCTTGCGGGCATGGTCGAAGCAGACCAGTTGCGAGCCTTGGTCGATGGACGGGAGCCAATAGCGGGTGAGGATCTGCTCGGAGGGTCCAGGCCGCGGTCGGTGAAGGCGTTCGACTTGACGTTCTCCTGCCCGAAGAGCGTGTCGCTACTTTGGGCATTCGGCGCCGACGCCGCGGCGGGGGTGGCGGCGGAGGCCCACCGTGAAGCCGTCGAGGTGGCGCTCGGGTTCTTGGAAGAGCGTGCTGCCGCGGCAAGAGCTCAGTCCCATGGGCTGCGCCGGCGAGTGGGGACGGAGGGCTGGGCGGTGGCGGGCTTTGCGCACCGTACAAGCCGCGAGGTGGGACGCCCTGAGCGTATCGGTAACTCCTTTCCGCCACGAAGAGGCAAGTCCGGCGTCAAGCAGCGATACGTCCTGCGCAAAGTGTGTCACTTGGCCAAGCGTCGGGGAAGTGCTGGGACCGTCATGGCGGACGTCCGCGCGGGGTGGCCGGCTGGATCGGGCGCCCGACGCAATCGCCTAATGGAGTGCGCAAACCCTATTGAGCAACCCAAAGCGCTCTTGCTCGCTTGGCGCTTCTTGGTGCTCAACCCGATCACCGTCAGCCGAGGCGCAGGTCGCTGGCTTCAGTCCTGTTCACCGAGAAGCGCCAGTCCTTCGTGGACTGCGAAGTCCAAGAAGTCTTTGCGGTTGAGCGTGACGAGCGGCACGCCGACCGGGATGCAGCAGGCGGCGACCCAGGTGTCGTTGTGCGGTTTGGTCGGCCGCGTTGCTGAGCGTTACCCGCCAGCCGTCCCCAGGTTCGGGCGATTTCTCGGTCGTAGGGGATGACCGGGCGGGCGGCGGTCCATGCGTCCAGCCTGCCTCGTCTAACCTCGCCCCAGCCGCGGACCTGGGCCCACTTGGACAGCTCGCCAGCGGTGACGAACGTCAGCCAGGTGCGAGCGCCGATCATGTGGCGGCGTACCCATGCGGGCTCGGTGCCCTTCTGGAGACGTGATGCGACGTCGGTGTCGATCGCGACATCAGCCACCGCGATCGCAGCTCAGCGGGACGCGTCCCGGCTGGTCCGCCAGTCGGTGACCGGGGTCGCGTGGTGAGCGCGCGCCAGTTCCTCCAGGACCGACGCCGCTTCGTAGACGGGCTGCTCGCTCACGAGTCGGCAGTTTACGCCCCCCGACCGGGACGCTCGGCTCGGCAGTCAGCTGAGTGCGGAACGACGAGACTGGCGCCTTGCAACACCCCTCGGCCGGCCTAAGGCGGCGCCAGGCACGCAGACCGAAGAAGCCATACTTGTCTGGTGGCTGTTCACCTCGCCATCATGCTGCCGGGAGCCGGTTATGGCACGCTGGGCCCGGCGCTGCGGCTTCCCCGCTTGGCTGCTGAAGAAACTGGGGCGGAGGTAGTTGAGGTGGAGTACCCTGCGCCCCCTGCACCTGGTGGCCAGGTACAGCAGCAGGACCTTCAAGACGCCGCGTCCAGTCAGGTCAGTTCGTTTTTGTCAGGATCAGCTCCCGACCGCGTAACCTTCAACGCCAAGTCCCTGGGCACGATGGTCCTGGGTGGGCTGCGGCCCTCGGTGCCGCTGCCACCCTTAGTAAAGGCGATCTGGCTGACCCCAGAAGACCCCCTCTGGGGACCGGGATGCCAGCAGTCTGCGCACGTCCCGGGCGAAGTCTTCGAGACGATCGCCAAAGAGGTGGGGTGCCGATGACGACATGGAAAGGTAGCCGGACAAGACGCTCTCGCTGTCTCGCGGCAGGCCGGGGACGCCGGGGGCGAACAGCGACCTCGGGGCCCCAAAGGAGGACGGCACCAAGATGTCCTCGAACTAAGCGGTGGGCCCGCTTCGCCACGGTGCCTTGGCCCGCGCGCCCGGTGGAGCCCAGGTAGAGCTCGACCAAAGCCTTTATCTCGTCGTGGTGGACCAGGGGCGGCCCTGGGCTCGGTGGTCAGGCCCGCCCTGCCACCGAGTGGACGATGAGGGTGATCGCGCCGCCAGGCTCCAGTACCTCGTGGACCTTCTCGGCCACCCTCTGCTCGTCGGTCCAGTGGAAGGGCTGCCCGAAGGTGACCGGTCGGTACGGTCCTGGTGCACATTCCAGTGATTCCGGACACTGGTTCCGGCTGAAAGCGGACATCGTTCCGGCCGAAAGCGGACAAGCCAGAGGGTAGGCGGTGCCAGTGGTCGTCTTCGATTGTCAAGGTTGGCCCCAGTCGATGACTGGGCCACCCAACAGGTTACGACTTGTCGCTCGGCTTGCTCGGGCACGTCGCGCTTCGGTCCTCTGGCCCCCCTGGGCAGCATGCCCGCTGCGCGCGAACGGCTCGGGCGCGTGAGCAAGGTCGTGGTCGTTGTCCGGGGAGCAAGCGGTGGTCTCGCCCGCCCTGCTGGGCCGCGGCTCGCTCGATGGACCGCGAGGACCGGTGCCTTTTTGCCTGTCGGCACAAGGCTGTTCGCTTCCCCGACGACAACGGCCCCCCGGGGGGCCGGCGTCAGTGGGGGGGGTGCCGGTGCCGCCGGGGCCGATCGGGCGACAGAGGGGCTTGGCGCGCTCGCCGTCGGGTGCCGGCCAGACGACGTCCGGGCCGAGGGAGCCCCGAGGCGGGTGCTGGGGAGCCATCTGGTGGTGACTACCTCGGGCCCAGCACCCGCCGTGGCTCAGGTCAGCTCGTCCCGGCCTCTGGGCGCTGGCTGCCGAAGCGTTCCCAGGCGCTCGCCCGGGTGACGCCGAGCAGGTTCGCGACCTCGGCCCAGGAGAGCCCGTAGGCCCTCGCGTCGTCGACGGCCCGTGGGAGCCTCGAGCTCACTTCTGCTGCGAGGCTCGAGAGCAGCTCCAACGTCACGGAAGCGTCGCCCGGCCAGAGCCCCCGCGACCTGCCGAGGTCCTCCAGGGCCCGGTCCAAGGCGGCGGCGGTGCCGGTGCCGGCCACCGCTCCCGTGTAGTGGCCCCGGGGCCCTCTGCTGCGCGGTAAACCGTACACCGCAGGCGCAGAGGGGGCTCGTGCGGCGGGGCCCTCGCCGAGGGGCTCTCGGTCGCGCTCGCGCGAAGCGTCACGCATCCCGGCCCTCCTCGCTCGTCGGCCCGGGCTGGCGGCGCCGCATCGAGGAGCCCTTCATGGCGATGCGGTGAGCTGCCTGGCACACGCGGTCCAGCACGGCGTCGGCCAAGGTCGGGTCTGCCATCGAGGGGTGCCACTTGTCGACCGGCAGCTGGGAGGCGACCACCGTCGAGCGGAGACCGGACCTGTCCTCCACCACTTCGAGCAGGTCCCTGCACGCCTCGGCCGGTGCCGGGCTCAACAAGAAGTCGTCCAAGACGAGGACGGCCACCCTCGCCAACTGGGAGAGGGTGCGGGCGTAGCGGCCGTCGGCGCGCCCGAGGGCCAGGTCGTCCAGGAGCCTCGGGGCCCGCAGGTAGAGGGCCGTGTACCCCTGGCGGATGGCGGCGTTGGCGAGCGCACAGGCGAAGAAGGACTTCCCGCAACCGGTCGGGCCGGTCACGAGCACGTTGTGGTGCTCCCTCACCCATGTGCCCTGGGCCAGGGCCAGCACGACCGAGCGGTCTAGGCCCCTCGGGGCGCGGAAGTCGATGTCCTCGACGGCCGCCGGGTAGCGCAGCTTGGCCGATTTCAGCCTGGCGGCGAGGCGACGGCTGTCCCTCGCGTCGGCTTCCTTGTCGACCAACAGCCCCAAGCGGTCGGCGAAGGTGAGCCCGTCGTAGGTGCCCGGTGCCGACAGCTGTTCGGAGAGGCCAGCGGCCATGGCGTGGAGGCCAAGGGCCCCCAGTTTCTCTATGGTCTGGTTGGCGAACATCGGCTCAGGCCTCCTTTTCCTCGGCGTAGTAGCCTGCCCCGCGCAGGTTCTCGTGCTCGGCCGGCGCCGGCGCCTGCGAGGCCCCCGGGAGCGGGGCCCGGTCGAGGTTCTGGGCCAGGATCGACTTGACCGAGGTGTAGGAGATGGCCCCGCAGGCGAGCGCCCGCTCACAGGCCGCCCCCAGGCGCTCGTTGCCGTAACGCTTGGCGAGGCCCATGAGCCCGAGGCAGGCCCTGTAGGAGTGCTCGGGGTGGGGCCTGGAGGCGAGCATCTTCTCGGCCAGGGCAGCTGCGTGGGGGCTCACCGACCCCGCCCACTCGACGAGGCGTGACGGGGTCCACTCGAGGTGGGCCCGGTGGGAGGGGGGCATGTGGGCTGGGTCGGTTATGTACCTCCGGCGGCCGTACTCCCTCGGGTGGCTCGCCACCCGGCGGGCCCCCTTGTAGATTTCTATCGTCTTCGCGGTCGCCCGCAGCTCGAGCTTTTGGTGCACGAGCGTGTAGGGCACCGAGTAATAGTGACGGCCGGAGCCGTCGCTGTTACCGGTGTACTCGACGTGGTAGTCGATGTTCACGGTGACGTTTTTCCAGTGCGCCAGCTCGTAAGGTGTGGCGGGGAGGGGCCTCGGTGACGGGCGCTCCAGCTCCTCGAAGAGCTCCTTTCGCGAGGTGGGCTCGCCCCTGAAGGGACGCTCGCACAATTCGGCCACCTTCTGCCTGATAGCCTTGTTCAGCTCGGCCAGGCTGAAGAACGTGTGCTTCCGGAGCGGCGCCAGCACCCAGCGTTCTACGACCAAGACGCCGGCCTCCGCGGCTGCTTTGTCACGGGGCCGGTAGGTCCTCGTCGGCAATATTATGGTGCCGTAATGGTCGGCCAGGTCAGAGTACGACCTGTTTATCATCGGGTCGTAATAACAGGCTTTTGTGACCCCCGACTTCAAGTTGTCCGGCGTTATTGCGACCGTCACGCCGCCAAATGCCTCGAAGGTGTGCACGTGGGCCATGAGCCAGCTGTCCAGGGCCTGGTCCGGGGTCGCCTCGACGTGGAGCATCCCCGAGCAGCCGAGCACCGCCACGAAGATCTCGGCCCCGGCGACCTCGCCGGTGGTGCGGTCCGTGACCGGGAACGTGTCGCCGCTGAAGTCGACGAAGGTCCTCTCGCCCGCTGGGTAGCTGAGCCGCATGACGACCTCCTGGCAGCCGAGCCACTCCTCGTAGTGGGCGCAGAACTGGCTGTAGCCCCAGCCGTCTGGGTGGCCTTCTTTCCACTCGAGCCAGAGCAGCCGGAGCGTGACGTGCTTGCCGCTCCTGAGCTCCCTGTGCACCTCCCGCCACTCCGGCACCGGCCGGAGCTTGGCCAGCTCGGCCGTGGCCGGCGGGAACAGCCGGGCTTCCAGGGCCTCGTCGTCCAGGCCCTCGGGCAACGGCCAGGACAGCCCTGCGTCCTCTGCC
>JAJYMB010000062.1 GCA_021787365.1 Actinomycetes bacterium | reverse complement strand
AGTCCAACGCGCCCAAAACGGAGTTTGTCGCTTCCTGAGTCGCACGAATTTCGTTAAGCACAACGCCCCAGAGAGCTGCTATTGCTTACAGCCTTGTAACTCGCGGATCTAGGTCAGAGGGCGATCTCTGGCACCCAGACCCGCATGGGCAGCTCTCCTCGGTTGGCCCAGGCGAAATAGGGGATGGCGGCCATCTCGAAGGAGCTTTCTCTCGAGGGGCCTCCCCCAGTGGGGGCGTTTGGGTGAGTGCCGGCCCCTCGGCCGCTCCCGGCGGCGTCGTAATAGGGCCAGCGCCTTCCCCCCGGCAAGGAGAAAGCGCGTCCCTGGCCCACGAGCTCTATCACTTTTTCGCCCCCCACCAGGGCCGAGCGCTCGGTTATAGGGGGTGCTCCAAGGAGGCCGGCAAGGGCGTCCGGCGCTTGCTCCCGGAGGCCGGGAGCCGCCTCCGGGCCAGGCGGCTCGAAACAGTAGACGAGCGGCCCCCGCTCGACGGCCACGCACCGGCGCAGCGCATCGATGCGCGGGTCGGGGCGCACGAGGCGAGGCCGCAAAGGGAAAGAGATGCCGAGTTCGTCCCCGGGCCGCCAGCTGCGGCGGAGGTGGAGGTACCCGTCAGGACCGGGGCCCACTTGTTCGGAGGAGCCGTTCACCTCGGCAGCGAGCTCGGGCGCCCATGATGGCACGCGGACGGCGATCTCCATGGGGGCCTCTGGGGCCTCCTCGACCCTCAGGCGGAGCCAGCCTTCCCAGGGGTAGGCGCTGTCCACGTCCGCCCGGAACCTCCCGCCGGAGAGAGCGAGCGAGATCGTCGCCGGCACGAACTGGTGCAGCTGGAGGCCGTGCGCGCTGCGGCTGGCGACGTAGTGCTCCAGGCTGGCGACCAGCCGCATGACGTTAGGCGGGCAGCAGGCACAGCGGTACCAGCGCTGGCGGCTCACCCCGGTGCGGCTCTGCAGGGGGTTCACATAGAAAAAGCTCTTGGCGTCGAGCCCCCAACCCGCCAGGAAGCCGTTGTAGAGCGTGCGCTCCGTCAACTCGGCGTAGCGCGCCTGTCCGGTGGCGAGGGTCATGCGCCAGTTCCACATGACGGAGGCCACCGCTGCGCAGGTCTCGCAGTAGGCGCGATCAGGCGGCAGCTCGTAGGGGTCGCCGAAGGCCTCGTCTTTGTGGCGTGAGCCGACCCCGCCGGTCAGGTAGGCCTTGGAGCTCACCATGTCGTCCCACTGGGCCTGGCAAGCCTCTAGCAGCTCGGGCCGGCCCGTTTCCACGAACAGGTCCGCGGCACCCGACAGAAGGTACAGGGCGCGTACGGCGTGGCCGCGCACCTTGTCGGCCTTGGCCAGCTCCATCTCGTCTTGGAAGTACTCGGGCCCGAAGCCCCCCGAAGTAAGGGTGGAGCGGCCCCGCCTGCCGGCCAGCTCCGCCGCTAAGTCGAGCAACTCTGGGCCCCCGTTTTGGCGGTACATCTCGACGAGGGCCATCTCTACCTCCGGGTGCCCGGGCACGAACCCTGGGCGCTCCCTCATCGCCCCGACGAGGTGGCGGGCGAGGCGCAGGGCGATGGGCCCGAGGAGCGCTTCTCGCCGTGGCCCGCGTGCTTCGGCGACAGCGGCCTGGAAGAGGTGGCCGGCGCAGTAGAGCTCGTGGCCCATGGCCGGCTCGGCGAAGCGCTTCCCTGGTTGCACTACCTGGACGTAGGAGTTGAGGTAACCCTCGGGCTCCTGGGCTTTGGAAAGGAGCGCCGCCGTTTGCTCGAAGAACCGCTCATGGGCGGGTTCCAGCCCGTGCTGGCGCTCCCAGGCGACGGCCTCCATGACTTTGTACACGTCGGAGTCCATGAACACTGGGAGGCGGTACTCGCCGCTCGATTCCCCGGCGGCCATGCGGAGGTTATTTAGGCTGCCCCATTCCTCGAGCATCTCGATGCCATGGGGGATGGTCACCTCTCGGTTACGGACCTGCCGGTCGCGCCAGAAGCCGTCGCCGAGGCGCACCGACCCGCCACCTAGAGGCCCAAGCGCAGCATGCTGCGACGAGACCGGCTGCACGGGTGCGCCGAACCCTGTGCTTTCCATAGTGGTCAGGCATGATACGGCGAGCCCTCCAACCGAGTCAAGAAAACCTTTTCTTTCCCTTGGCCCAGCCAACGACAGCTGTACGTCCGATGACCGGTAGCCCCCTGCTGGCTGCAGGGTTGGCCGGTGACGCCAGTCGGGGCCCGCCTAGCCTGCAGGGAGGGCCCAGCCAGCCCGACCTGGGTGAGGACTAGGTGGCTCGGACAAAGGTTTTCCGGGCGTCCGGGCGTCCGGGCGTCCAGGAGGCTCAGCTGCTAAGCAGCGCTTCGCTGAGCGCCCGTATAGCAGGGAGAGGGTCGGGCCCGAGCGGTTGGACGCACACGTGGTCGGCGCCCGCGTCCAGGTGGGCGGTGATGCCTCGAGCGATGTCGCCGGCGCGGCCGTGCAGTACCAAGGCGTCGATCAGGCGGTCACTCCCTCCGTGGTCGAGGTCGGCCTCCGCCCAGCCCATCCGGAGCAGGTTGCGGCGGTAGTTGGTGAGCCCGAGGTAACGCTCGACGGTTGCCCGCGCTGTCGCCCGCGCCGTGCCGGTATCGGCGGAGAGCACGACCTTTTGCTCGGGTGCGAGCAGTTTGCCGGTCCCGAGCGTCTCGCGTGCCGCCCTGGTGTGCTCGGGAGTGGTGAGGTACGGGTGGGCGCCGGCCGCCCTCTCCCTTGCCAGCCGGAGCACGTTTGGCCCGAGCGCAGCCAAGACCCGCCTTTCTACCGGCACCCCCGCCCCGTCGAGGCGGTCCAGGTAGTCGACGATCTTTTGGTACGGCTTGCGGTACTCGGGTGTGCCCTCGGGGTGCCCGATGCCGACCCCGAGCAGGAAGCGGCCGGGGTGGCGGCCTTCGATGCGGTGGAACGAGGCAGCCACCGTGGCCGCGTCATCTTTCCACATGTTGACGATGCCGGTGGCGACCGTTATGCGGTTCGTGGCACCGAGCAACTCGTCGACTTGAGCGAGGTCCCCCGGGGGTGACCCACCCAGCCAGATGGCCCCGTAACCGAGCCGCTCCGCCTCTCGCGCGATGTCCGCGCCGAGCGACCCGCCCCAAAGCCAGATCCCTAACCGTCCAATGTCCATGCTCACGGAAGTTCCAACTCGCTCGGGCCTGTCAGTCTTCCCGCTCTCGTGCGTAAGTGCGACGGCACCGCGGTTCACGCGGTCAAAGACAGGTTTTCTTGTCTACGGGGACAACCTCGGGCGCTTGGTCATCTCCGGGCGCCGTCAGGACTTGGTCGCCCGCAAGCACGTGCCCCCGGCGGGCTTCGAACTCATGCACCACGGCCTGGTTAGTCGCGGAACACTTCCTCTTGGAACCACTTCCAGGTCCGGGGGATCCCGACCTCACGAGGGACCGAGGGCGCATAGCCGAGCACCTGGTTCGCCAGGTCGTAGGAGGCGAAGTTGCGGCCCACCTCACCAGCTCGTTTGGGCCGGTACTCGATCGGGTGGTCGGGCACTCCCGCAGCCTGGCGGCACAGGTCGGCCAGCTCCTGGACCGTCGTCTCGACGCCGGACGCGGCGTGCAGCACTGTGCCGCCAGGGACGTCGTTTTCCAGCGCGAGTTGGAGGGCGTTGGAGATGTCGTCCACGTGCACATAGTCCCGAGACGCCGTCCCGTCGCCGTAGATGATCAAGGGCGCGCCGGAGTGGATCGACTCGAAGAAGACGTTGAGCACGCCGCGCTTGCGGGCGCACCACGGGCCGTACACGTTGCCGAACCGGATGGCGACGGTGCGGACCCCGTATGTCTTGGCGAATGCGTGCGCGTAACCCTCGCCGGCCAGCTTGCTCGCCCCGTAGGGGGAGATGGGCTTGGGCAGCGACCGTTCGTCGACGGGCGGTGTGGCGTCTCCGATCAGCGCTCCGCCAGTCGAGGCCTGCACCACGCGCTCGACGCCCGCCCGCCGGGCGGCATCGAGGACGCGGAAAGTGCCGAGCACGTTGACGTCGAAGTTCGTCTCGGGGTCCTGCACTGAACCGATCACTGAGCCAGCTGCGGCGAGGTGGATGATCGCCCCCAGGCCTTCGAGCGTTTCGTCCAGCGCCTCCGCGTCGCGGATGTCGCCCTTGACCAGTTCGACGTCCACGCCGGCCAGGTGCGCGGCGTCCCCGGTGCTGAGGTTGTCGAGCACCCGGACCCGGTACCCGCTCGCTACCAGCCGCCTTACCAGCGTCGCTCCCACGAAGCCGGCGCCGCCCGTAACCAAGATCCCGTCAGGAGCACTCACGAGGGGGGAGTGTACCGCCGCCCCGCAACCAGACCTGAGAGGTTGGAACAGCCATCCGCGGTGGCCAGCCCCAGCGGAGAGGTGGCCAGGGGGACGACAGTGGTCGCCACGAGCATGCCCGTGCTCGCCCAGGCCACGGCGACGACCCCAATGGTCGCCACGAGCACGCCCGTGCTCGCCCAGGCCACGGCGACGACCCCAATGGTCGCCACGAGCACGCCCGTGCTCGCCCAGGCCACGGCGACGACCCCAATGGTCGCCACGAGCACGCCCGTGCTCGCCCAGGCCACGGCGACGACCCCAATGGTCGCCACGAGCACGCCCGTGCTCGCCCAGGCCACGGCGACGACCCCAATGGTCGCCACGAGCACGCCCGTGCTCGCCCAGGCCACGGCGACGACCCCAGCCGTGATGGCCCGACCACGCGCCCGCCCAGGGCCAACGCCGTAGGCGGTTGTGCAGCGTCCCTCATCGGACCTCCCTCCTCATCTTTGAGACTTTAGACCTTATATCTCAAGTGCCAACCTTTGCTACTCTAGTACGTGCTAGCAGCCATCAGGGCCGGGTGAAGCCGGCCCAGGGACCGAAGCCCCGCGCAAGGTGCGGAGGAGGAGGGTAAGCGTGGACGCTCGAACAGGTAACGAGCAGGTAAGCGCCGTCATTGGGGGGTCCGGGAACGCTCGTACGACGGCCACGCCAGAAACACCGTCGGTGACGGGCCGCTTCAGCCTGGACGGGGCCTCGCACCCGGTCACGGTCGCGACCACCGAACGGAGGGACGGCCAGCTGTTGCAGGTGGCGGGCTCTGCCCCGGTATCGCTGGCCACCTGGGGCACCGGGATCCCTGCGGGGCTCGGCCCCCTCGGGTCGCTCGACAACCACGGCGTGGCTGAGTTCGTCCTCCAGCTGCACCCACTGGGGAGCCTAAGCCGGGGAGCCTCACGTGGTTGAAGATGGCGTGGACGGCCTCGTCGCCGAGCAACCTCACGTCCCTGCGTCGTCCCTGGGCTCGTGGCTGAGACGGCTCCGCTGGCCAGTTATAGGCCTGTGGGTGCTGGTCGTGGTGGCGCTCGCGCCCTTTGCCGGCGCATTGGCCAAAGCGACCAACGGCACGGCCCTCGCTTTCCTGCCCTCCTCATCCCAGTCGGCGCGTGTCGCCACTATCGAGGAGCAGGCGCAACGGGTGTCAGGCGGGCTGGTCAGCCAGCAGGCAGTCGTTGTCTTCGCGGGGTCCCACCGCCTGGGGCCAGGCGACCTGAGCGCTGTCCGGACGGCACGCCGGGCAGTCGAGCGCCTGGACGGGCCCGTCCGTGGGCTCAGCCCCCCCGGCCCCATCCAGCAGTCCCGTGACGGGAAAGCAGCCCTCTTCGCGGTCTCAGTGTCGTCATCGTCGAACGACGTGACCTCTGTCGATACCACCGCCGTCAAGGCGGTCAGAGAAGCGGTCAGAGAAGTGGTGGGCCGGCCCACGGCCGGTCCCCGTGGCAACCTCGAGGTTGCGGTGACCGGAACTGCTGCTGTCTCGGCGGACAGTGGCAGCACCACCCTGAGCGCTCTGCTGCTGAGCGCCCTCGTCATCGTCGGGGTCATCCTGCTCGCGGTCTACCGGAGCCCCGTGCTCTGGGCCCTCCCGCTCCTGAGCGCCATTGGAGCCGTCGAGGTTGCCAAGGCGGCCGCCTATGGGCTGGCGGAGGCCGGGACCACCGTCAGCTACCTGTCCTCGGCCATCTTGGTCGTGCTCGTATTCGGTGCGGCGAGCGACTACGCCCTGCTTCTCGTCCACCGCTACCGGGAGGAACTGCACCGCCACCTTGCCTGCGAGGACGCCATGGCGAGCGCGCTGCGGGCCACCTTGCCGACCCTGGTCGCCTCGGCAGCGACCGTCGCTGGCGCCATGCTCTGCCTCCTCGCCGCCAGCTCTGCCTCGCTGCACGGGCTCGGGCCGGTCGGGGCCGTCTCGGTGCTGTCCGCGCTGGCGGCTGAGACGACCCTCCTGCCGGCGCTCCTGCTCGTCCTCGGCCGAGCGGCTTTCTGGCCGCGCACCTCGCGCCCCGGCCAAGTCGGGGACGAAGCCTCACGTACCTGGGGAGCCATCGGCGCCCGTGTCGCCCGCCGCCCGGTGCCGGTGGCGCTCGGCGCTCTTGTCCTGCTCGGCGCCGCCTGCGCCGGCTTGGCATCTCTCCATACGAACAGCGACCCCTTCGGCGACCTGAAAGGCCGTCCCGGCAGCATCGTCGGCGAGCAACTCCTCTCCGAGCACTTCCCTCGCGGGATGCTCGCCCCGCTCGTGCTCCTGGCCCCACCGAGCGAAGCTGCGGGTGCAGAAGCCGCCGCAAGATCCACGACCGGCGTTGCCGCCGTTACCTCGGGCCCCGAGTTCGGCGCCTTCGAGAGCTACTCCCTCGTCCTCTCTGCCCCCCCGTACGGGCCGGGGGGCTCTCAGGCGATCAGCGCCCTTCGCGCCAAGCTCGCCGGGCGCGCCCAGCGCGTTCGTGGGCGGCGACCCGGCCGCAGAGTACGACATCGCCAGGGCCGCCGGGCGCGACACGGAGGTGCTCATCCCCCTCGTGCTCGTCGTCAGCTTCGTCGTCATCGCGCTCCTGCTGCGCGCTCTGGTGGTTGCGCTCGTACTGGTAGCAACGACGGCGCTCAGCTTCGGCGCCTCCTTCGGGCTATCGAGCCTCCTCTGGCACTACGGGCTCGGCTACTCGAGCGTCAATGCCGAGATCCCGCTCTATGTCTTCATCTTCCTACTCGCCCTCGGGGTCGACTACAACGTCTTCCTCAGCGCGCGCGTCCGGGAAGAGACTGGCAGCCTGGGTACACGGCGGGGGACCCTCCAAGGCCTCGCGCTGACCGGGGGTGTCATAACAGCGGCTGGTGTCATCCTTGCTGCCACCTTTGCCGCTCTCGCACAATTGCCCTCGGTTTCGGTCACAGAGGTCGGGACCGCTATCGCCATCGGGGTGCTCCTCGATACCATGCTCGTCCGCACGGTACTGGTGCCCGCGTTGTTCTTGGTTATCGGGGAGCGCGTCTGGTGGCCGCGCCGGGTCTCGACCTGAAGGGACCGACAGGACCTGTTGCTGGCAGGACCGGCTGCTGGCAGGACCTGCTACCGGCAGGACCTGCTACCGGGCAACTGGGGGTACGTGGCGACAACGGTCAACAGCAGGTGCAGGTGCCCCCGGCGAGATTCGAACTCACGCACCCGGCTCCGGAGGCCGGCGCTCTATCCCCTGAGCTACGGGGGCTGCCCGACCAGCATAGTGGTGCCGGCCGCCCAGCCTGCTCTCGTCCTGGCAGCATGGATGACGTGACCCCAGATCCGCCCACAACCTCGCCCGTGACCGCATCACCCGAGCGAGGGGACGGCAGATCCAGCAGCGCGCCCACGGGGCCGGCCGGCCCCGTGCCCCTTCACCTCCTACCGGAGACGGCCGAGGTGGGCGCGACAGGGCGTCTCAGTATCGCCGGCGTGGACGTGCTGGGACTGGTCGGGGAGGTCGGGACGCCGGTCTTCGTGTACGACGAGGAGCACATCCGCCGGCGCTGCCGAGAAGCCCGCCGGGCCTTCGGGCCACGGGTCGCGTACGCGTCCAAAGCGTTCATGTGCAAGGCGATGGCGGCTCTCGTGCACGAGGAGGGCTGCTGCATAGACGTCTCGACAGGGGGAGAACTGGCGGTCGCGCTCGCTGCCGGCGTGCCGGGCGAGCGTCTCGTCATGCATGGCAACAACAAGTCGATGGAGGAGCTGGAAGCGGCCCGGGCAGCGGGCGTCGGTCGGGTCGTGGTCGACTCGTTCGACGAGATCGACCGCCTGGCCACCCTTTCACAAAAGCTCCCGCATGGGCGGCCCGCCCCCAAGGTGTGGGCACGCGTCACGCCCGGTGTGGAGGCGCATACCCACGAGTACGTGATGACTGGCCAGGACGACTCCAAGTTCGGCTTCGGCTTGGCGTCGGGCGCTGCTGAGGAAGCCCTACACCGGCTGCGCTCGGAGTTCGCCGGAGTCGAGTTGGTCGGCCTCCATGTCCATATCGGGTCGCAGATCTTTGCCCTGGAGAGCTTCGAGCTCGCCCTTTCTGTAATTGCACAGTTCTTCGAGCGCTCCGGGCTGGAAGAGCTTTGCATGGGCGGGGGATTGGGCGTCCCCTACGTGGCCGGAGAGAGCGCCCCGTCGATAACCGAGTGGGCGGAGGCCATCAAAGTGGCGGCACGCCGAGCCGGGATAGCAGAGAAAACGGTTATTTCAGCCGAGCCGGGACGGGCCATCGTGGCGAGATCCGCCATCACCTGTTACACGGTCGGGACGGTAAAAGAACTCCCGGGCTTGCGCACCTACGTGAGCGTCGACGGGGGCATGAGCGACAACCCGAGACCCGTGCTGTACGGTTCGGGTTACGAGGCTTTCCTACCTCGGGACGTGCCGGCGGAGCGCCCACGGGTCGTGACCGTCGTGGGCAAGCACTGCGAGTCCGGCGACGTAGTCGTGCGTGACGCTCACGTCCCAACTGACCTTTGCGTTGGTGACGTGCTGGCTACGCCTGTCACGGGTGCCTACGGGCACTCGATGGCTTCCAATTACAACAAGGTTCCCCGCCCACCTGTGGTGTTCGTGAAGGACGGGAGCTGGCGAGTGGTAGTGAGGCGCGAGACCTACGAAGACCTTCTGGCGCTTGACGCCTGAGGCGTGTGTCTATCCCGGCACGAGGGGCTCGGTGTGCCCAGTTACCTTCACCACTGCACCGCAGGCGAAGCGCCCAAGCGCGGCCAAGGCCTCCAGCGCCACCCGACGCCCGTCGAAGCGTATGTCGCGCCAGGTGTACACGAGGACGAATGTGCCCTCTAGGCGCAATCGGTTACGTCTCGCTTCGTCGTAGGCCTTGGCCTCGGGGCTCCAGTGGTAGGCGAAGCCGTCCACCTCGATCACCACGGGGGGCGGCAGGGAGAAGTCGACCCGGTAACGGCCGTCAGGGCCGATATGGACCTCGCGGCCCAGCACCGGGATCTTCCAGAGGTGGAGCAGTTCGGACGTCTCGGCCTCCAGCGCGCTGGGCGTAGGCGCCCCAATCATCCCCCGCCGTGTGAGGAGGTCCCGCAAGGGCCGCACGCCACGGCGGCCCCGGCCTGCCCGACGAGAGAGTTCGGCCTCGAGCCCGCCGACCGTCACGAGCCTTGTCGACAGGGCTGTGTCCACCGCGTCGGCCAGTTGATGCGTGGTGGCGACGGCGGCGAAGTCCACCAACGTGCGCAGGGGATCGGTGCAGTCGAAGTTGCGCCGATGGCTTACCCGGAGGTAGTCCAAGTCATTGTGGCGGTAAAGGTCGGCACCTGGGATTTGTGGGTGTCGCCGCGCCGGCACCGTCAGGCTGGGCCGGTCCGGGGGCCGCGCCTGCAGCTGCCACAGCCAGGCGGCCGAGCCATGGGAGACCACTGCGCCGGCGCCGGCGGCGAGCATCGCCACCATGAGACGCTGCTCGAAGGTCTCTGGGAACACAGCCGAGCGGTAGACGCGCCGAAGAGCCACGGCCCACTCACCAGCCCTGCACCGGTGGTGGATCTGGTCGCGGGTCATGCCCACACGGGCCAGCTGGTCCTTGGCCACGACGCCGTACTGGCGACGCAGGAGCTCGGCTACTTGTCTTTCCGTGCTGTCCATGACCTTTTATTGTATAAGAAGCAACAACAAGCGGCAGCGAGGGCGCGACAAATGTCCTCTGCGGCCAAGAGTGTCGGGTTCTGGGCGAAATAGGCCCCAAGCGCGTCAGAAGTGGACGAAGGCGACATTAGTAGCGACGAGCGGGCCCAGGGTCGGCTCCTAGCGTCGCCGGCGGGCTCCGAGCGTCGCCGGCGGGGCCCGAGGGCGGACCGCCCGGTACGTTCAGTAGGCCCGCGGCCAGGTCTCCGCTCGAGAGTGCACTCCCGTGTGGCTCCCGCCGGCCGGCCGCTTCGCTGGCCAGCCTGTCGCCGGCTCGATAGCCTGCCCACCCATAGAGACGACGAGGAAAGACGCGATGGGGTCGCCGGCGAAGGCTCAGCGCCGGTCAACCGCTACCGAGCCGGGAGCGGGCCGAGCCGGAGCCGAGCCCGGGCCGTCCGCGCGCCGAGCCGCAGGCGGGCCGCAGCGCCAGGCGGCGACGGGGCCAGTACGGCAGCCGGCGACGGGGCCGCAGCCGCAAGCCCAGCCGGCGACCCGACTGCAGTCCCAGCTGAGGCCGGTGGTCCGGGTCGGCCTGCTCGGGTGCGGCAACGTCGGGGCAGCCCTCGCGCGCCTCTTGTTGACTGACGCCAAGCGCATCGCCGAGCGCACGGGCATCGAGTTCGAGCTCGCCCGGGTGGCCGTCCGCTCGGCGGCCAAGGAACGGGACGTGCCCGGCGTCGAGGCCCTGCTCACCACCGATGCCGGCCACGTCGTCGACGACCCCGCCGTGGACGTGGTGGTCGAAGTGATGGGGGGCATCTCGCCGGCGAGGGACCTCGTGCTCCGGGCCCTGTCGCGGGGTAAGCCGGTCGTCAGCGCCAACAAGGAACTCCTGGCCAACCACGGCGGCGAACTCTGGGACGCCGCCGGCCGGGCGGGTGTCGACCTGCTCTTCGAGGCCTCGGTGGCGGGCGGGATCCCGCTCATCAGGGCGCTGCGGGAGTCGCTCGCCGGCGAGCGCATCGAGCGGGTGATGGGCATCGTCAACGGGACCACCAACTACATACTCACCCGCATGGACTCCTCCGGTGTGAGCTACCGGGAGGCGCTGGCGGAGGCGCAGAGCCTCGGTTACGCCGAGCGCGACCCCACCGCCGACGTCGAGGGCTACGACGCCGCCGCCAAGGCCGCCATCTTGGCCAACGTGGCCTTCGGGGCGAAGGTGGTCGCGGGCGACGTCTACCGCGAGGGGATATCGGCGATCACCGCTCAGGACATCGCCGTGGCGGCGCGCCTCGGCTTCGCGATAAAGCTCCTAGCCGTGGTCGAGGCTGGGCCCGACGGCTCGCTCGGGGTGCGTGTCCACCCCACGATGCTCCCGAGGGCGCACCCGCTCGCTTCGGTGCGCGACTCGTTCAACGCCGTGTTCGTCGAGGGCGACGCCGTCGGCCAGCTGATGCTGCTCGGGAGGGGTGCCGGCGGCCCGCCGACTGCCAGCGCCGTGCTCGGCGACTTGGTCGATGCCGCCCACAACCTGGTCGTGAAGGGCGCGCCACGCAAGCTGGAGCTGCACGACGTGACCGTCCGGCCCATCGACGACCTGCGCTGCGCCTACTACTTGTCACTCCTCGTCGCCGACCGCCCCGGCGTGCTGGCCGCCATTGCCAGCGTGCTCGGCCGCCACCACGTCTCGGTGCGTTCGATGGAGCAGGAGGCCCCCGAGCCAGAGGCCGAGCCCGGGGAAGAGCGGGCCCGGCGCGCCGGGCCCGAACCAGAGGCCCACCTCGTCTTCGTCACCCACCCCGCCTACGAACGCGACCTGCAGGCTTGCCTCCACGAGCTCCGCGGGCTCGACGCCGTCCGTCGCCTCGGGAGCCTGATCAGGGTGACCGGGCGGTGAGCGGAGCAGCTCTTCCCGGGCCTCTGCCGGGAGCGGCTGCGCCCGCTTTGTGCCGTCCCTGGAGGGGCGTCATAGAGGAGTACCGCGACCACCTCCCGGTGAGCGAGCAAACGCCGGTGGTCACGCTGGGCGAGGGCAATACCCCCCTCCTGCCGGCGCCGAGGCTTTCGGAACGGGCGGGCGCGGAGGTGTGGCTAAAAGTGGAGGGTGCCAACCCGACCGGCTCGTTCAAGGACCGGGGCATGACGGTCGCTATATCCAAGGCCGTCGAGGAGGGGGCCAAGGCGGTGGTGTGCGGGTCTACAGGCAACACTTCGGCATCCGCGGCCGCCTATGCTGCGCGCGCGGGCCTGCCGTGCGTAGTGCTCATCCCCGACGGGTACATAGCGCTCGGCAAGCTGGCCCAAGCATTGGTGCACGGCGCAAAGGTCGTCCAGGTGAGGGGAAATTTCGACCGGGCGCTGGAGCTCGTGCGCGAACTGGCGGGAGTGGAGCCCGTCACAGTAGTGAACTCCATAAACCCCTACCGGATCGAAGGCCAAAAGACCGGTGCTTTCGAGATAACCGACGCGCTCGGCGACGCGCCCGAGGTTCATTGCATGCCCGTCGGCAACGCCGGTAATATCACGGCCTACTGGAAGGGTTACCGCGAGTACCAGGACGCGGGCAAAGCCAAACGTTTGCCGCGGATGTTGGGTTTCCAAGCGGCGGGTGCCGCGCCGATAGTGCTCGGCCACCCCGTGGAAAAGCCGGAAACGGTGGCAACGGCCATCCGCATCGGAAAACCCGCCTCCTGGTACGGGGCGAGCGCAGCCGCCGCAGAGTCGGGCGGCTCGATCTCGGCCGTCACAGACGAACAGATCCTCGCGGCCTACCGTTTCCTCGCCCGAGAGGAGTCTGTGTTTTGCGAACCAGCGTCGGCCGCAGCCGTTGCCGGCCTGCTCGAGGTGGGTGTACCGGAAGGATCTCGGGTCGTGTGCGTCCTCACGGGCCACGGCCTGAAGGACCCCGACGTGGCGATAGGGCAGATCGCGGTGCCGCGTGCCGTGGAAGCCGAGCTCGGTGCCGTCCGGGCCGAGCTCGGCCTGTAGCCTCCAGGGAGGGCTCCCCTAAGAGGCCTGGAAGGCCTTCCTGGCGCGATGGCGTGAGAGTAGGTATGATGGTGGTGCCGGCTCGCGATAGGCGTGAGCGGGCAGCTCATCCGGAGCGGGATCTCCCGGGCGTCACCAAGTGGGCCTAAAACCGTAGCCAAACCGGGCTAGGCCCGACGGGGGGCATCCCAGTGACAACTGGCTCCGGTCGTATTGTCCTTTGTTAGACCACTCGCACCCTCAGAGGTAGTAAATGAGTGACTTGCAGCTCGAGCGCTCCGTCTTAGAGGCAAAGGAGCGGGAGGAGCTCTTTGCTATTGCCCAGGCCCTCGGCTCTTCCCTCCCGGCTCGGACCAAGAAGGCCGACCTCGTCGCGCGGATACTCGAGGCGACGGGGGTGGAACCGCCTGCCGACGGCGCGGGCCCGGCTAAAGCCCCGGCGCCCGCCGCGGACAAGGCCCGTAAGCCGCGTGCTCGGCGTGGTGCTGCGAAGGAGGGCGACGGGCCTGAGCAGCTTGCCCTGGGTGCGGTCGCTCCCACCCCGCCCACCTCGGGCCAAGACGCGTCGGCTGAGGCCGCGCTCGCGGAGGCGGCACCGAGTGCCAATGGTCACAGCAACGCCAGCGCCAATGGCCACGGCGACCCCACAAACGGCGTTGCTGTAGCAGCGCGCGGGCGCGTGGCGGCCGGGCGTGCTAGGGGCGGGGCGACCAGGGAGGCGTCGGCGCCCGTCGCACCCGAAACGCCCGGCGAAGGTCCAGGGGTTGACGGACAGGTCGGGTACAACACCCAGACTTACCAGCGCCCCGACTACGGCCGCGGGCGCCCCGAGGGTGATGCCAGCCTCGGCAATAGCCGGCGGCGCCGGCGCCGTAACCGGGACAAGCCCTCCCGGGGCGACGGCCGGGGAGTCGAGCGCGACCTGGTGGCCCAGCCGGAGGTGCCCTACTCGGGCGAGCTCGTGACGTGCTCGGGCCTGCTCGACCTGAGGGAGGAAGGCTACGGTTTCCTCCGGACGAGCGGCTACCTCGCCAGCTCCGCCGACGTTTACGTGTCGATCACGCAGGTGCGCAGGTTCGGCCTGAGAAAGGGCGACCTGATCGAGGGTGCGTACAGGCCGGCGGCGAGCAACGAGAAGTACCCAGCCCTGGTGAGGGTGGACTCGGTCTCGGGGCTCGCCCCCGAGGAGGCCCGCAACCGGCCCAAGTTCGAAAACCTCACACCTCTTTTCCCCGACGAGAAGCTCCGCCTCGAGATCCCCGGCGACCCGGCCAACGTGACGGCGCGGATCGTGGACTTGATCTCGCCGATCGGCAAGGGCCAACGAGGGTTGATCGTCTCTCCTCCCAAGGCCGGCAAGACCACCGTCTTGAAGCAGATCGCGCACTCGATCGAGGCCAACAACCCCGAGGTCTACCTGATGGTGCTCCTCGTCGACGAACGTCCCGAAGAGGTCACCGACATGCGCCGCTCGGTGAAGGGTGAGGTCGTCGCATCGACCTTCGACCGGCCCGCCGACGAGCACACCCAGGTTGCCGAGCTGGCCATCGAGCGAGCTAAGCGGATGGTGGAGCTGGGCCGTGACGTAGTCATCGTCCTGGACGGCATCACGCGCTTGGCGAGGGCCTACAACCTCGCCCAGCCCGCCACGGGCCGCATCATGTCCGGTGGCATCGACACGGGTGCTTTGTACCCGCCGAAGAAGTTCTTCGGCAGTGCCCGCAACATAGAAGAGGGTGGCTCCCTCACGATCCTGGCGACGGCGTTGGTAGAGACGGGGAGCCGCATGGACGAAGTGATCTTCGAGGAGTTCAAGGGTACCGGCAACATGGAGCTCCGCCTGGACAGGAAGCTGGCGGAGCGGCGTATCTACCCGGCCCTCGACGTCAACGCCTCTTCGACTCGCCACGAGGAGCTGCTCTTCGACCGTGGCCAGCTCCAACAGGTCTGGAAGCTGCGCCGGGTGCTAAATGCCCTCGCTACTGACGGCAACGGCGGCGCCGGCCTCGAGCTCCTCGTGGACAAGATCAAGACGACGAGGAGCAACGAGCAGTTCCTGGCCGACATCGCCAAGCAGCCCGCTCCTGCCATTTAGCCCGAGCAGGCCATACCCTGGGAGGCACCATGAAAGCGGACACCCACCCCGAGTACGTGCAGGCCAAGGTGGTCTGCTCGTGCGGCAACACATTTATGACGCGCTCGACCAAGGATAACTTGCACACCGAACTGTGCAACGAATGCCATCCCTTCTTCACGGGTAAGCAAAAGCTCGTGGACACGGGGGGAAGGGTGGAGCGCTTCGAGCGGCGCTACGGGCGCCGTGCGGCGAGGTCCGGCGCCAAATAGGGCGCGTCTCCAAGTAACCCCGGTACCGAGCAACCCGGCAGCGAAGTGTTAGAGCGCTTATCAGAGTTGGTGCGCGAGTACGACGTCGTCGTCGCTCAGCTGTCGGACCCTTCGGTGATCTCAGACCCGCGCCGCCTCCGGGAGGTGTCGAAGCGCCATCACGAACTCGAGCCTGTGGTGGAGGCCTACCGTTCTTACCAGGCGGCCGAAGCCGACTTGGCCACAGCTCGCGAGATGCTGGTCGGTGCCGAGGGAGAGGACCGCGAACTGCTCGCCGGCGAGATCGACTCTGCAGAGGGACGCCTGGCTGATCTCGAGGAGCGGCTCCGCGTGCTGCTCCTGCCCCGAGATCCGAACGACGGGCGCAACGTCATCGTCGAGATCCGTGGGGCCGAGGGTGGAGAGGAGGCCAACCTTTTTGCTCGCGACCTCGCGGAGATGTACCTCCGTTATGCCGAGCGTTGCGGGCTGAAAGCCGAGATCCTCTCGTCGGGCCCCTCGCCCATGGGCGGGTTCAACGAGGTCACGCTGCTCGTGAAGGGCCAGGAAGCCTGGGCGCGCTTCAAGCACGAAGGTGGCCCCCACAGGGTCCAGCGGGTACCGGTCACAGAGTCCCAGGGGAGGGTGCACACGTCCTCGGCCACCGTCACTGTCCTGCCCGAGGCGGAGGAACTCGAGGTCCAGGTCGACGAAAAGGACATACGTGTCGATGTCTACCGTTCGACCGGGCCCGGCGGCCAATCAGTGAACACGACCGATTCGGCTGTCCGGGTTACGCACCTGCCGACCGGGATCGTGGTGTCGATGCAGGACGAAAAAAGCCAGATCCAAAACCGGGCCAAGGCGATGCAGGTCCTAAAGGCGAGGCTGCTCCGAGCCGAGCAAGAGCGCCAGGCGGCCGAGATGTCAAAGGCGCGCCGGAGCCAGGTGGGCGGGGGCGGGCGGTCGGAAAAGATCCGGACGTACAACTACAAGGAAAACCGGGTCACGGACCACCGCATCGGGCTCACGCTCTACAAGCTCGACAAGGTCTTGATGGGTGACCTCGACGAATTGGTCGACGCCCTCTTGGCCGACGAGAGGGCACGCCAGCTCGCAGCCGAAGAGTGACACGCTCGCGTCCTTTGTGGTCTTGGCTCCAGAGGTCGGCGGCCGAGGTGCTCGGTGACGAAGCCGCGGCGCGCTGGTTCGTAGAAGAGGCCTCCGGTACGACCTGGGCCCAAGCGGCCGGTGACCCGGCGCCAGCCAGGGGCGAAAATGCCCTCTGGGCCATGGTCGAGCGTAGGTTGGCCGGCGAGCCGGTGCAGTACGTGCTCGGGCACTGGGCCTTCCGTTCCCTCGATTTGATGGTGGACCGGCGGGCGCTCATCCCCCGGCCCGAAACCGAGATCGTGGTGGACGTGGCGCTCGCAGAGCTCGACCGGCTGGTGGCAGCTCGTCCCGCCGGCAACGGCCCCAGCACTGTCGTCGACCTCGGCACTGGCACGGGCGCGATCGCGCTTTCCATCGCTGCGGAGCGCCCGGCGGTGGAGGTCTGGGCGACGGACATTTCGCCCGGGGCGCTGGAGGTTGCCTCGGCCAACCTCGCCGGGCTAGGGGCGAGGGCAGCCGGCCGGGTCAGGCTCGCGGCCGGCGATTGGTGGTCCGCGCTCCCCGAGGGGCTCGGGGGCACGGTAGCCCTCGCAGTTGCCAACCCGCCTTATGTATCAGAAGGGGAACTGGGCACCCTCCCCCCCGAGGTGGCGTGCTGGGAACCGCGCCAGGCGCTGGTCGCCGGCCCGGACGGTCTCGAGGCGCTCCAAGTCCTGTTGGCGGGGGCGGGCCGCTGGCTGGCCCCTGGTGCAGCCTTCGTGGCCGAGATAGCGCCCCACCAAGCGGCGCGGGCGGTAGCGCTCGCAGAGAGGGGCGGGCTCGCCGATGTTTCGGTGAAGGCCGACCTGGCTGGCAGGGCCCGGGCCCTCATGGGGCGCCGGCCCTTTTGACACGGGCGGCCGGACGGGGCGGTGACATGGTGTGCGCAGGCACTAGTAGCTTCGCTGCCGTGGCCATCATCAGCGCCTACGGGGACCCGCCGCCGGCGAAAGCGACCCGGCTTGCCGTGGACGCGCTCGACGGCGGAGACATCGTCGGGTTGCCGACGGACACGGTCTATGGGCTCGCCGCAGACCCTTTCCACACCGGCGCCTCGGACCGGCTCTTCCGCCTGAAATCGCGGCCCCGCGCGGTAGGCCTCCCCGTCCTGGTTGCCGGCGAGGAGCAGGCTCTCGGGCTTTGCACCGCGGTGCCCAAGGTGGCCCGGCGGCTGATGGAGCGTTACTGGCCGGGCCCGCTCACGCTCGTACTGCCCCGCCGTCCCGACCTCGACGCCGACCTCGGGGAAGACGACGAGACCATCGGCATCCGCTGCCCCGCTCACCCGGTGCCCCTGGCGATCTGCGGGCGGCTCGGCCCTATCGCGACAACCAGTGCCAACCGCCATGGAGAACCTCCGCTCACCACGGCCGAGGAGGTGGCCAAGGCCCTCGGGTGCGAGGTCGTCCTCGTGCTCGACGCCGGAAAGTGCGACCAACCTCCGTCCACGGTCGTCGACTGCACCGGGGAGGCACCGAAGGTGTTGCGAGAGGGCCCAGTGCCGGCACACGAGGTCGCCGCGCTGGCCTGACACAGCACCCGCTCGCCTGACCACCCGGGGAGGTCGCGGGGCTGCGCCATGGACGGCACGGGATGGGCCTGAGGCGGCAAAGCGGCGCTCAGGCGAGATGGCCGCTAGGCTTTCCCGTGTGGCGTCCAAGCTCGGAGCACGCTCGCGCCTGGCGCGAGGCGCGCGCTGGCCCGGACGGCACCATAAGCGCTAAGGGCGCCACGCGGAGCGCTGGGAGAGGTCCTTGATCGGGTTACGCGAGTACATACTCGTGTTTGCAGTGGCCGCGGTGGCCACCTACCTGGCCACTTTCGCCACAAGAGCGATGGCCCGGCGCCACGACTTCATGGTCATGCCCGATGACCGCCGGGTCCACGAACGCCCCACGCCGACCGGGGGCGGTACCGGGATGTACGTGGGGCTCCTGGCGGCGATGGCCGTGGCATCGCAGCTACCCGCGTTTTCGGACGTCTTTCGCGGCAGTTCGGGGCCCTTCGGCGTGGTCATCGCAGCGACGGTGATCTTTTGTGTTGGGCTCGCCGACGACGTGCGCGAGATGTCGCCTCCGGCCAAGCTGGCGGGCCAGGTGCTCGCCGCCACCGTCTTGTACGTCTTCGGCATCAACATGCTGTTTTTCCATGTCCCGTTCGTGCAGACGACGCTCGTGCTCTCGACCAACTGGGCAGTGCTGGCCACGGTCCTCTGGGTGGCCGTCATGGCCAACTCGGTCAATTTCATCGACGGCCTCGACGGCCTGGCAGCAGGCATAGTGGCCATCGCCGCTGCCGCGTTTTTCGTGTACTCGCACCGCCTCGGCGATGTCAACGTTATCTCGGTGAGCAATGCCGGCCCCCTGATCGCCGCCGTCACCGTGGGTGTGTGCGTGGGCTTCCTGCCCCACAACTTCCACCCGGCCAAGATCTTCATGGGGGACGCCGGCTCCATGCTGCTCGGCCTCCTCGTAGCAGCCTCGACCTTGGCCGTCGTAGGCCAGGACAGCTACCAGTACAGCGGCCGCGTGTACTTCTTCTTCGCCCCCATCTTGATCCCGTTCTTCATCCTCGGGATCCCCCTGCTCGACACGCTCTTTGCCGTCGTGCGGCGCGCTGGCCAGTTGACGAGCCCTGCGATGGCCGACCTCAACCACCTCCATCACCGCCTCATGCGCCTCGGCCACGGCCACCGTCAAGCGGTCGTCGTGCTCTGGGCTTGGACCGCCTTGCTCTCGAGTTTGGTGCTGTGGCCTGCTGTCACCAACTCCCACAACGAGATACCCCCCATCGCCGCGGGTGCGCTCGGGATCCTCCTCTACACCGTGTTTGCGGCGCGTGGTCGCGCCGCCCCGCCAAATGGCGACGGCGGCTCAGCCAACGACCACGCCGACCACCACACCGGTCCTGCCAGGCCTGGTCGCGGCGTCCCCCACGGGGGCGATGTCCTCGCAAATGCCGAGACCCAGGTCGTCGAACTAGGTACCGTCGAAGCGGCGGCCAACGGGCACAACAGCCCGGCGGGGACAGCCGGGCCGGTCGAACCCGCCGGTGCCTCCGGCACGGTCAATGGGAGCGTGGCTCGCGTTACGAGGGACCGGTAGTCGCCCGCCCCAGCAGCTGAGTTGCAGCATTACCACCGTGTTTCGTAGCCTGAGCAGCATGTGGGCGCGCACCGCTAGCCTGCAGCTGACATGGCTGCAACACGCACCACGCGCGGCGGCTTGCCGTGAGCGGCCCCACGCCGGGAGAGCCTCCGGGACCGCCGAGTGCCCGGTCGCGACCACGTTACCCCGGTCCTATGGCATACGCGGGCATCGGCATGCTCAATGCCATCTGCGTCCTCGGGGGTGGGGCGCTCGGATGGCTGGCCGACAGTGCCGCCGGCACTCTCCCTCTGTTCATGCTGCTCGGGCTTGTCCTCGGTGCGGGCCTCGGTGTCGCCGGGACACGCTCGGAGCTCCGGAGGTGGCGCTAGCTCCGGTCCTCGTTTTGGCGCGCTCGCGGTACTTGTGTAAGATGTCGCGGCTGCTTGGCCAGCCGGCCGGCGGCAGCCGCCAGGTTCGTCCCGGCTCCTCCACCCCCGAGACGGCTCCTCCAGATGCTCGCAGACTTCCCAGTCCTCTACGTTGACGCCATAGTCAGGCGCACGCTCGTGTCGTGCCTCGCGCTCGCGGTAGTTGCCGTCGCGGGCGCGCTCGTGCTCAACCAACTGCTGGCGGGAGCCGGCGTAGTGGTTGGCCTCGGCGGCGCCACGCTCAACCACCGGTTGTTCCAGGTCTCGACCGCCCGCCACATCGACAGCGAGGGCCACCTCGAGCGCAGGCCTTACGCGGGCAGCGTGGCGGCCCGCCTGGGCGCCCTCACCGTGGTCGCCTTTGTCCTGCTCTTCCTGGTGCGCCCGATGGGCTTCGGCATGATCGGGGGCTTGATCGCCTTCCAGGTGCTGCTGATGGCCAACGCCCTGGCGGCCTTGTTGGCCTATCACAAGCGTGAGCTTGCGGGCCTGGCGACCACGGGCCCCCGACCGGCCGCCCCCGGGGCGGCCCAGGCCCCTTTGCCCGCAAGTCCCGGCGCCGGGGCGGCCCCGGCAGCGGGGGCAGCCGGGAGCGGTGCCAGCCAGGCGCGCGGGCCAGGCCAGAGCGCGCCGGGAGAGGGAGCCGTCGGCCAGGGCCCCTTCCGTACTGGGGGGGGCAGGCATGCATAGCGCCGGCACCCTTCTCGCGGTGGCCATACCGGTTGGCGACCATGTGAAGCGCAGCATCGGGGGCCTCACCTTCGACCTCGACACCATCTGGATGACGCTCTTGGCCGGCGCCATCGTCGTCGGCCTTGGCCTCTACCTGCGGGCCAGGATGACGGCCTCGGTACCCAACAAGGTGCAGGTCCTGTGGGAGTTGATCATCAACTGGGTGGGGGACCAGGTCGAGGCGGGCATGGGCCCCAAGTACCGGCGCGCCGTGCCCCTCGGGGTCACGATCTTCGTGCTGATACTCGTGTGCAACTGGGTCGAGATCCTCCCTGGTTTTTGGCACAACACCGACTACCTGCCCGCACCCACCGCCGATGCCAACCTGCCCTACGCGCTGGCCGTGACGGTCTTTGTCGTGACCAACGTCGAGAGCCTGCGGGCGCGAGGGCTGTGGCGCTACATCAAGGGGTTCTTCGCACGCCCCCGCTGGCTCGCCCCGATCCGGGTGATCGAGGAGCTCATGAAGCCCGTCACCCTGTCCCTGCGGCTTTTCGGCAATATCTTCTCGGGGGGGATAATGGTCGCCCTCCTCTTGGCCTTCCCCATCTACTTCTTCCCGGCGACCATAGCCCTTTCAGTCGTGTGGAAGCTGTTCGACATGTTCATCGGGGCGATACAGGCCTTTATCTTTGCCCTGCTCACGATCATCTACTACCAGTTCGCAGTTACAGAAGAGGCGCACTGAGCCCACTGGGAGATCCCACTCACCAACCAAGCACAACAAGAGAGGAATAAGACCAAATGGCCGCAACCATTGAAAAGGCCGTCGAGCTGGCCGGCGCGTTCGCCGGCGGGGGCTTGGCCCTAGGCGGAGGCGCTGTGGGCGCCGCCGTCGGCGACGGCCTCGCCGGCAGCCAGACCATCGCTGGCATCGCCCGCCAGCCCGAAGTACAAGGCCGGCTCTACTCGACGATGTTCTTGGTCGTCGGGCTCGTCGAGGCCATGTACTTCATCAACCTGGCCTTCACGGCGCTGTTCGTGTTCGTGCTCGCCAAGGGTTAGGGCCCGGGGGCAGCGCTGGTGCTGATAGCGACTTCGAACTTCTTGGTCCCTGGCCCGACGTTCGTCGTCGAGCTGGTCATCTTCCTCGTCGTGCTCTGGACGCTGGCAAAGTACGTCCTCCCCTACGCCAACCGGATGATAGAGGCCCGCCAGCAAACGATCGAGCGCAACTTGAACGAGGCCGAGGAGGCAAGGGCGAGGGCACAGGAGCTGGAGGAGCAGCGCGCCCGCCAGCTCGCGCAGGGCCGCGAAGAGGCCCGCAGGCTCCGCGACGAAGCCGCCAAGGTGGGCGAGCAGCTCCGTCAGGACCTGCAGAGGAAGGGCGAGGAGGACTACCAGCGGCTCGTGGAGAGTGCCACCGCTGACATCCAAGCGTCCGCTCGACGAGCCGCCGAGGACCTGCGGGCCCAGGTGAGCGAGCTTGTGATCGCGGTCGTTGAGCGGGTGCTGCGGGACGGGATCTCGGTGAGCGACCAACAACGGCTGGTCGACCAGGCCATCTCCGAGGTCGAGGCACTGTCCACCCTGGAGGGGGTCGCCCCTGCAGCCGCGAGCGGTGCGCCTGCATCGGCCGGGGGGGCCGGCGGCTAGATGCTGGAGAGCGTGCTCGGCTATGCCGACGCCGTGATCGAGGACCTGGGCCCGGACGTCGCTCGTGCGGCCGACGAGCTCGAAGCCTTCGTCCAGTTGCTCGCGGCTTCGGACGACCTGCGTGGCGTGCTCGAGGGTGCGAACGTTTCCCTGCCCGTGCGCCGCAGCATCGTGCGCCAGTTGCTGGAGGGGCGCGTGTTGGCGCCGGTCGTCGCCGTGCTCAGCTTCGCCGTGCAGGGCGGGGCGGCCGCCAACTACCAGGAGGACGTCGCCAGCGTCGCCGCCGCGGCAGCGGCCAAGCGCGACGGCATGGTGCGCCTGGACGAGGGCCCGCTCAGCCGGGGTGCTGCCGGCGAACGCCTCGACGGCTATGCAACCGCGGTCCTGGCCGGCTCCGACCAGGGGCACCTCGGTGAGGTGGAGGACGAACTTTTCCGGTTCATGAGGACGGTGGACGGCAACGAGGAACTGCTGGCTGCCCTCACGACCGCAGAGCTGCCCGCGGCGGCCCGCGAGAGCATCGTGAGTGAGCTGCTGTCACCTCACGCCACGCCCGAGACCGTGCGCATGGCTCGGTACGTGGCCCGCGTGGGGAGGCCCCGGGACTACCTCGTGCTCCTCGACACCCTCGTCCAGCGGGTGGCGCGGGAGGCGGACCGGCGTGTTGCCGACGTGCGCTCGGCGGTACAGCTCTCCACAGATCAAGAACAACGCCTGGCCGCTGCGATCAGCCGCTACACCGGTTACCAGGTCGAGGTCCGGGTCACCACCGAGCCGGAGCTGCTCGGCGGCTTCGTCGCGTACGTGGGGGACACGGTGCTCGATGCGAGCCTCCGCCAGCGCATCGAGCAGGCGCATGAGGTATTCCTCTCCCCGCCCGGTTAGCTACGGCGCGACCAGGCGGGCACCAGAGCGGGCCCTACGAGCCCGATTAGAAGGAATTATTAGAAGGAAAAGGAAAGGGACGCCGCCAACATGGCCGAACTCAGTATCAATGCCGCCGAGATAGCCGAAGTCCTCCGGCGCAACCTGGAGAAATGGGAGCCCGGGGTAAGCGCGGAGGAGGTGGGCCGCATCCGCGACCTGGGCGACGGGATCGCCAGGATCACCGGCCTTCCGAACGTCGCGGTCAACGAGATCCTCGAGCTCGAAGGCGGCCTCAGTGCCCTGGCGCTCAACCTGGAGGAGGACTCGATCGGGGCTGTCGTCCTCGGCGAGACGAAAGGCTTGGAGGAAGGGCAGCTGGCCCGCGCCACCGGCCGGATACTGTCTGTCCCCGTAGGCGACGAACTGCTCGGCCGGGTTGTCGACGCCCTCGGCCGGCCGCTGGACGGCCTGGGGCCTATCGAGACCAAGGTCACTCGGCGCCTGGAGATCCAGGCCCCGGGGATCATCTCGCGCCAGCCCGTGAAGCAACCTCTCCACACCGGGATCAAGGCCATCGACTCGATGACTCCCATCGGGAGGGGCCAGCGCGAGCTCATCATTGGCGACCGCAAGACCGGTAAGACCTCGATCGCTGTCGACACGATCATCAACCAGCGGGGCGAGGGAGTGAAATGCGTCTACGTCGCCATCGGGCAGAAGGGCTCCACTGTGGCCCAGGTCGTCGACACGCTCCGTACCCACGGCGCGCTGGAGTACACGGTCGTGGTCAACTCACCCGCCTCCGACCCGGTGCCCTTCAAGTACCTGGCACCTTATGCGGGCTGCTCTATGGCTGCCTACTGGATGGAGCAGGGTGAAGACGCCCTCGTCATCTACGACGACCTCTCCAAGCAGGCTGAGGCTTACAGGACGCTGTCGCTCTTGCTCCGCCGGCCGCCCGGGCGGGAGGCGTACCCAGGCGACGTCTTCTACCTCCACAGCCGGCTCCTCGAGCGCGCTGCCAAGCTCTCCGAGGAGATGGGTTCGGGCTCGCTCACGGCGCTGCCGATCGTAGAGACCAAGGCCGGCGACATTTCGGCGTACATACCAACCAATGTCATATCCATTACCGACGGCCAGATCTTCTTGGAGACGGACCTCTTCTACGCCGGTGTCCGGCCAGCCATCAATGTCGGCCAGTCCGTCTCTCGCGTCGGCGGCGCGGCCCAGATAAAGGCGATGAGGTCAGTCTCGGGCGCCCTCAAGATCAACCTGGCGCAATACCGAGAGCTGCAAGCTTTCGCGACCTTCGGCTCCGAGCTCGACCGGGTGTCGAGGGCCCAGCTCGACCGCGGTGCCCGCCTCACTGAGTTGTTGAAGCAGCCGCAAAACTCACCTGTACCTGTCGAGGAGCAAGTCGTGGCCATATACGCCGGCACCAACGGGTTCCTCGACGACCTCGCGGTCGAAGACGTACGGCCCTTCGAGGCCGCGCTCGTTCAGTACCTGCGCACCACCGGTGCCGCGCTGGCGGAGCTGATAAGGAAAGAGAAGGACTTGCCGCCACGCGAGGAGCTCGAGAGGGCCATAGAGGAAGTGAAGAGGGGCTTCGCCACCCTCCAGGTGGGCCACGAGCCCGTGGGGGCGGCCGCCGAGGGGGGCCATAGCTAGTGCCCGCCGGCCTCGAGCGGCAACTGCGCCGGCGCATCCGCAGCGTCCAGTCGACGCAGAAGATCACCCGCGCCATGGAGCTCATCGCCGCGTCGCGGATCTCGCGCGCCCAGCAGGCGATAACAGCCGCCCGGCCTTACGCGGAGCGTTTGCGCGACGTGGCCTCCGAACTGGCCGCCGACCCTGAGGCGGCTGGGCACTGGGTCTTCGCCGGGGGTGCCCCGGCCCCAGGCGCAGGACCGGCTGGGGGGGGAAGCTCGGGCGGGACGGCGCGAGCGGGCGAGCCTACCGGGCCGGTGGTGGTGGTGCTCGGGGCTGACCGAGGGCTCGCCGGGGCCTTCAACCTTTTCGTGCACCGAGCGGCTGACGAGCTCATCGCGGAGATCGCGGGGCGCGGCCTGCAACCTTGCCTCGTGGTGGTCGGGCGTAAGGCCATCTCCCATTTCCGCCTGCGCGGTCGCGCGCCTGCAGCCCACTTCGAGGGCTTTTGCGACCGGCCGCGCTTCGACAACGCCCGCCAGGTGGTCGCCGCCGTCTCCGAGGAACTGCAGGCCGGGGCGGGCGCGGTCTATGTCGTCTCCACGAGGTTCCTCTCGCCCGGGTCGCAGCGGGTGGAGAGCCGGCGCCTGGTCCCCTTGGAGCGTGAGGAACGGCGCGGTACGACGGTGTTCGAGTTCGAACCGGGGCCGGCGGAGATTATGGACGTGTTGCTGCCACGCTGGCTCGAGGCGGAGGTCTTTGTCGCGCTGCTCGAATCTGCCGCATCGTTCCACGTGTCTCAGCAACGGGCGATGGCGGCAGCCACCGACAATGCCGACGAGCTCATCAAGACCCTCGCCCGGCACATGAACCGCGCCCGCCAAGATTCGATAACAACCGAGATCATGGAGATCGTCGGTGGCGCGGAGGCCCTCCGCCAAGGCGAGGGCGAAGAGGCGCTCACGAGGCCCGACGTTTACATTTTCCCCGAAGCAAGCTGAAGTGCCAACTGCTGGACAGGAGCCGAATTGACCACTACAAGTACAACCATCACCGCCGGGGCAGCGGCGAGCGCCGCGCGCAAGAGCCAAGACGGCCGGGTAGTCGCGATCGCCGGCCCCGTCGTCGACGTCGAGTTCCCTCCCGACGCCCTGCCCGAGATAAACGGTGCGGTGGAGATGGAAATCGAGCTCGAGGGTACCCGGACCACGGTCATGGCCGAAGTCGCCCTTCAGATAGGCGAGGGGAGGGTGCGGTGCATCTGCTTGAAGCCCACCGACGGCCTCCGGCGCGGCACGCCGGTGCGCAACTTGGGCCGCGGCATCGCCGTGCCGGTGGGCGACGCTGTCCTCGGGCACGTTTTCAACGTGGTCGGCGAGGTCTTGGACTCCGAACCTCTGGGCGAGGTGGAGGAGCGCTGGGAAATCCACCGCCCGCCGCCGGCCTTTGACACGCTCGAGCCCAAGTCGCAGATGTTCGAGACGGGCATCAAGGTGATCGACCTCCTCGAGCCTTACGTGCAAGGCGGCAAGATCGGCCTGTTCGGTGGCGCCGGCGTGGGCAAGACAGTGCTCATCTTGGAGATGATCCACCGGGTCGCCGAGCAGCACGGTGGCGTGTCGGTTTTCGGGGGCGTGGGCGAAAGGACCCGCGAGGGCAACGACCTCTGGCTCGAGATGCGCGAGTCCGGCGTCATAAAGCGCGCCGCCCTCGTCTACGGCCAGATGGACGAGCCTCCCGGCGTGCGCTTGCGGGTAGGTCTTTCTGCGCTCACGATGGCGGAGTACTTCAGGGACGTGCGCAACCAGGACGTGCTGTTGTTCATCGACAACATCTTCCGTTTCGTGCAAGCGGGTTCTGAGGTGTCGACCCTGCTCGGGCGGATGCCCTCAGCTGTCGGGTACCAGCCCACGCTCGCCGACGAGATGGGCGAGCTCCAGGAAAGGATCACCTCGACCAGGGGGCATTCCATCACCTCCGTCCAGGCGGTGTACGTGCCGGCCGACGACTACACGGACCCTGCGCCCTTCACCACCTTCACCCACCTCGACGCCACCACCCAGCTCGCCCGCGAGATCGCCGCCATAGGGATTTACCCGGCGGTCGACCCGCTAGCGTCGACTTCCAACATCCTTGCTCCCGAGGTCGTGGGCGACCGTCACTACCAGGTCGCGCAGCGGGTCCAGCAAATCCTCCAGCGCAACCGCGAGCTTCAGGACATTATTGCGATCCTCGGCATGGACGAGTTGTCCGAGGAGGACCGGACCACGGTCCTGCGGGCGCGGAAGATCCAGCGGTTCTTGTCGCAGCCGCTTTTCGTGGCCGAGGTGTTCACCGGCATAAAGGGTGTCTATACGCCAGTTTCCGAGACGGTTGAGTCCTTCGAGGCCCTCGTCAATGGCGAGCTCGACAACCTGCCGGAGCAGGCGTTCTTGAACGTCGGGGGGGCGGAGAGCGCCATGGCCAAGGCGCACGAGCTCGAAAAGCAGTCCTGATGGCCACGACCCAGGTGGAACTCGTCACGCCCGAGGGCCCATTGTTCTCGGGCCACGCGGAGATGGTCACCTGCCGCACCGAGGGAGGTGACATCGCCTACCTCGCGAACCACATGGCTTACGTGGGTTTGTTGCAGCCTGGTGAGCTACGGGTGGTAGGCCCCGAGGGTGGTGCGGCCGGCCAGCAAGGCCCCGGGACCGAACTGCGCTTCAACGTCACCGGTGGGTTCGTGGAGGTTAGCGCCAACCGGGTCGTGGTCGTCTGTGATGCGGCGACCGGCGCCCTGTAGTCGCTGGCCCTGTAGTCGCTGGCCCTGTAGTCGCTGGTCCGGTGGCCTCCGGCCATGAGCCCGAGGCGCCGGCTCGGCGTAGCGCTGCTCCTCGACCCGCCAGAAGCGACCGAGGTCGAGGGGCTCCGCAAGGCCCTGGGAGATCCGAGCCTGGGCACGGTCCTGCCTCACCTCACGCTCGTGCCGCCCGTCAACGTGAGAGAAGACCGGCTCGCCGAGGCCGAAACGGTCCTCCGGGAGGCGGCGAGGGCGCCTGCTCGGCCGATCGAGCTGACGCTCGGGCCGGCGGAGACGTTCGCACCTGCCAGCCCCGCGGTCTACCTGGCCGTGGGCGGGCCCGATCTCGACCGCCTGCACCACCTCCACGAGGCGGTGCAGGCCGGCCCCTTGGCCCGCCCCGTTCGTTTTGAGTGGGTACCTCACGTGACCATCTCCACAGAGGCCACACGAGAAGTGGGCGCCGCAGCCCTGAGGGCCCTCGGCTGCTACCGGGCGACGGCGCGCTTTGACCGCGTCGTGCTGATGGAGGAAGTAGAGCGGGATTGGCTTCCCCTAGTGGACGCCCGGCTGGGGCCGCCGGCAGTGGTGGGCAGGGGCGGACTCGAGCTCGAGATCACCGAGGGGCGTGTCCCGGGCCCCGAGGCCATCGCCTTGGCGCGCGCCTGTGCCGACGAACGAGCGTTCGGAGAATGGCCAGTGGTCGCATGGTCTCCGGGTGCCAACAGCATCGTCCTCACGGCCAGGCGGGAGGGCACAGTGGTTGGCTTGGCCGGCGCCTGGTCGTCTGTGTCGCCCGGTGCCGCTGTCCACGCCGGCGTGCTGGTAGCGGCAGACGTGCGCGGCCAGGGGATCGGCCGTAGCCTGCTTGGCGCGTTGGAGGACGCGGCGCGTAGGAAGGGCTGGACGGTCGCGACGGCCTACGGGCATGGGCCACCGGAGTTCTTCTCGAGCTCAGGTGCCTGGGCGCGTGGATTGCCCAGCTAGTCTTCGGCCTGGGCGCCGCTACCGACTGGCACCGGGGCACGCCCGAGCGAGAAGCGCGTCGCACCCTGGAGTGGTCGCGGCCAGCTGGTACCTCCACGAGTTTTCCAGGCGGCGACGCCCAGGACCAACCAAGCTGCTGCCACCCCCGGGGCAGCCGCGTCGGGGACCACCAGTTGGCCGGCGGGAGTTATCACCAAGTCGAACAGGCCTACGGCCGCCAGGAGCAGCCAACTGCGCTGCGCAGGTCGCCAAGCGGCCAGGGGAACGAGGCCCCAAGTGAGGTACCAGGGCCAGACGTCGCTGCCCAACAGGACCCCGAGGACCATCGCTGCCCCGAGGGAAGGGACGAGGGTGGGCAAGCGCGCTTTTCCCAAGATGACGAGCAAGGCTGCAGCCGCGACGAGAATGCCGGCATCGCGTACCAGCCCGGTTATGAACTGCCCGCTCCAACCGAGACCGAGGACCTTGGAGGTCAGGTGGACGGCGCTCGCAAAGGCCTTGAACGGGCTGACCGGGACCGAAACCTTGTCGGGCACGGTCACGAGCTGCGACGAGACCCAGCCGTACCCGGCCGTCAGGGCGCTCCCGATGGCGAGGACGACAACGCTGAGCGACGCAGCGGTGGCGAGAGCACCCAATTTTGCCCGCACACCCGGGCGCTCGCGCGCCCAGGTCCACGCGATGAACACTACGGCCAGGAGCGCAGGCAACTTGACCAGCGTGGCGAGCGAGCACACGCCGACGGCCAGCAAGGGCCTCCGGTCCAACGCGAGGAGCAGGCCAACCATGAGCAGGCCCACCATGAGGGCGTCGTTGTGACCGGCCGACAAGAGCTCGAAGAGGACGAGTGGGCTGGCGGCACCGAGCCACAGCGCCTCGCGCGGCTCGGCTCCCATGCGCCGTGCCATCCCCGGGAGCGTCGCTGCCATCAGCCCGATACCCGCCAGCTCGGGCAGTCGGAGCAGCAGGGTGCCCCCCGCCACGTGACCTCCGCTCACACCTGCCAGCCAGGCCGCCATCGACACGAAGACGGGGCCGTAAGGCGCGGTGGTCAGGCGCCAGACGGGGGACACGGCAGCAAGGAGATTGCCGAAGCGGCTCAGGCCGAGGACGGTGGGCGAGTAAACGTAGGGGCTCAGCTGGAGGTGGGCCAGCATGCCTTGGGCTAGGTAGCTGTACACGTCCCTGCTGAAAAGGGGTGGCCCTAAGAGCAGCGGGAAAGCCCAGAGCGCGCCTACGGCCGCCAGGTCCCGGCAACGCAGTGAGGGCGAGCGGCGGATGCGGCGGAGCATCCCGTACCAAGCGGCAGACAAGGCGAACATACCCGCATAGCAGACGAGGTAGTTGCCGATATCGCCCACGCGAGGGGGCACGTCCACGCCGAACCACCACCTCACCACGCCACCGTCGTAGCCCACGAGCACGGCAGAGCCCGAAATGGCCATAGCCATGCTGGCAACCAGGCCGCCCAGCAGGTACCACCCGCCAACCTCTTGCCAAATGTGCGTGCAGTACCGCCGAAGGGGGCTACCAAAAGCGTCCGGGCCGGTCAGCGCTGCATCCATTTTAGTGTGCTTTGTGGTTGGTGTTCACGATGGGCCGCTTCCTGGCAGCACGACGGCAAAGACAAGCGGGGCCGACGAGGCCGTCATGCCCAGCGCCTGCACGTTTCCTGCTCTACCGCCGGCTGGCGCCTCCCCTTTGTACATGGAGTTGACGGGCCCTCGGGGTGCTCGCGCAAAGCCACGAGCGGTTGCGCCGTAGCGTAGCACGCGGCGTTCTGTGCCGACAAGTTGGCGCCCGAGCGCCGGGCGACGCCACGAACCAGAGAAACGAGGCGGTTCGCGCCTCGCGCCTAGCCATTGGTCCCGGGCGTTTAGACTTGGCCGTTGTGCGGAAGCCCTTCCCGGTGGTTGGGTCGCGGGCAGCCGTGATGGCCCGGTGGCAGGCAAGGAGTGCCACCACCAGGTCCCTTCGGCGGGAGCTGCGACGCGTCCGGCTGGCGGCTGGCGCGCGGCGTTGACATCGCGCCAGCCCTTGTCGCGGGCAACTTCACCAGGTAGTGCCTTGGGCGCCGGCCCTGCCGGTCGCCTCTTCGACACGGCGCCCCGCCCCGAGGAGCCCCCCGTGGGCCGGTGGAGCCGTCTTGCCCGGGAGAGCTGGGCGGTATGGCCGGCCTTGGCCGTCCTTGCCTTCTACGCGTACGGGATGGCGTTCTGGTGGGGCAACTACCAGTTCCTCGACTTGAGGGTGTACATGGGAGCGGCTCACGAGGTCCTGACCGGGCACGACCCATACGGCTTTGCGTTCACCTACGTCAATTTGCACGCCACGTACCCGCCGTTCGCGCTGGCCGTGCTCTCCCCGCTCTCGCTCATACCGATGCAGGCCCTGGTCTACCTCTGGTCGCTGGCGAGCCTCGCTTGCCTGGCCATGCTGATCTCGGTCGTCTTGGGGGAGGTCGCCCCTACCTTCTGGGCGACCTCCCGGCCCCGCCGGCGCCTGCTCCTGGCCGTATTGCTGGCGCTGCTCGCCGTTATCGTCATCCAGCCGGTCCGAGCCAACTTCGGCTTCGGCCAGGTCAACATCTTCCTTATAACCATGGCGACCGTGGATGTGCTTGGGAGGGGACGGCGCAGTCGCGGCGTGCTCGTCGGCGCCGCCGCCGCGGTCAAGTTCACGCCTCTTATATACGTCGTTTTGCTCGTGCTGGAGCGCGACTGGGGCGCGGTCAAGAGGAGCGTCGCCACCTTTCTCGTCGCCACCGGTCTTGCCTGGTTGGTAGCGCCGGGTGCGTCGGCGCAGTACTTCTTGCACTTCAGTTCCATCGAAAAAAGTATCGGCACCCCTATTTTCGTGAGCAACCAGTCCCTCAACGGCATCATTACCCGTCTCGGCCTGGCCGGTGCGGCGGCCGACGTGACGTGGCTCGCGCTCTCGCTTATGGTGGGCGTGCTGGCGGCCATGGTCACCCGTAGGCTGCTCCTCCAGCCCGGCCGGTCGTCGCTCTTGCCGCTGTTCGTGATGGCGACAGCCGGTTTGCTCATCTCACCCATATCGTGGGACCACCACTGGTCTTGGGTCGCGCTCTTCCCCTTTGCCTTGCTGGACAGGCCGCTCCCGCGCCCGGTGAAAGCGGCCTTCTTGGCCGTGATCGCGGTGTCTATGGCGGCGTTTTACTGGTGGGATCCGCCGGCCAGCCACGCCTACGGCATACCGACCTGGTTTATGCGCCCAGTCGCCGACGACTCCCTTGCTCTTGCCGGGCTCGCCCTCCTGGCAACCTGGGTTTGGGTATTGCGCAAGGAGATCTCACTCGAGGACTTGTCCCCCTCGGCCCTGCTTGGAAGGCCGAAGGCTCAGTTGGGCCCATCCTCGGCCGGCCCGAGCGCCGAGGCCTTGGCCGACGGTTCCTCTGCGGAGCGGCCCACGAGCCAAAGATGCCAGAGGTGGCGCAAAAACACGAGCCCTTCACGGAACCGGGCCTTGGACTGACCAGAGTAGCGCTCGTCGAAGCGGTAGGGAACGTTGCTGGCGCTGTGCCAGTCGCCGCGGGCCACGATTTCGAGGAGGATCTTGTAGCCCTCTGGGCGGAGTTGGGCGCGGTCCACCACGGAGCGCTCGAGAGCGAACAAGCCGCTCATAGGGTCCGAAATGGCCCGGCTGGTCGGTACCAGCCTGTGCGCCAAAAACCGGCAGGAAATAGCTATCACGTGGCGCAGCGGGCCAGCCAGGCCGTCTCGGCCGCCCAAGAAGCCGTAACGGTTACCGACGGCCAAGTCGCACTGCCCGGAAAGTACTGGCGACACGAGCGCAGGCACTATTTCGGGCGGGTGCTGCAAGTCGGCGTCCATGACAGCGATCACGCGGCCGCTCGCCTTGGAAAAGCCGAGCTTTACGGCTCCTCCGAGCCCGCCGTCGCGTTGGCCGGGCCCGCGGTGGAGAAGCGTGATCCTCTGGTCGGTCTCGCCCGCTAGGTGCTCGACTGTGCCGGGAGTCGTATCGTCCGAATCGTCGACGAACACCAACTCCCAACCGCCACCCAGGTCTTCGAGGGCGCTGCCCAACCTTCGCACGAGAGGCTCGATATTGCCCGCTTCGTTGCGAGTTGGTATTACGACCGATAGGATAGGAAGGCCATTTTCGAGCACCTCGTCGGGCACGGCTTCGCAGTCTAGGCTCGGTGGAGGAGGGCCGTGAGCGCGCTCGGCTAGGCTAAGGTACTGGCCAATGAGGCGCGCCTTCGGGTCGCGAGATACGGGCGCGGCCCCACCCCGCGCGCTGAGCCTGGTCCGTGGCCACGCTGGCGCCCGGTCCGGCGCAAGACGTATCTGGGAGCCCCTCGGTTCCTTGTCGGTGCCGGTCGGGGTGGGCCTGGCTTCGCACCTCGGCGTGCTGATGGTGGCATCCGCCACTGCTGCCGCCACCCGCCAGCCTTTCAGGCGGCTGCTGATGGCCTGGGACAGCAAGTGGTACCTGGCGGCGGCCGCCGGCTACCCGCACCACATACTGCCCGGGAAGGGTAACGCCGCGCAGTCCTCGCTCGGTTTTTTCCCTGCCCTTCCTTTTTTGCTCCGCCTGGTGCACGCGGTGCTGGGGACGGGCTATGTCACCTCGGGGATCGTGGTCAGTTCAGCTCTCTCGCTCCTTGCCCCTGTGACGGTCTGGTGGGTGCTCCGAGACGCCTTCGGGCGTCACGCGGCGACGAGGGGGACGGTCCTGGTGTTCTTTTCGCCTGGCGCCTTCGTGCTGGCGATGGTTTACAGTGAGGGGCTTCTCATCAGCGCCGTCGCGCTGTGCCTCTTGGCGCTCCGGAAGCGCCGTTGGGCCCTGGCCGGCCTCTGCGCGGCGGTAGCGAGCGCTACGGACCCGCTTGGCTTGGCGGCTTTTGCGCCGTGTGCCGTCGCGGCGTGGAGGGCGGTGCGCGACAAGGGAGGCCTCCGGCCTTTGGCCGCGCCACTGCTTGCCCCAGCCGGCACGGTCGGGTTTTTCGCGTTCCTCTGGGCCTGGGTAGGCACCCCGATGGCTTGGTTCATCACCCAGAGGCGGGGATGGCAGGGCGGCGCCTTCTTCTCGGGGATGCCGACGGCCTTTACCTACGTGTACCGGCATGGATTTACCGATATCAACGACACCGTGAAAACACTGAGCGTCCTCGCTATCATCTCGCTGCTCGTGGCCTTTGTGCGGGCGCGCCCAGGCGCAACTATGACGGCCTATGTGCTCACCACGTTGTTGCTCGCGGCTGCCTCGCCGATCGTGAGCTGGACCCCGCGGGTGGCATTGCGCGCCTTCCCCCTCCTCGGCGCCGTCGGTGCCCGCGCGCCGAGGAGGCTCCTCCCCGCCATCGTCGGCTTCTCGGCGGTGCTGATGGCTACGCTGGCCGTCATGTCGTGGGGCCTGGCGCGGATCCCCTTCACGCCGTGAGGCGCCGGATGACGCGCGACCGGGAGCCCGGCTGCCGCGGTGCTACCCTTTCGCCGTCAGTTAGCAGCGCGAGGCGCTCTTGGGAGGAGAGATGAGCCGTAGGGTCTGGTATTGCGCGTTCTGCGGCTACGAGGTCAATAGTCGCGGCCGCTGCCACAGCTGCGGCGAGCGCCTGGTCGCCTCGCCTATCCCCGAGCTCGAGTCAGGCCCGGACGACGACGAAGTCGGCTACCGCCTGGACCAGTGGGACGACGCGACGCGGGGACGGTTGATCCAGCTCCTCGTCTCGACCGGAGTCCAACACAGGTTCGAGGAGGAAGAGCTGGTCGTGCTGGCCGGCGACGAGGGACGGGTGGACCGCCTCGTGGCGCGCGCTAGCGGCGCCAAGGAGGAGGAAGAGGACCTCGGGGAGGGCGGTGACGAGGCTACAAGGGTTACGGCCGCCGATGACCGGCACATCTCGCAGGAGCTGTACGAAGCGGCCAAGCACCTGCGCGAGGACCCGACCGACATGCAGGCGGACGTGGCACTGGCCGAGGCCTCGGCGGCGGTCTTTTCTGTCGACTACCTGCCCGACCTGGACGACGCTCACGTGGCGGCAGTCGGCCGGGTGACGCGCCGCCTCCTCGGCGCGCTCGGTGCCGACGAGGCCCTCGAGGACGAGATCCGCCACCAGGCCGAAATCCTCTGCCGGTTGGTCGCCCCGAGCGCGGGGCCGGACGAGGCCGAAGCCGAGACCCAAAGGGCGCGCTCTCGTCTGGAGGTCGGGGCGAAAGAGAAGGGGCGCGTCGTCGAACTGCCCCAGTCCGACGTGACCCCCGGCGGCGAGATGGGAGCGAACGTGCCCGTGCTCGGTGGGGAGGCCGAAGCCTCCGGTGAGGGTGGGGCCTCCGGTGAGGGTGGGCAGGCACCCGGGGACGCGGGGGCAGTGGGCGAGGCCGGGGACTATCTGGCCACCGGGGACTATCTGGCCACCGGGGACTATGTGGCCACCGGGGACTATGTCGCTGCCGGCGCCGGAGTGCCCGGGGTGGCGGGGGGCACCGACGAGCCCGGGGCGGGCGAGGTGAGCACCGGCGACCAGAGCGGTGAGCCTTTGGGGGAGGAGGGCGAGGGCGTCCCAGAGGAGGATCTCGAAGCCGAGGAGTTCGAAGAAGAGACGGGTGAGATCGTCTACGAACTGGGCGATTGGCTCCCCGAGCAGCGTGTCGAGCTGTCGATGCTCTTGGAGTCCGCTGGCGTCTCCTACAACTGGGACGGCGTCGACCTCACCGTGGCGGAGGTCCACGAGGCCGAGGTGGAAGCCCTGTTCGGGCAGGTCCGCGGGCTCGCCGAAGAGGACGACGAGGCACGGTACCGCTCCATCGAGGAGCTTTTCGGCTCGGTCGACCGCCTCGCCAACGACCCGAGCAGCGAGGAACGCCAGCAGGCGTTCCTCCAAGCGGTGGCTGCTGTCGAGCAACCTACGCCCGTCGGCGTCGACGACTCCTACTGGTGGAGGGTGCGGAGCCAGGGCCACGCCGTGGTGGCCGCGCTCGAGGGCGAGGCGCGTCTCGACGAGATCTCGCGCGAGGCGGCCTTGCTCGCCGAGATGCTCCACGAGATGGTCTAGAGAGCCGCCGGCGCCGGTGCCGCACCCTCGAGCCAGCGGAGGGTGCGTTCATGGTTTCCCGTAAAAGATCCGCTGGGTCACCCGTCGCGCCCGGCGGGTCAGCCGGCGGTACTCGTCACGGAGCTCGGGTGCCGTCATGCCCAGGCTCCTGGCCAGGACCGTGAGATAGTGCCCCGGTGGGGGGAGGGAGTCGCCCGGGCGCCCACGCACGAGGTAGAGGCGGTTGCGGGTTGCTTCGCAAAACGTATACGCCTCTCCCAGCACCTCCGCGTCAGCGGCGTCCAGCGCACTGGCTGCGGCGAGCGCCGAGAGGGCGTCCAAAGTGCCCTGCCCCGCCATGGATGCCTGGAGCTGGAGCAACTGCACGGTCCACTCGACATCGGACAGCGAACCTGGCCCGAGCTTCAGGTGGAACTCCGGGTCCTCGCCGGCGGGGACCCTCTCGCGTTCCATCCGCGCCTTCAGCCGCCGGATCTCCCGCACGTCGTCCTCGGAGACGGGTTGGCCCCAGACGAACTCACCGGCCAACGACATGAACCGCTCGCCGACAGCGGGGTCGCCCGCCACGGGGCGCGCCCGGAGTAGTGCCTGGCGCTCCCAGACCTGCGCCCACCGCTTGTAGTAGCCCTCGAAGGCGCGCAGGCTCCTCGCCAAGGCCCCCTTGCGGCCCTCTGGGCGCAGGGACAGGTCCAGCTCGTAGAGGCGTTGGACGGGGGTCTCGCCGTTGACGAGGCCGAGGAGCTCCTCGGCCAGACGTTCGGCCTCTCCCGGCGGGCACTCCTGGTCGTCGAAGACGACCACCACGTCGAGGTCGCTCGCATAAGACAGCTCGGCGCCGCCGAAACGGCCCATGGCGATGAGCGCCAGCCCCGCCGGAGCGGGCAGTGCTGCGAGCGCCGTGCGGATGACGGCCTCGGCCAGTGCCGTTGTCGCCCGCTGCGTCTCGGGCAGGGTGGCCAGGCCGAGGACGTCGCGGGCCTGGGCCAGCTGCAGCTCGCCCCGCACCACGCCGGCGAGGCCCTTTCCCAGTTGGGAACGCGGCCGCCAGGCGATGGCCTCGGCAGCCCTGCGCTCCAGCTGGGCGGCGTCGGGCAGACCGGGAGGACCGGTCGCGAGCAGGCTGAGCTGGTCGGGGTGGTGCTCGAAGCCCTTGGCGAAAAGGGGGCTCGTCCCGAGCAGCAGGCACAGGTGGCGCGCTGCTTCGGGCGACTCCCGGAACAAGGCGGACAGCTGCGCTCGGCGGTGGGGGCCGGTGGCGAGGCGCCGCAGCCCGAGCAGGCCGAGGTCGGGGTCCGGGGAGGCGGAGAGCCAGTCGAGAAGCAGGGGGACCATGGCTCGCATGAGGCTCGAAGTGCGTGAGAACCCCTGGGTCAGCTCGGCCACGGCCTCTTCGGTGCGCCTGGCGTCGGAAAAGCCGAAGGCGGCCAGGCGCTGTTGGACCGCCGCCGGTGCCAACAGCGCCGTCGCGGCCGGGAGCCCCGCGACTCCCTTGCGGCTGGGCTGGACGGTGAAGGCCTCGAGCAGCGGTCGGAAGAACACCCGCTCGTGGATGGCCCTGGCCGTTGCCTGATGGCGACCGAGGTCGGCCTCGAACAACGAGAGGGCGCTCGCCCCCGCGCTGTCCCGGTAACCCATCATCCTCGCCAGGTGCGCCCGGGCCGCGTGGTCGGCCGGCAAGGCGTGCACCTGGCGGTCTTCGACCAGCTGGAGCCGGTGCTCCAGGGCCCGGAGGAACCGGTAGGCCCTCGTGAGCCCCTCCGCGTCCTCCCGGGCGACGTAGCCGCCGGCCGCCAATGCGTCGAGCGCGGGTAGCGTCCCGGGCACACGCAGTGACGTGTCGTCCCGGCCGTGGACCAGCTGGAGCAGCTGGACGGCGAACTCGATATCGCGTATGCCCCCCCGACCGAGCTTTATCTCCCGCTCGGACAAGCCTCGCTTCCCGACCAGCTTTTCGGTGCGTGCCTTCATCTCCCGGAGCGAACGGAGCTCGTCCGCTCCGAGAGGACGGCCCCACACTCTGCGTGAGGCCGCCTTGGCGAAGTCACCTCCCAATTGGCCGTTGCCGGCCACGGGACGGGCTTTCAGCAGGGCCTGGAACTCCCAGGTTTCAGCCCAGCGGTCCCAATAAGCCTCGTAGGAGGCGAGCGAGCGCACGAGCGGCCCCGCCCGCCCCTCGGGGCGAAGGTCGAGGTCGGTCCGCCACGCTGGCCGTACTAGGTGCAAAAGCCGCTGCGCGTCGCCGCGGCCGACCAGGACGATGTCGATGTCGCTCCCGTAGTTGAGCTCACGGGCTCCGAGCTTCCCCATACCAACCACGGCGAGGTCCTGGGCCAGGCCCGCCTCGGCGCAGGCGGCTTCGAGCAGGCTGCCGGCCAGGTCGGCCAGGGCCTCGCCGACCTCCTCCAGGCTGAGCGAACCCGTGAGGTCGAGGGCCGCTACTCGCAGTACTTCGAGGGCCTTCCAGCGCGCCAGGGGCCCAAGCGCCCGGACCGGTTCCCAGGGTGACGCCAGGACGTCGAGCGCGCCTACGACGGTCACGAGGATCCGGGTGAGAAAAGGCCCGGACGCCATGGCCGCAACGACGTACCGGCGCAGCACGGCGTCTTCGCTGACGCGCTCCACCCCGCCCGGGACGTTGTCCGCCAGCCGTGAGAGGCCCAGCTCGACCAGATCGGGGTCTGCGCTGTCGGCCACCTCGGGCCAGGTCGTGCTGCCTCCGGGCCCGTTCGCCCGGTTGGGATGCGGAGGAAGGCCGCTCACAACCTGGGCGCCTCTCCGGGTGCAAGCGGGCGACCGTTGCCCGTCGTGGCACAAGCTCGGCTTTCCCCCGCCACCGCCTACTCTCCTCTTATATGGCACGGCTGCGCGTCGCCCTTTGCCAGATCGCCCCGGTCGTGGGCGACCTCGCGGGCAATGTCGAGCGCATCACGGGCGCTCTCTTTGAGGCGGAGACCGCTGGTGCCGACCTCGCCGTCTTTCCCGAACTGGCCGTGACCGGTTACCCGCCCGAGGACCTCCTGCTGAAACCCGGCTTCGTGTCGGACAACCTGGCGGCGCTCGGAAAGGTGGCCCAGGCCACGGAGAGGTGCACGGCGGTCGTCGGCTTCGTCGACGAAGGCCTCGACCTCTACAACGCCGCTGCGGTGTGCACCGCCGGTGAGGTGAAGGGCGTCTACCGGAAGTGCAACCTGCCCAATTACTCGGTTTTCGACGAGCAGAGGTACTTCGCGCCTGGCCAGGGGGCCAGAGAGCTGTACCTGGTCGGTGGCGTACGTGTGGGCGTGTCGGTGTGCGAGGATGCCTGGGACCCTACCGGGCCCCTGAGCGCGCAGGCCGCAGCGGGCGCGGAGCTGGTCGTGAACATCAACGCCTCCCCGTACTACAGGGAACGCCTGGCCGAGCGCCGCCGTATGCTCGCGACGAGGGCGGCCGACGCCTCGTGTGCTGTGGTCTATGTCAACACCGTCGGTGGCCAAGACGAGCTCGTCTTCGACGGCGCCTCCATGGTCTTTTCCGCTGACGGGGACCTCGGGGCCTCGTTGCCGCAGTTCGAGCCAGCGGTGGCCGTCTTCGACCTCGAGGTCCGGCCCACGTACCGGAAGCGGCTGCTCGACCCGAGAGGCCGCCACAAGTCGGCGCCGCTACCCGAAGTCGTGCTCAGCGCGGTTTCCCGGGCCGGGCAGGAGCCCCCGCTGCCGGCGCCCCGGGCCGCGCCGCTCGGGCCCGAGGAGGAGATCTACGCCGCCCTCGTCCTCGGTACCAGGGACTACGTGCACAAAAACGGGTTCACCGACGTCGTGGTGGGGCTTTCGGGGGGTATCGACTCCTCGCTGGTAGCGACAATCGCTGCCGATGCCCTCGGGCCTGACGCCGTGCACGGGGTCTCAATGCCGTCGCGCTTTACGAGCGACGCGTCCAACACCGACGCCGGCGAGCTCGCCGCCCGGCTCGGTATCGACTATCGCTCGGTCCCGATCGAGCCCGCTCACCTGGCCATGACGTCCATGCTCGCGACCTCTTTCGCGGGGAGCCAACCCGGGCTGGCAGAAGAAAACATCCAGAGCCGCCTCCGCGGGATTGTGCTCATGGCCCTGTCCAACAAGTTCGGCTGGCTCGTGCTCACGACGGGCAACAAGAGCGAGCTGGCAGTGGGTTACTCGACGCTGTACGGGGACACCGCGGGCGGTTTCGCCGTCATAAAGGACGTCCCGAAGACTCTGGTCTACCGGCTCTGCCGGTGGCGCAACACTAGGGGCGAGGTCATCCCGGAGGCCGTGCTGAAAAAGGCCCCCACCGCCGAGCTACGCCCTGGCCAGCTTGACACCGACAGCCTGCCGCCCTACGACGAGCTCGACCCCGTCCTCGGCGCCTACGTCGAGGGCGACCTGACAGCCGCCGAGCTCGTCGAAGCGGGCTTCGACGGAGCGCTGGTGGCGCGTGTGGTCAGGCTGGTCGACCAGGCGGAGTACAAGCGTCGCCAGAGCCCGCTCGGGGTGCGAGTGACACCCAAGGCCTTTGGCCGCGACCGCCGGATGCCCATCACCAATGCCTACCGCTAGCCCGGGGCCGCTTGCGATCGAGCAGGTGGCGCTCCGAACCGGTGCGTGGGCCTGGGCAGAGGCAAGGCTGTACGAGGCGCTGGGCGCCTGGGCTCGGACTGCCGCAAGCGCCCCGTGCAAGCTCTACTTCGACTCGTGCAGCCAGCATCACGCCTGGCGCGCAGAACTGTGGCGCGACCGCCTCCCGGGCCGGCTCGTACAGGCCTATCCCGGCCCAGGCCTGCCCCAGCCGCCGCCGGGGTTGGTGGGGCCGCCGTCAGAGGCTGCCGAGGCAGCGATGGCCGTGCTCTCGGACCTCCAGGGCGACGCCGGCCGCCTCGCCGCCCACTGCCGGGTCGTCCTGGCCCGTTCGGCGGCGGCCTATCAAGGGTGGCTCCAGGACTGCGGGCCTTCCGCAGACCGCCCCACCGCCCGAGCGCTGTCGATGGCCCTTTCGGACGTGGTGGCGGACTGGAGGGAGGGCTCGGCTCTACTGGTGGGCCTGGTCACCGACGGAGGCGAGGGTGCCGTGGCCGAGGCGGCCGCGTCGACCGCGCTCGTCGAGCGTGCCTTGCTGCTCCGAGACCAAACTGCTCGGCCTTTCCGGTAGCGCGAGGGCCCCCGGTCCCGCTACCTTGTTGGCATGGTCAAGAAGCTGTTCCTCATTGCCCTTATCGTTGGTGTAGGCGTATTCGCGGCCAGGAAGTTGAGGGCCGCGTAGCCCCACCCGTCCGGATTCACATCGTGGTCATGGCGGCCGTGGGGCGGCGCCTTACAGCCAGCGCCAAGAAGAGCGCCACAGCCGCCAGCACCACGGCCACGCTCGCCCCCGCCAGGCCGGCCCGGAGGGGCCGGTGCCCGCTCGGCGTCACCACGGCGAACTGAGAAAACGTGAGGATGGGCCAGTTCCGCATGCGTGCGATCCGCCGCAACGCCCTGTCGGGGTTGACGGCCACTGGGTGGCCGACTGCCTCGAGCATCGGCAGGTCTGTGGCCGAGTCGCTGTACGCCCAGCTCCCTGTCAAGTCCAAGTTGTCCCGCTCGGCCGCCTCCCGGATGGCGTCGGCCTTTTCGGGGCCAAACGCGTACCTGAGCAGCTGGCCCGTGTAGCGCCCGGCGCTCACTGCCGCGCTCGTGGCGATGGCCCCGTCGGCCCCCAGGTACCTGGACAGAGGCTCGACGATCTCGGCCGGTGACGCTGAGACGATGTAGACCTTGCGCCCGGCGAGCTGGTGCTCTGCGATCAGGTCGAGGGCTTCTTTGTACGTGATGGGGCCGACCACCTGGGCGAGCGTGCTGGCCACGATGCTGCGTACCCGTTCTTGTTCCCAGCCCTCGGTGAGACGCTGTACCCGTAGCCTGAGCCGCTCGATCGTCGCTTGGCGGGCCCCGAAGCGGGCGAAGAGGACCTGCCCCCAAAGCGCGTGCGCCACCAGGCGGCGGGAGAGCAAGCCTTCCCTGTAGAAGGGCCCGGAGAAGGCGGCAAGGGAAGGCTTGGCGATGACGGTCCTGTCCAAGTCGAAAAACGCAGCGGCCTTGGCGCCCACAAGCGGAGTCTGCCACGGTTGGGCCCGCGACCGGCCTATCTGGCGGGAGGTGCTGCTAGCGTGGCACGAGCAAGAGGTGGCCCCAGGGGGGTCGCGAGGAAGGTCTTCGGTCGCATGGAACTTGATCTCGAGGTAGATGACAGCCGCCAGCCCTACACGGTGCTCGCCGTCAAGGGGGAGGTGGACGTGTACACCGCCCCGCGTCTGCGCGAGAAGTTGGTGGAGCTCGTGAGCCAGGGCAAACGTCAGGTGGTGGTGGACCTGGAGGGTGTCGAGTTCCTCGACTCAACCGGCCTCGGGGTCCTGGTCGGAGGCTTGAAGCGACTGCGCAGCCACGACGGCGACCTTTCGCTCGTGTGCACCCAGCAGCGGATCCTGAAGGTATTCGAGATCACCGGCCTCACCCACGTCTTTTCGATCTTCGCTTCAGCCGACGAGGCTGCGTCGACGTCCAACTAACGCGAGGGCCCCATGCAGCGCAGCCTTGTGCTCGAACTGGACGTGCCCTCCAGCGCCGAGTACATCGCGATCGTGCGCCTCGTGGTGGCGTCCGTCGCGACCGCGCGGAGAGCGCTCGCCGACGAGCGGGTGGACGACCTCAAGCTGGCCGTCTCGGAGGCTTGCACCAACGCCATAGAGGCGAACCGCTTGGTCAGCCCGGGCGCCCCTGTCCACGTAGAGGTCTGGGAGTCGCCCGACCGCCTCGAGGTCTGTATCGAGGACTCCGGCCCCGGCTTCGACCCGGACCGGGTCACCTCACCACCACCGTTCACCGACCCCGGGCGGCTCAACTTCGAGAGGGGCCTCGGGATCCCTCTCATACGCACCCTCGTGGACAACGCCGCCTTCGTGCGTAAGCAGCAAGGCACCCTGGTGCGCATGACCGTCTTCGGGGGCCCGCTCGACGGGGACGACACCGGCACGATCTACATGGACGTCTCTAGGTTTTCCGGCTTGCCGCCCCTCACCCCCGAGAGCTGAGGGCGCCTAGGTACCGGGTGGGGCAAGCTGGTCCGCGGGACTTTCGCCCTCTGGGCCCTTGACTTTCGACCTGGCGAAACCTAACTTTCAACGGACCAAATATGGACACGATGCCCGGCGAGCTCACACGGCCTCAGCGGGAGGCCCTGAAGGAGATCTGGCGTCGCACACCCGAGGCTGGCGACTGGGCACGCACTGGTGACCTCGCGTCGGCCCTAGGTGTGTCGCCCGCCACTGCCACCGCGATGGTGAAGCGGATGGTAGCCCAGGGCCTGGTCACCCACGCCCCCTACCGGGGGGTGGCGCTCTCAGAGGCCGGCCGCAGGCTGGCTGCTGCTGTCGTACGCCGGCACCGCATCGTCGAACGGCTGTTGTCCGACCTGCTCGGCTACAGCTGGGCCGAGGCGGACAAACTGGCCCCTTGCTTCGAGCACGACCTGCCAGAAGAGGTAGAGGAACGTCTCTTCGACGCCCTCGGCCGGCCGGCCACCTGCCCTCACGGGTTCCCCATACCCGGCGAAGGCGCCGAGGGCGTCCCGCAGCTGGCCCAGCTCTACGACCTGGACCCGGGAGCGCGAGCCGTGGTAGCCCTGTCGAGCTCGGTCAGCCCGCCCATGGTGGCCTTCCTCGGCGAGATGGGGCTGGTGCCGGGCGCCGAGGTCGAGGTCATAGACAAGCAGCCCTTCGGTGGCCCGGTGGTCGTGCGGGTCGGGGGGGTCGAGCGGGCCCTGGGCGAGCGAGCCGGGCGCCAGGTCCGTGTCCGTATGCTGTCACCCGGCCCGCAACATCTTCTCGGTGCCGCCTTGGCGCCCGTGGGGGAGGACCAGTAAAAGGAGAAAGTCGTATGGCTCACTACGTCGCAGCCGCGTCGGGCGGCTACCAAGCCTTCAGTTTGAGGGGAGAGGACTGGGGGTGGCTCGCGTTCGCCGGGGTGTGCGCACTGGTAGCCATCGGAGCAGGGTTCGTGCTGAGGCGACAGGTGCTGGCTGCCGACCCGGGCAGCCCTTCTATGGTCGAGATTGCCAAGGCGATCGAGGAGGGGGCCGGTGCCTACCTGAAGCGCCAGTTCAGGACCATTGCCATCGTCGTCGTGCCCCTCGCCGTTTTGGTGTTCCTGACCGCCTCCAAGGTGACCAACCCCCTGACCGGCCACACGGTCCTGTCCTTCGGGCTTTCGGGGCTCTACCGGATGATCGCCTTCCTGGTCGGTGCCGTGCTGTCGGGCCTGGCCGGCCTGATAGGGATGACAACGGCGGTGCGGGCCAACGTACGCACGGCGGCGGCGGCGCGCGAGGGTTCGTTGCCCAAGGCGCTGCGGGTGGCCATCCGGGCCGGTGGCACCACGGGGGCGTTCGTGGTCGGCTTCGGGCTCCTCGGGGTCACCGTGATCGTGATGCTGGCCCAGAACAGCGTGACGGACATACTGGTGGGTTTCGGTTTCGGCTGCTCGCTCCTGTCACTGTTCATGCGTGTTGGCGGGGGCGTTTACACCAAGGCCGCCGACGTCGGGGCCGACTTGGTGGGCAAGGTGGAGGTGGGCATCCCCGAGGACGACCCGAGGAACGCCGCCACCATCGCCGACAACGTGGGCGACAACGTCGGGGACTGTGCCGGTATGGGTGCAGACCTCTTCGAGTCCTACGGGGTGGTCCTCGTGGCCTCCCTGATCCTCGGCACAGGCGCGTTCCACGCCATCGGCCGGCGGGAAGTGTTCGGGATCACGTTCCCTCTCATCGTGATGGCGATCGGGGCGCTGGCGTCGATCATCGGTGTCTACTCGGTGCGCGCCTCTTCGCGCGACCGCTCGGCTATGGCCCCCATCAACCGCGGCTTCATCCTGGCGTCGCTCATGACCTTGCTCGGGAGCTTCTTCGTCGCCCAGTTCTACGTGCACAACCTGAAGGTCTGGTGGGCCGTGGTCATCGGCGTGGCGCTCGGCCAGCTCGTCAGCCGGGTGGCCGAGTACTACACCTCGACCCAGACCTCCCCGGTGCGAGAGATCGCCGAGGCGGCGCGCACCGGCCCGGCCACCACCATCCTCTCGGGGATCAGCTCGGGCCTCGAGTCGTCTGTGGCGGCCATCCTCGCCATCATCATCGCCATCGCCTTCGCCGTCGGCCTCGGCAACGGCAACATCCAGTTCAGCCTCTACCTCGTGTCCTTGATCGGGATCGGCTTGCTCTCCACAACCGCGTCGGTCGTGGCGGAGGACACCTACGGCCCCGTGTCGGACAATGCCGCCGGCATCGCCGAGATGAGCGGTGAGTTCACAGGCGAACCCCAGAGGATCATGGAGCACCTGGACGCCGTAGGCAACACGACCAAGGCCGTCACCAAGGGCTTTGCCATCGGGTCGGCCGTGATCGCCGCCCTCGCGCTCTTCGCGGCGTTCGTCCAGACGATCGGTGAGCAACTGAACCTGCACGCCGTGGGCAACGCCCTCTACGAGGATGTGGCTACCGCCATCAACGTCGCCAACCCCAAGGTGTTCATCGGCTTGTTGATCGGCGGCTCGATCGCCTTCCTCTTCTCGTCCGAGGCCATACGGGCGGTGGGCCGCTCGGCTGGCGTCATCGTCCAGGAGGTGCGCCGCCAGTTCAGGGAGCACCCCGGCATCATGGACCGCACCGAACGCCCCGAGTACGGCCGGGTCATCGACATCTGCACCCGGGCGTCGCTGCGTGAGCTCGTCACGCCGGCGCTGCTCGCCGTGCTGGCGCCCGTCGTCGTGGGCTTCGGCATCAGCGACTTGGCTCTCGGGGGGTTCCTCGCGGCAGCGATACTCACCAGCCAGCTCATGGCGGCCTTCATGAACAACGCCGGCGGTGCCTGGGACAACGGCAAGAAGTACATAGAGGAGGGCCATATGGGTGGGAAGGGTTCGGAGGCACACAAGGCCGCGGTGATCGGCGATACGGTGGGGGACCCTTTCAAGGACACTGCCGGCCCGGCCTTCAACCCCCTCATCAAGTCCATGAACCTGGTCAGCCTGCTCGTGCTGCCGACCGTGCTCACCCTGCGCCACAACAACGCCGCCAGGTACACCATCGCCATCGTGGCCCTGCTCATAATCGCGGCCGGTGTGGCGTTCTCCAAGCGAAAGGTGGAAAGCGTGGCCGAGCCCGAGCCAACTTCGGCGGCCGCCCCCCAGTTCGCTGCCGCCACGGCTGGGGAAGGGGCGGGTGGCGCTCTCACTGCCCCGGACGGCTCCAGCCGGGGCGCCACCAGCACGACCGCCGGCGGCACCACTGCCGGCGAGGGGCCGGGCCAGTCCAAAGTCCCCGGCCAGTCCAAAGTCCCCGGCCAGAGGTAGCCCTGCATGCCAAAGCCACTTGTCATAGTCGAGTCCCCGGCCAAAGCGAGGACCATCGCGAACTTCCTCGGCAACTCCTACATGGTCGAGTCATCGGTGGGCCACATACGCGACCTGCCGAGCGACGCCAAGGAGGTACCCGAAGCGATGAGGGGCGAGCCCTGGGCGCGCCTCGGGGTGGACGTCGACAACGGTTTCAAGCCCTTGTACGTGATCGTTCGGGGGAAGAAAGAGCGGGTGACCAAGCTGCGGTCACTGCTCAAGGACGCGAGCGAACTGTACCTCGCCACAGACGAGGACAGGGAAGGTGAGTCCATCGCATGGCACCTCCTCGAGGTCCTGCACCCAAGGGTCCCTGTCAAGCGCATGGTCTTCCACGAGATCACCCGCGATGCCATCCGGGAAGCCGTCGACCACCCCCGCGACCTCGACCGCCGGCTGGTAGACGCGCAAGAGACGAGACGGATCCTCGACCGGCTCTACGGCTACGAGGTGAGCCCGGTCCTTTGGAAGAAAGTTCTCCCGCGCCTCTCCGCGGGCCGCGTCCAGTCGGTGGCCACGCGGCTCTTGGTCGAGCGCGAGCGCGCCCGCATTCGTTTCCATGCCGCTTCCTATTGGGACATCTCCGGGCGTTTCCACCCATCCGGTCGCCAAACTGGGCCCAGTTTCGGCGCCCAACTGGTGGCCCTGGACGGGGCGCGCCTCGCAACCGGCCGAGATTTCAGTGAGGACGGCCGGCTCACCCGGGCCGGGGCGGTCGTGCTCGACGAAGAGGGTGCGCGTGGGCTCGCCGAGCGCCTAGGGCCGGCGGAGTTCAAAGTGCGAAGCGTCGAGGAAAAGCCGTGGCGGCGCGCGCCCTACCCGCCCTTCATGACCTCGACCCTCCAGCAAGAAGCAAGCCGGAAGCTGCGTTTTTCGGCCGCGCGGACTATGAGGGTGGCCCAGGACCTTTATGAGGCCGGCCACATCACCTACATGCGTACCGACAGCACTTCGCTTTCCGACCAAGCCCTCGATGCTGCCCGGCGGGCCGCGCTCGAGCTCTACGGGCGCGACTACGTACCGGGCTCGCCACGGCGCTACGAAAAGCGGGTGAAAAACGCCCAGGAGGCGCACGAGGCGGTCCGCCCCGCCGGTGAACGCTTCACGCACCCCGACCAAAGTGGTCTTGCCGGCGACCACCTGCACCTCTACGAGCTGATCTGGAAGCGCACTGTCGCGTCCCAGATGACCGACGCCGAAGGGCTCTCGGTGCAGGTGCGCCTGGGTGCGCTGAGCAGCGCGGGCGAGGACGCGGAGTTCGCAGCCAACGGCCGGGTGGTCAGTTTCCCCGGGTTTTTGCGCGCATATGTCGAGGGCTCGGACGACCCAGAAGCCGAGCTCGAGGACAAGGAGATCCGTCTCCCCCGCCTCGCCAGGGGTGACCCGCTCGTGGCCGAGGAGCTCCAGGCGGAAGGCCACACCACCCAGCCGCCGGCCCGCTACACCGAAGCCTCGCTGGTCAAGGCGCTCGAGGAGATGGGGGTCGGGAGGCCTTCCACGTACGCCACGATCATCGACACGATCCAGCAGAGGGGCTATGCCTGGAAAAGAGGCTCGGCTCTCGTGCCATCGTGGACGGCCTTCGCCGTAGTGGGCCTCCTCGAGCAGCATTTCGCCAAACTCGTCGACTACGGCTTTACCGCGGAGATGGAAGAAGACCTCGACGGCATTGCCCGCGGGGACCAGGAGTCATTGCCGTGGCTGACAAAGTTCTACTTCGGCACACCTTCGGCCAACGGATCGGGTGACCAGGGCCGTTCCGCCGGTAGGTCCGCCAAGGGCGCGGGGGGCCTGGTTGCCGGCCCTCCGTCAGGGAGCGGTGACGGCAGCGGCCTCAAACAGATGGTGGCCGAGCGCCTGGGCGAGATCGACGCCCGGGCGGTCAACTCCATCCCGGTTGGCGGTCCGGGCTCGGGCATTGTGGTGCGCGTCGGGCGTTTCGGGCCGTACCTGCAGGGCACGGAGAGCGAGAAACGGGCGTCGCTGCCCGAGGATCTGGCGCCCGACGAGCTCACGTTGGAGCGAGCCCGCGAGATGCTCGACGCGCCTCCCCTCGAGCGGGCCGAGCGTGAACTCGGCACCGACCCTGTCACCGGCCTCCCCGTTTACGTGCGCGACGGCCGGTACGGGCCGTACGTGCAGCTCGGTACGGAAACCCAAGGTGCCGGCGCCGAGGCGGGAGGGGCGAAAACGCCGAGCCCTGGGAAGGCCGCAAAACCGAAGACGGCTCAAAAACCCAAGAGGTCGTCGTTGCTATCGGGGATGTCGCCCGCCGAGGTCACCTTGGAAGAAGCGCTCCGTCTCCTCTCCCTCCCGCGCACCTTGGGCCGGGACCCCTCGAGTGGCGAGGAAATAGTGGCTGACAACGGGCGCTACGGGCCCTATGTGCGCCGGGGCAACGAGTACCGCTCGCTCGAGAGCGAAGAGCAGCTTTTCACCGTCGGGTTGGACGACGCTATCGAACTGTTCTCCCGCCCACGGACGCGCCGCACGCGCCAGGCGGCCGCCCCCCTGGCCGAGCTCGGCGACGACCCCGTGAGCGGCGCGCCGGTGGTGGTCAAAGAAGGCAGGTTCGGCCCGTACGTGACCGATGGCACCCTCAACGCTTCCCTCCAGCGCGGCGACAGCGTCGAGGGCCTGACGCTGGAGCGAGCGGCCGAACTGCTAGCCCAACGTCGCGCCCGGGCCGCGGCCGACGCCGAGGCGGGGGTAGCCGGCACGCGTCGCAGGCCGGCGGCCGGTGGGCGCAAGCGAGCTGCCGCCACTCGCAGCCCTCGGGCCACCAAGACGACTAAGCGCACATAACACCTTTTACGCCACACCTCTTACGCCATACCTCTTACGCCATACCTTTTACGGCTAAAGGCGCTCCGGTCCCCACGGCCAGTCGGCGGGCTGCTTGGCACGCGGCGATAACCGGGGTGCGCGGCAGGGGGCGCATGTGCGAGCATGGGACCATGGCAGTTCCCGACAAGGCCCGTGTGTCAGCCCGCGCCGCCGCCGTGGCGGAATCAGCCACCCTGGCCGTCGACGCGAAGGCCAAGGCGCTCCGCGCAGCGGGCGAGGACGTCGTCGGTTTCGGCGCCGGCGAGCCGGACTTCCCGACCCCTGAGCACATAGTCGAGGCGGCGGCTTCGGCGTGCCGCGACCCTCGCAACCACCACTACACGCCTACGGCGGGGCTGGCGGAACTGCGGGAGGCGATCGCCGCCAAGACGGCCCGTGACAGCGGCTTCGAAGTGGCACCGTCCCAGGTGCTCGTGACAAATGGCGGCAAGCAGGCTGTCGAGGAAGCCTTCGCCGTCCTTGTCGACCCCGGTGACGAGGTGTTGGTGCCGGCCCCTTACTGGACCACCTACCCCGAGGCGGTGCGCCTGGCCGGCGGCGTGCCAGTGGAGGTGCCGACCACCCCCGAGAGCGGTTACAAGGTCTCGGTGCCGGAGCTCGAGGCGGCCCTCACGGCCCGCACCAAGGTCCTGCTCTTCGTCTCGCCGTCCAACCCGACCGGGGCCGTCTACAGCGAGTGGGAGGCGAGGGCGCTGGCGACCTGGGCCGACGAGAGGGGCCTGTGGGTGTTGACCGACGAGATCTACGAGCACCTCGTGTATGGAGGTGCGAAGGCACCCTCGCTGCCGGTGCTGCTCCCCGGGCTGGCCGACCGCTGCGTGGTCGTGAACGGCGTGGCCAAGACCTACGCCATGACCGGCTGGCGTGTCGGCTGGCTCATTGGGCCGGCAGACGTCGTCAAAGCCGCGACCAACATACAGAGCCACTCGACCTCCAATGTCTGCAACGTGGCCCAGCGAGCCGCACTGGCGGCGCTTCTGGGGCCACTCGACTGCGTGGAGGAGATGCGGGCCGTCTACGACCGGCGTCGGCGCGCCATAGTCGCAGCCTTGTCCAGGCTTCCCGGTGTCGTCTGCCCCGAGCCGGAGGGTGCTTTCTATGCCTTTCCGAGCTTCGCGGGCGTGCTCGGCGAGGCGCTCGGGCCGGCCGGGAAGCGTCCCCGGAGCTCGCTCGAGCTGGCGGAGGCGGTGCTCGAGGACGTGAAGGTGGCCTTCGTGCCCGGGGAGGCTTTTGGCGCCGCCGGCTGCGGGAGGTTCTCCTACGCGCTGTCCGACGACGACCTGGCCGAGGGTATGGAGCGGCTGGGTAAGTTCTTCACCTGACCCGTACTCGCTGGCCAAGGGTGCGGACGCGCGGTGGCCGCTGGCCCCCTTGGGTTTTTTCCCGGCCAAATTGCCCGTATTGTAACGATAGAGAAGAGACTTTGATCGGCCTGTGATGGTTTTGTGATCACTGCGCCCGTGGCACAACCTAGCCTCCGTCTCGCGGGTAAACGGGTTGGTGAGCCGATGACCCTAGGAGGGACGCAACTTATGAAGCACAAGTCGATAAGCGTTGCCGGCAGCGTGGCAGCGCTCAGTTTTCTGGCCGTGGCCCCCGTGCTGGCCGGGGCACCACCAGCGCAGGCCACGACGGTCGTGACAAGCGAGCAGTACACGATCGGCAACGGTTCTGTGACAGGCGCCACGGCCGTTGCCCAGCCCGACACCGCCGGGACCACGGCCAACTACACGGTTGGCTTCACCACGCCCTCGGCGCTGGCGGGGGGTTCCGCGACGGTCACCTTGGCGTCCGCGGGCAACGCGGTCACGTTCCCAGCCACCGTGAGCGACTACTTCGTGGTCGACAACAGCCACCCCTCTTCGGGGGTGACCGTCTCCAATGCGGCGCTCGCTAGTGGGGGCCACACCGTCACGCTCACGCTCGGGGTGTCGGTCCCTGCCGGCAGCTCGATGTCGGTGTACGTGATCGGGGCCACCAACCCGCCGGCCGCCGGCTCCTACAGCCTGGAGGTGTCGACGTCGGCCAACTCCGTGCCTGCGAGCACGGCTGACTTCCAGATCGTCGCCACGGCGACCGCCCCGACGTTCGCACCGACGGCCTCCCCGGCCCTGGTGGGCGGCACGTCCACGTACACGATCGGCGTGTGGAAAGCTGCCGCTGCCGTCAACGCGGGGGGGAACATAGTCGTCAGCTCGTCGGCCGGCGCCGGCACGAGCGACAACGTCGGGTTCCCCACCGTCACCTCCGACTACAAGGTCACCGACCTCACGACGGGGGCTTCCAGCGCCCCCCAGGCGGTAACAGTGGCACCGGTAGGAGGCGCGAGCTCGGGCCAGCAGGTGACTTTGCAGGTTGCCACGGCCATCGCGGCGGGTGACGAGCTCTCCGTAACGGTCGACGGGGTGCGCAACCCGACGAGCACTCAGACCGACGTCGTCACGGCTGCGGCGCCCGCCGGCACCACGCCGGCCAGCGCCTCCCTGCAGATCGGTACGTCCGTGGCCAACGCGACCATCGCGCTCTCCGAAAGCGGGGCCGGGGCGACGGGCGTTGTGTACACGGTCGGGTTCAAGCCGGCGACGGCCCTGGCGGCTGGCGGCACGGTCACCGTGGTGGCGCCGGTGGGTACGTCGTTCGCAGGGGCGACGGTCACTGTCGTCGACTCGACCCACGTGGCGAGCTCGGCCACCGTCCCGGCGGCCTCGGTCCACGTCTCGGCCGCGGGCGGCTCGACCACCAACAACGAGCTTTCCTTCTCCGTCCCGAACTCGATCACAGCGGGTGACTCCGTGTTCGTCGAGATCCAAGGCGTGGCCAACCCACCGGCGGGTACCTACGGCGGATCTGCAGGCAACTTCACGGTCGTGACCAGCGCGGACGTGGTGCCCGCGCCGGTGCCCTCGTATACCGTGACGGCCGCGGCCGCGCCCGCTTTGGCGACTATAGAGGTCAACCCCACCACCCCGGAAGCTTCGGCCACGTACACGATCGGGGACCTCCGGGCCACGGCCGACCTGGTGGCGGGCTCCGCCACGATCACGCTCGACGCGCCCCAGGGCACGGTCCTGCCCGGCGCCGCGGTCGACTACACGGTCGGCGACTTGTCCACCGGGCCCGGGAGCGCCCACCCCGCGTCCGTCTTGGGCGGGGGCAGCGACACGGTGACGCTGGGGCTCGGCGCCACGGTCGCCTCCGGGGACTTCATCGACATCGTGGTCGACGGCGTCGTCAACCCCGGCCCTGGCACTTACCAGCTCACCGTGGCAGGAAACCTCGAGGCCGCCGCTGCCCCCTCCACGACACCGCCGCCGCCCAAACCGGTGGCAGCCAAGGCCACGTCGACCGCGCTGTCGGCCTCGGTCAACCCCGTCAGTGTGGGCCAGGCTGTCACCTACACGGCGACGGTCTCGCCGGCGCCAAGCGGAGGGTCGGTCGTGTTCGAGCAGGGCGGGGCAGCGATAGCGACGTGCACTTCCCAGGCTCTCAGCAACGGCCGGGCGACCTGCAGCGTCACCTACTGGCAAGGCGGCCGTCATGCCGTCCAGGCCATCTACACGGGCACTTCGGGCTTCAAGCGTTCTGCCTCGGCCACCCTGTCCGAGGTCGTGAGCCTGCCGCCGACCGGTTACTGGCTCCTGGCGAGGACCGGTGCGGTCTTCGGCCTCGAGGGCGCGCCCAACTTCGGGGGCATGTCGCTGTCGGCTTCGAGCGGTGCTGTGGCGGACATAGCCAGCACGCCTTCTGGGAAGGGTTACTGGGTCGTGACCTCCAATGGCACGGTCTCCGCGTTCGGTAACGCCAAGTTTTACGGCGACCTGCCGCGCATCAACGTGCACGCAAAGGACATCGTCGCCATCGCGCCGACCTTCAACGGCCACGGCTATTGGCTGATAGGCAAAGACGGCGGGATGTTCACCTTCGGCAACGCCCGTTTCTACGGTTCGATCCCAGGCCTTCACATCCACGTCCATGACATCGTGGGCATGGTCGCCAATGCCGGCGGAGGCGGGTACCTGCTCGTCGGGGACGACGGCGGCGTGTTCACCTTCGGGAAGGCTCGGTTCTATGGCTCGCTGCCCGGCATCCACATCCACGTGCACGACGTGCGAGCGATCCTCCCCGCTTCTCTCGGCACCGGCTACGTGCTGGTTGGCTCGGATGGCGGCGTGTTCAACTTCGGCAAGGGCGTGCGCTTCTATGGCTCGCTGCCCGGCATCCACGTCCACGTGCACGACATCGTGGGCATAGCCCTCACCCCCAGTGACGGCGGCTATTTCATGGCCGGCAGTGACGGCAACGTGTACGGCTTCGGCGATGCTCACGCCGCGGCCATGCCGAGTGGCCTCTCGGGCAACCTGCCCGTGGTGGCGATCGCCGGCACCTGAGCCTGCCGACGAAATCTGGAGCACGACGGACAGGGCTAGCGGCGGTACCACCGGCACCTGTCCGTCGGGCCCCTCGCCCCACGAGCGAGAGGGCCCTCAGGTCAGCTCGGCGGAGCGCCGCCTGCCTATTGGATGGGCGTGGCGAGCAGGTCGATCTGGCCTTTCCCGTCTCGGGCCAGCGAGAGGAGCGTGGCGTCGTCCTGGTCGTCTCCGGGGCCGGCACCGAAGCCGATGGCAGAGAGCCGGTAGCCCAGCTGGCGGAGCTGGGCGAGGTAGGCGCCGGCGCCTCCCCAAGGCGAACTGTCCAGGGCGAGCGGGTAGAACTCCGAGACGAGCGCCGGCCTGTCCCTGGCCAACATCTCTGCCGCGCCCGCCAGCACGAGAGGTTCCGCGCCCTCGACGTCGAGCTTGACCACGTCCACGTGGGTGACGCCGGCGTCTTTCAAGAGCGAGTCGAGCGTGCGGGCGGCGACGACGAAGTTCACCCTCACCGGTTGGGGCGGAGGGCTGTCTACCGGCACTATCCGGCCGTTGCTGCCGTCGGTCTCCAAGGCCACGGTTCCGGTCTGGTCCGAGAGCGCCACGGTGAACACCTCGATGTTGCCAAAGCCGTTGTCCTCGACGCTTCTGCGGGCCAGGTCGCAGTTGAGCGGGTTGGGCTCGACGGCGACGACCCGCCCCGTGGGCCCGACGAGCCCGGCCGCAAGCAGGCTGAACCAGCCGATGTTGGCCCCTGCGTCCACAAACGTCGCGCCGGGCCGAAGGAGGGAGCGAACGGTCGCGGAGACCCCTGGCTCGTAGGCGCCCGTGACCGAGATCGTGTGGCCGACGGCGTAGTCGGTCGGGTCGACGTGGACGAGGAAACCCTCCTCGGTCGAGACGGCCTCGGTGGGCGGCGCCGACGCCGTGCGGCCGAGCCCGTGCGCCCGTACGAACTCCACGCTCCCTACGAACTCCTCCACCAGTTGGCCGACAGAGATGCCCCCCCGGCCGAGGCGCTCGCGGTGGTGGGCAATGCCCCCGGGGTCCGCCTCGCGCCCGAGGAGGAGCCGGTAACAGGCAAGGACGTCCTCGAAGCTCGCCGGCTCGTCCCAATAACGAGCCTCACAGCCCTCAGAGCTGCCAGAAGAGCGGCTCGCGGGCACCGCGGCTATGCTACCGGCCCGGGGTGCTCGTCTTTTCGCCCCGTGGCCGCCGAGGGCGCAAGTGACAGTTCTGGAGAGAGGATTGAGACGCCGGGTCGCTTTTGTTAGCCCTCGTTTCGGGGCGGACATCGTGGGTGGGGCGGAGGCGGTGGTGCGAGGCATCGCCCTCGGCCTGTTGGAGCGCGGGTGGGACGTCGAGGTGCTCACGACTTGCGCGGTCAACCCCTATACGTGGGCCAACGAACTGCCCGAAGCAACGAGGCTGGAGGAGGGCCTGGTAGTCCGCCGCTTCGCCAACGTGCTTGCCACTTCGGCGAGCAAGGAGCACGCCGTGCACGGGCGCATCTACTACGGGGAGCGGCCCTCGCTCGACGACCAGGTCACGTGGCTGAACGCGCTGTTCCGCAACCCGGGCCTGTTCGAGGAGATCTGGAAGGCGAAGTACGACTTCGATGCCTTCGTCTTCGCGCCCTACCTCTTTTGGAACGCCACTGTCTGCATGCCGGCGGTGGCCGACCGGTCCGTCGTGATGCCCTGCTTGCACGACGAGGTGTACGCCCGCATGGAGGTCATGCGCCACGTGCTCTCCCTGCCGGCCTCGGTGTGGTTCCTGTCCGGGCCGGAGCATGAGCTGGCGCACCGGCTGGGCCCGGTGACACCCCAGCACAGTGTGATCGGGTCCGGGATGGACGTGCCGGAGTCCTACGAACCGGACGAGTTCCGCTCGGAGTACGGCATCGACGGGCCGTTCGTGCTCTACCTGGGGCGCCGGGAGGTCGACAAGGGCTGGCCGTGGCTCGTCGAGGTCTTCTCCCGGGCCCGGTCGCCGGTCAAGCTCGTGTGCGCGGGAGCGGGAGACCCCGAGGTCATCCCGCGCCTACGTGGCCGCGTGATCGACGTGGGCTTGCTGAGCGACGAGCAGCGCAACAACGCCCTCGCGGCGGCGCTCGCCTATGTCCAGCCGAGCCTTCACGAGAGTTACTCGCGCACGCTCATGGAGTCCTGGCTCGCGGGCACGCCGGCTCTGGTCCGCAGGGGCAGCGCGGTGGTCGAATGGCACGTCGCCAACTGCGGTGGCGGCTTTTCGTTCGGCACGTCGCGCGAGTTGTCAAGCCTGCTCGGAAGGCTCCTCTCCGACCCCGACCTCGCCAGGGAGATGGGGGCCAAGGGCCGTGCTTACGTGCTCGACAACTACCAGTGGCCCCACGTGCTCGACTTGATCGAGGCGGACCTCCTGACGCTCAAGCCCGGCCGCTGACGCACGGGCGCGCCGTCTGGTCGGCGGGCTACCCCGCCTGGCTCGGCGCCCATCAGAAGACCCTGATCGCCCGGCTCGGGAGAGCGCCCGGCGCACCAGTGCGTTCGGGTCAGACGAAGGCCTTCGGCCCTGCGGGCTCCTCTGGCCAACTCGCGTCACGCCCCGCCCAGGCACGCCAGACGTCGTCGGGCCGCATGGCCCAGCGCGGCGACATGGCCACCCGTGTCGCGACGGCCCAAGGGAGCAGCTGCCAGATGCCGGCCCGGACTCCCTCGTCTGGCCCGTTGCGCCACCGGTCGCGCAGGGCCGTTACCACCAGGCCCGACGGGCCGTTACGGACCATGGTGAGGGTGCGGTTGCGCTCGGCCATGACCCGGACCCCTGCGACATGCTCGCCGCCAGAACTGGCCGAGCCGCGGTGCTCGATGGATGCCGCCGGGTCGTAGACGAGCCGCATGCCGGCGAGCCTGGCCCGCCAACACCAATCGATATCTTCGTAATAAGCGAAATAGCGTGCAGCGAAAGGGCCCAGGCGGCGCCAGGTGCCCAGGCGGGTAACCCAAGCCGCCCCCGAGAGGGCAAAGCGATCTGCGGGCTTGTCGAAGCGTCCGTCGTCGGGGGCGCCCGAGCCTATGTCGCCTGCGTAGCCTCGCCGGTCGAGCCACGCTCCGGTGCTGTTCACGAGCCTCACCACCGGCCCGAGGGGAGGGGCTTCACCGTTCACCAGGACATCGGCGCCTTCGTCCCCTTCGGGCAGGGGGACGTACCAGGGGCGCGGCCCCGCGGTCCAACGCCACTTGTCACCGCTCCCGTCGGTTTCCAGGCGGTGGAGGCCTGGCCCCGTGGCCGCGGCGAGGACGTTGTGGCCGCCTACCAGGACCGTCCTCACTTGCCGGCCGAGAGGCCTCGTGTCACCCGGCGCCCTCCATTCGGCGTCGGGAAGGGTGACCTCCCGGTAGAGGGTGGAGAACACGATCTTGGGGCCCACAGCCGCCACCGATGGGTCTGCGAGGGCTTGCTCTGTGGAGGCGAGCCAGCCCGGGGAGGCGACCGCGTCGTCGTTCAAGAGGGCGAGCAGGTCGCCCTTGGCCAGCAGGGTGCCGGCGTTGACCGCGGGTGCGAAGCCGAGGTTGACGGGGGAGCGCAGTACCACCGCACCTGCCGCTCGCCCGATCTCGGACGCCCTGGAGCCCTCCGAACCGTTGTCCACGAGGATCACTTGGTCGGCTTGGCCCGATACGGAGCGCAGGCAGGGCTCCAGCCAGCCGGCCGGCCGGTAGCTGACGACGACGACGCTCGTGCTCAAATTCGGCCGTCCCCCCTGGCCGCCGCCTGGGTCACTCGGGGCGGGCCCGCCTCGCGGCCAGGCTCGGGCTTTTGGCTATGGCTTCGGCCACCATCCGGGCCGTCTCGGCAGGAGGGCCGCCGGCTTCCAGCACTTCGGCTCCAGCCCGCCTCAACTTGGAAAGCGCGCGTTGTTCGTTCTTTTGGCGGGTGTCGCTGGTCAGGGCGACGATACGGGTGTGACGAGTTGCCGCAAGCCGTTCCAATGCTTTCAGGCCCTCCCCCTCGAGGCCGGCGGGCCGTAGCACGACGGCGTCGTAGCCTCCCCGCCAGGGGTCGAGCTTGTCGAAGGTGCGCCAGGGCAAGAGCCCTGCCAGGGCTGGGCCGGTGTCGCCGCCAGTCCTACCTAGGGCGCCGTCCGGCGCGCCCATTGGCTCGGCGCTGGTCCCCGCTTCACTGTCGTCGCCGGCGGGCAGTGCGAAGCTATCGCAGCTTGCCAGTGTGGCCAAGGCGGACGCCAGGTCATCGGGCAGCCCGACCAGGGCCAGCTGGGGCCGGGCCCGCCAGCGGCGTGGGCGCCTGGACGCCCCGTGGACCATCTCTTCGAACACCCCCGCCGCTCGGTCGGCGACCTCGGCCCAGGTGGGAGGCTCACGCTTGGTCAGGGCGAGGAGGCGGGCGCGAAAAGCGTCGTCGGTGAAGGCCTTCGTGATCGCTTCCGCGATGGCGCCGGGGTCCTCGGCCTCGAAGCGCGCCTCACGGGGGAGGATCTCGACGAGGGAGGAGTTGTCGCCGCCGATGGTCGGTGCACCGCAGGCCATCGACTCGACCAGCGGTAGGCCGAAGCCTTCGTAGAGAGACGGGTAGACCGAGAGTGCAGCCGACTGGTAGAGGCTCACCAGGGTTGTGTCGGGTACGAAGCCTGGTATGAGCAGGCGGCCGTCGATGCCGAGTTCCTTGGCCATGACCAGGTAGTGGTTGCGCGTAAGCGGAGGTGCCTCGCCAACCACCACGAGCTGGTGCGCCTCGATCAGGTCGCGAGGCAGGGATGCGTAGGCCTTGACCAGCCCGTCAACATTTTTCCTCGGGTTGAACGCCCCGAGGTAGACGATGAAGCCCTCCTCCAGATCCTCCACCCCGGCCTTGGCTATCTCGAACGCCGCCTGGTGCGATTCGGCCGGGCGGAACGACGGGGCAGGCGCATTGCCTATGACAGTGACCCGTTCGCTCGGGAGGCCGAGCACCCCGATGGCATCCCGGCGCGCCGACTCCGACAGCGTGAAGACGTGGTCGGCTACCCGCACGACTTCCCGGCAGCACCGCCAGCGCCGGCGCAAACCGGGGTCCTCCAGGTACCAGCCCGGGAACAGCTCGGGGATCAAGTCGTACAGAGTGACCGCAGTGAGCAACCCGTGGGCCGCGGCTTCCCGCGGCCAAAACGTGCGGACCGGCACCTCTGGCTCGAAGGCCGATGAGATGTGAAGGACCGAGGCGGTACCCCAAGGCGGTGCCGAGGTCAGCCATTCGGCCAAGTCCTCCAGGCCTTCGGGTGGCTCGAGCTCGGGGTGCAGCACGACAGCGGCTACGAGGTCGGGGTGGTGGGCGACCATGGCCCGCACGAAATCAGAGCTGTAGCGGGCGATGCCTCGACCGCGGTAACTCGGGCTCTGCGCAGCCACCAGGTCGAAGATCACACCTTGGCCCCGGCCGTCCACAGCGGGCGAGGATACCCGAGCCGGCGGGGTGGGCGTGACTGCTAAGTTCGCCTGGTGCCGGTGTGCGACGTGGTGGTCGTGGGGAGCTACCCGCCCCTGCCCGGCCCCGCTACTGCCGCCACCCTGGCTGCCGTCAGGCGCGCGTGGGACGAGGGCTACAGCGTGAGGGTCGTTTCGTACCGCACCGGCGCTGCCGACTTGGCTGTGCCCGTCGCCGGCCCGCTCGCCGGCCGGCGGCTGCTCCAGGTGCGCCGCCACTACGGTGGACCGTCCGCGGTGGTCCTCGTCGTCCAAAAAGGTGCCCCCTTCACCGACCTACGCGGCCCCCAGCAGCTGGCCACCGCAACCGGCCTCGCGATGGCGATGCGCAAGTTCCGGCGGGCGACCCTCGTGGTCGGGGAGGACCCCGAGGTGATGGCGCCTTGTTTGTGGGCCTTGACAACGGCGGCGAGCGAGTGCGTCGTGGACAGCGAAGATGCTGCTCGGCGCCTCCACGAGCGCTACAAAGTGCCTCTGGGGGCCATCTCGGTCGAGGAGACCGAGCAGTACCCCCCGCTCGCTCCGGGCATCGAGCCCTCGACGACCGGCCTCTACGGCCCGGCGGCGGCACGTGGGATCGCCGTCGTCCAAGTGCCGGCTGCGACACTTTCCGAGCGGGCCCGTTCGCGCGCCCAGCTCGCGCGGGCGCGCCTGCTCGGGCGCCTACGGCACGGCTAGTGCGGCGCCAGCACCAGTAGGGCTCACATGCCCCTGTCCGCTGCCGGGGCTTTTTGGCAGCGCTTTGCCGTGCCAGGTTTCAGCGAGCAGACTGGCTGGCAGCACACGGTCTCGCCTCGGCGCTCACAGGCTGGGGGGCGGGGAGTGCGGTGCCGGATGTGGGAGAGGTGGTTACTTGCTGCCGTGAGACGGAGGGCTGTTCGCGCGTCGCTGGCGGGGGCGGGCGTGTCAGGTGCCGTCGGGTTGTCCATGCTGTTCGCGGCACCGGCACCAGCAGCAGCGACCTCCTTCCGTGTGGCTACCGAGCAGCTCGTGGTCCAGCTCGATGCGTCCGCCGAGGCCCACCCCGCGTCCGTCCTCGCCGGCCTCCCCGGTGCTCCTCCGCAGCTCTTGCCCGGTCGGCGCTGGGTGACACGGCTCCCGCTGCTCGAGGCTGCGGCGGTTGCCAGCGAGCTGCCGTCCAGGCACGGGGTGAGCTACGTTTCGCCGGTCGCCCCCGTGCAGTTGGCAGTGGTCCCAACGGGTCCTGGTGGGGGCGGCGCCGGCGGGCTGGGCCACCGGGCGGGCGCGGCGGTCGAGGGCCATAACGGCCCGGCGGGTGCCGGCGTGGTCCCCAACAACCCCTGCTACGACGCCAGTTGCGGGCCGTCCAAGCCCGTTGTGGTCGAGGATCCTCCCCTCGGCGCAGGCATGACGATCGTCCACCCCAACGGCCAAACGGACTTCTGGGCGATCGGCGCACCGGAGGCCTGGGCGGTGACCAAGGGCAGTAGCCACATCAAGGTGGCCGTCTTGGACACCGGTGTCGACCCGACCCAGGTGCAGCTCCGCCACAAGGTCATCGTCGGCCCGGACGTATGTGCCCGCGACCGGCCGCTCTGCAAGAACCCCTACGACGCCAACGGGCACGGCACCTTTGTGAGCGGCCTCATTGCCGCGGCTACCAACGACGGCATCGGGATCGCCGGCCTCGGCTGGAACACGAAGGTCATCGACATCAAAGTCCTCGACGACTCCGGCAACGGCAACACCATGGACGAGGCAACGGGCATCTATGACGCCGTCAACATGGGGGCAAGGGTGATCAACCTGTCCTCCACCAACGCCCCCTGCAACGTCAACCCGACGGCGTGCGGCCCCAACCCGGACCAGGAAGCTGCGGTCGAGTACGCCATCGCCCATGGGGTTGTCGTAGTGGCAGCGGCAGGCAACTACGACTCCGCCAGCCCCGTTTACCCCGCCGATTACCCAGGCGTCCTGTCGGTTGCGGCCAGCACCGACCAGGGGGTTGTCGACCCCGTGAACGGCGGCCCGTACCTCGACTTCTCCGACTACGGCAGCGACGCCAACATCGCCGCTCCGGGCATAAACGTGCTATCGACGTGGTACGACGGCAACTATGCGGTGGAAAGCGGCACGTCCTTCGCGGCCCCTCATGTTGCCGCGGCCGCTGCCCTGGTCATGGCGGCCGACCCCTCCCTCACCGGCCCACAGGTGGCCACCTTGCTGCTCGGCACGGCGACACCCCTGGCGCCAGGCGGTTCGGCCATCGCCGGCGGCTTCCTCGACGTCGGTGCCGCCGTGCAGGCTGCCAAGGCCGGCGACGTGCCTCGAGCGCTCGACGGGTACCAGTTGGTAGGAACCAACGGGGCCGTCTACAGCGCCGGCGTGGTTGCGCCGGAAGGCTCGCCCAAGGTCCGCCATCTCGCTGCACCGGTGGTGGCGGCGGTGGAGGCGCCCGACGGGCTCGGGTACTGGCTGGCCTCGGCTGACGGGGGCGTCTTCGCCCTCGGCCGCGGGGCACGCTATTTCGGCGGCAAAGCCGGCACCCGGCTCCCGGCTCCGGTCGCAGGGATGGCGGCCACCCCCGACGGGCGCGGTTACTGGCTGGTGACCACCAAGGGCCAAGTCTTCGCCTTCGGTGACGCCCGGGCCTACGGGGCGAACGCCCGGCCCCGCGCCCCGGTCGCAGGGATGGCGGCCACCCCCGACGGGCGCGGTTACTGGCTGGTGACCACCAAGGGCCAAGTCTTGGCCTTTGGCGATGCGCGTAATTTCGGTTCCGCCAGCGCCCTGCACCTTGCGCAGCCGGTCGTTGCCGTGGTCGGCACGGTTGACGGCCGCGGTTACTGGCTGGTCGGCAAGGACGGCGGCGTCTTTGCCTTCGGCGACGCCCGTTACTTCGGTGGAGCAGCGAAGTTGAAGCCCGGGCAAGCCGTGGTCGGCATGGCCCTGGCACCGGGCGGCCTCGGCTACTGGCTGGCCGGGGCCAAGGGCGGGGTGTGGGCGTTCGGCTCGGCCACCCCGGGCCTCCGTACAAACGCCGGCACGCCTTCGAGCCCGATCGTGGCTATAGCTTCCTGAGCAAGCTTCCTGAGCAGGGCCGCCGGCGAGCCGCGGCCGCCGCCCCCGCCCGCGCCTCGTTCCCGGGTGCAATCCCTCTTCTCGGCGCGCTCCTCGGCCTTATTGCAACGGATAGCGCGCCCAGTAGGCGAATTCGCACCCAGAAAGCGGGTTAATGCTTGTCTTCCCGCCACAATATGTGGTAACTGAGTAGACATCGCCACTACATGTGGGCCACTGGCCATTGGCGGCGCCGGTTCTGGTCAATTACGGCGCGGGCCGTGCCGAGAACATCTGGGAGGCAAGCGTGCACGGGACCGACCTCCTGGAGAGCAGTTGTTGAGAAAAGTCAGGCAGGGATCATTTCACTTACGAAAGCCTGGTACCCGCCGGGCACTTGGCGCGGCGGTTGTGCTCCTTTCTCTTGCGGGCGCCCAGGTCGCTATTAGCGCTCCGCCTACTGAAGGCGAGGTGCTCGTCGCCCGAGCCGCCCGTCATGATAAAACGGCGCCGATCCGCCAGCGGGGAGTAACCGGGCACCGGGCTACCAGCAGGGCGGCGGCTTGGCGGACCGGGGAGGTCGCGATCTCCGGGTTCGGTGACGGCCATGGCGTGGGGATGGGCCAGTGGGGCGCATTCGGGTACGCGTCGGAGTACGGCTGGAGCTACAAGCAGATCCTTGCTCACTACTACGGTGGCACGACCCTCGGGAGGTTGCCCTCGCCCGAGCCCGACATCAAGGTCCACCTTGCCGAGCTGAATGGGCGTAGCACGGTGGCGGCCGGCCTGGCCGGCGGTGGGCTCGTAGCCAGTTGGCCCGGGGGAGTGCCGGCGACGGCACGCGCGTTCGAGGTGACTAGGCGCGACGGGACCGAGATCGTTCACGCCTCCTCGGGGTGTGCCGGCCCGTGGCGGGAGGTAGCCAGGACCGCCGGCCCCGTGACACTGGCCAGCCGAGCGCCGGCGACGGGCCAGGCGCCGGCGGTGGGCCGAGCGCCGGCGACGGGCCGGCCCCCGCCTGCCGAGGGCGTTGCCGGTTCAGAGGTGCAGGCCTGTCTTGCTGGCACGGGGCCGCGCACCTACCCCGGAGTGCTAGTGGTGTCGGCAGACGGCCAGACGGACAATGTCGTCGGCTTGGAGGCCTACCTGCGGGGTGTGCTGCCTGCCGAGTCGCCGGCAAGCTGGGCCTACGAAGGGGGAGAGGCGGCACTCGAGGCCCAGGCTGTGGCCGCTCGTAGTTACGCGGTGGCGATGGTCGCGTCGTCAGGCCAGATCTGCGACACAGCCGCGTGCCAGGTCTATCGTGGCTTACCCGGGAGGTACGCGAGCCCGACCGATGCGGCCGTGGACGCTACTGCCGGCCAGGTCCTCTACTGCGACGCCGGCAGCAGTTGCGGGCCGGCTGGCAGCGTGGCGCTGGCGGAGTACTCGGCCTCTACCGGGGGGTACACGGCCGGCGGGCTGTTCCCGGCCGTCGCCGACCGCGGCGACTTGGTCCCGGCCAACCCGGTGCACTCCTGGAACACCGAGGTGCCTCTACCCATGCTGGCCCGGCGCTTTCCCTCCCTGGGGCAGATTTTCTCGGTCCAGGTCGACCGGCGCAACGGCCTCGGCCAGTTCGGCGGGCGGGTGCTCGAGGTCACGATCACCGGCACGAAGCGTTCGATCAACCTCAGCGGGGCCGGCTTCGCCGTTGACCTGTCGTTACCGAGCAATTGGTTCCGGATTGTGAGCGCTCCCGCCGCCTCACCGCCGCCTGGCTCCCAGACCACGACCACGACCACCTCGCCCACGACCACCTCGCCCACGACCACCTCGCCCACGACCACCTCGCCCACGACCACCTCGCCCACGACCACCTCGCCCACGACCACCTCGCCACCAGTCACGGCTGCTGCAACGACCTCGACTGCTCCGGCTGCGACCTCGACTGCTCCGGCTGCGACCTCGACTGCCCCGGCTGCGACCACGACGGCCCGGTGGAAGGACACGAGCACGGTCCCCTCCGCGACCACAGGGACGACTATGCCCACGGCATCGTCCAACGTCCCCGCCGGCTACTGGGTGGCGACCTCGGCCGGCGCCGTACGTGCGTTCGGCGCTGCGCGCTTCTACGGCAATGCTCTTCGGACCACCATCGCAGGTCAGGTCAGCGCCATCGCGGCAACGCCTGACGGTAGGGGCTATTGGCTGGTCGGTCGCAATGGGGTCGTCCTCGCCTTCGGCGATGCGACCTGGTACGGGTCGGCCAACAGCCTGCACCTGGCCGCGCCTGTCGTAGCGATGGCTGCCACACCTGACGGCCGGGGGTACTGGCTCCTAGCCCGAGACGGGGGTGTCTTTGCCTACGGTGACGCCCGGTACTACGGATCCCCGAGCGGGCACCTCGGGCACGAGCCGGCGGTCTCGCTCGCTCCGACCCCCGACGGCCACGGCTACTGGCTCGTGTCGAGGTCGGGGCAAGTGTTCGTGTTCGGTGACGCCCGCTACCACGGCTCTGCGGCCGGCGCCGGCCCGGTCCCGCCCATAGTGGCCATTACACTCAGCCGTGACGGCCAGGGCTACTGGCTCGTGTCGGCTGCCGGCGGGGTCCACGGCTTCGGCGACGCGGCCTTCGCCGGTTCGCTACCTACCCGCCACATCCACGCCGGCGTCGTGGGCGCCGCCGCCAGCGGCTCCGGCGAGGGTTACTACCTCCTCGCTTCCAACGGTGCGACCTTCGGGTTCGGGCTCGACCCGTCGCCGAGCGGAGGCTCGGGGACGCTCGCCGGCTCCTTGGGGAGCGTGGGCAGCCTCGGCGCCGGCCGCCCGGTAGCTGTCGCCGCCTACCGGTAAGCGCCGGCCGGCCGGTCGCCGGCCAGCAGTTCAGGCCTTGGCCCCGAGGGCCTTGATGTCGGCGTCGACCATCATGCAGACGAGTTGTTCGAAGCTCACTTCTGGCTTCCAGCCGAGGACCTGGTGAGCACGGCTCGGGTCGCCGATCAGGAGGTCTACCTCGGCGGGGCGCATGTAGCGCTGGTCGATGCGCACGTAGGGCTCCCAGTCGAGGCCGACGTGGCCGAAGGCGACCTGGCAGAACTCTCGCACCGAGTGGGTCTCCCCCGTTGCCACCACGTAGTCGCCGGGCTCGTCCTGCTGGAGCATCAGCCACATGGCCCGCACGTAGTCCTCCGCGTAGCCCCAGTCACGCTGTGAGTCCAGGTTGCCCAGGGCCACGTGGTCAGCGAGGCCGAGCTTGATGCGCGCGACGGCGTCGCTCACCTTTCGGGTGACGAACTCGAGGCCCCGCCGCGGGCTCTCGTGGTTGAACAAGATTCCCGAACTGGCGTGCAGCTCGTAGCTCTCCCGGTAGTTGACCGTCACCCAGTGGCCGTAGACCTTGGCGACACCGTAGGGGCTCCGAGGGTAGAACGGGGTGGTCTCGCTTTGGGGCACCTCGACCACCTTGCCGAACATCTCCGACGAACTGGCCTGGTAGAAGCGGATGGTCGGGTCGACCGTCAAGATGGCGTCCAAGAGGCGGGTGACCCCGAGCCCGGTTACTTCGCCGGTGAGGACGGGCTGGGCCCACGAAGCCTGCACGAACGACTGCGCCGCCAGGTTGTACACCTCCGACGGCCGGTGGTCGCGCAAGGCCCGGATGAGGGAGGGCTCGTCCATCAAGTCGGCTGTGACCAGCGTGACCTTGTCCATCAGGTGGGCTATCCGCTCGAAAGTGACCGTGCTGCTCCGCCGGTGGAGGCCAATGACTTCGTAGCCCTTGGAGAGCAGTAGTTCGGCGAGGTACGAGCCGTCCTGGCCGGTTATGCCAGTGATCAGGGCCTTGGGCATCCTTACAGCATGGCGGTGGTGCCCCCCCAGGGGCAAGCCTGGGCAGCCGGGTCGGCCAGATAAGGCTGTGTCCAGGGACTCTCGCGCTGTGGCTTGGCCGAGCACGCCTGGCCGCCGGCGAGGGCCTCGTCGCAGCCGGGCGAAGGCTGCCTGTCCCGGCCCGAGCTGCGGCTTCCCCGGCTCCGGGGCACCCAAGTAGGCTTGCTCGGCGCCAGCACTCCCAAGGAGGACCAGTGGACCTGTTCGAGTACCAGGGCAAGCAGTACTTCGCCCGCTTCGGTATCCCGGTGTCACCAGGGGACGTCGCGCAGACCCCCGACGAGGTGGTCCGGGTAGCTGACCGGCTCGGTTACCCGGTCGTGGTGAAGGCCCAGGTCCAAGTCGGCGGGCGGGGCAAGGCAGGCGGGGTCAAGCTGGCAGCTGACGCCGGCCAGGCCCGCGCTCACGCCGAGGCCATCCTCGGGATGGACATCAAGGGCCACACGGTGCACCGCGTCTGGGTGGAGCACGCTTCTGACATCGCGAAGGAGTACTACGCCAGCTTCACCCTGGACCGGGGCGCCAAGGCCCACCTGGCCATGGTGTCGTCACGGGGCGGAGTCGAAATCGAACAGGTGGCGGCGGAGGAACCGGCCGCGATAGCTCGGCTCCACATCGACCCTTATGAGGGCTTTGACGAGCAACAGGCCCGCCGGCTGGTCGAGGAGGCCGGTCTCGACCCCGAGGCACGCGCTGGCGCCACGAAAGTGCTCCTCGCGCTGTACCGGTGCTTCGTCGAGGGCGACGCCGACTTGGTGGAGGTCAACCCGCTCATCCTCACCCCTGACGGGCGGGTCCACGCCCTCGACGCCAAAGTCACTCTCGACGACAACGCGGCGTTCCGGCACCCTGAGTGGGAGGAGTTCGCCGGGGCAGCAGAGATGGACCAACGCGAGCGCCTCGCCAAGAGCTACGGTCTCCAGTACGTCGGCCTCGACGGCTTTGTCGGGATAATCGCCAATGGTGCCGGCCTCGCTATGAGCACTTGCGATGTCGTCAACCAGGTGGGCGGGAGCCCGGCCAACTTCTTGGACATCGGCGGCGGGGCGAGCGCCGAGGTCATGGCGCGAGCCCTCGAGGTGATCAACACCGACTCCAACGTGCGGGCCATTTTCGTGAACATCTTCGGCGGGATCACCCGTGGCGAGGAAGTCGCCAACGGCATAGTTACCGCCCTCGGGCGGGTCGACATCAAAGTGCCGATGGTCATCCGCCTGGACGGGACCAATGCTGAGCAGGGCCGTGAGATACTGCGGTCGGTCGAGTCCGAGACGGTGCTGACAGCGCCGACCATGATGGCGGCGGCCCGCAAGGCCGTCGAGCTGGCAGGAGGGAAATTGTGAGCATCTTTGTCGACGAGTCGACCAAAGTGGTGGTCCACGGGCTGACTGGTGGCCAGGCGCGCTTCCACGGGCTTCGCAACCGCGATTACGGGACCAAGGTCGTAGCCGGTGTCAACCCCGCAAAAGGGGGCCAGGAGGTAGAGGGCATCCCGGTCTTCGCCAGCGCCGCTCTAGCGAGGGAAGCGACCGGTGCCAACGCGAGCTTCGTCGCCGTACCACCCAAGGCGGCGCCGGGCTCCATACTCGAGGCGGCGGCCGCCGGCATGGAGGTCATCGTCTGCATCACCGAAGGGATACCCGCCCAGGACGAGGCCCGGGTTTATAGCGAGCTCCAGCACAATTACCCGAAGAGCCGCCTCATCGGGCCCAATTGCCCTGGTGTCATCACACCGGGTGAATGCAATATCGGCATTACTGCCGGCGAGATCGCACTCGGGGGAGGCCCGGTCGGGATAGTGAGCCGCAGCGGGACGCTCACATACCAGGCCCTCTACGAGCTGAAGCAGATGGGGATAGGCGTCACGACTTGCGTCGGGATCGGCGGTGACCCGGTGCCGGGCACGAGCTTCGTGGACTGCCTGGCTGCTTTTCAAGCCGACAAGGACACCAAGGCGGTGATGTTGATCGGCGAGATAGGTGGGACGGCGGAAGAGCAGGCCGCCGCCTTCATCAAACAACACGTGACAAAGCCCGTGGTCACTTACATCGCCGGTGTCACCGCACCGCCGGGCCGGCGTATGGGCCATGCCGGCGCCATCATTTCCGGCAACACGGGAACGGCCCAGGCCAAGATGCAGGCGCTCGCCGAGGCGGGCGTCAGGGTGGCGAGCAACCCGACCGAGGCAGGCGAACTGATGGCCGAGGTCGTCCGCCAACTCTGACCCGAGCACCGCGCACGTGCGCGAGCCGGTCCCAAAAGGTGGGCTCGCGCAGAGAAGATGGGCACAGCGCTGCAGAAGCCGGCCGCGTTGCAGAACCCGCGGGGTGACCACCGGCCCAGGTAGGCCCCTGCGGGCCCCGCCGGCCGGCCACGGTAGGCTCGCCGGCTGTGCCCCGTAGGCGACCCAGGCTGAGCGAAGAGCGCCGAGAATCCCTCGGCCAGGCCCTCACTCGTGCCATGCGGGGCGAGGTCCGCTTCGACGCGACCACGAGAGCGGCGTACGCGAGCGACTCGTCCAACTACCGCCAGGTGCCCCTCGGCGTGGTGTTACCCCTCGACGAGCAAGACGTGCAGGCGGTGGCCAGGGTCTGCGCCGAAGCCGGGGCGGCACTTGTGGCCCGCGGCGCCGGGACGAGCCTCGCCGGCCAGGCTTGCAACGAAGCCGTCGTCGTGGACATGAGCCGCCACATGACGCGGGTGCTCGAAGTCGACCCCGGACGCCGCCTGGCCAGCACCGAGCCCGGTGTGGTGCTCGACGACCTCCGCCGCGAGGCGGGGCGCTACGGGCTCACGTTCGGGCCGGACCCGGCCACCCATGCGTGGTGCACCCTCGGGGGGATGGTGGGCAACAACTCCTGCGGTACCCACGGCCTCTACGCCGGCAAGACGGTGGACAACGTGGAGGCCCTCCGGGTCGTCGTGGCCGGAGGCGAGGCCTTCGAAGTCGGCGCGTACGACGCCCGGGGCTTCGACGTGGCGGTGGCGGCCGGGGGCCGCCGGGCCGAACTGCTCCCGGCCTTGCGAGGGCTGGAGGAACGCTATAGGTCGCTGGTGGCCGAGAAGTTCCCCGAGATCCCGCGCAGGGTGAGCGGGTTCAACCTGGACCAGCTCTCCCCCGAGCACGGCATGCATGTCGCCAGGGCGCTCGTGGGCACGGAATCGACGTGCGCTTTCACCACAGAGATGACCTTGCGACTGGTGGCGAGCCCGCCGAAGCGCACCCTCGTCGTGCTCGGTTACCCGGACGTCTACGAGGCCGCCGCGGCCGTACCGGAGCTCCTCTCGCACCCCCTGCTCGGCCTCGAGGGGTTCGACCGCACCCTCGTCCAGCAAAACCAGGCGCACAGCCTCAACGCAGAAGGGGTGGTGCTGCTCCCCGAAGGCGGCGGCTGGTTGCTCGCCGAACTGGGGGGCGACAGCGACGAGGAGGCCCGTTCGGCGGCGTCCGAGCTGATCGCGGGCCTCGGCAAGGGCGTCCGCGCGAAATTAGTGGAAGACGCCGGCGAGCAACGGGCGCTCTGGGCGGTGCGCGAGTCGGCACTCGGCGCCACCGCGATCCGCAGCGACGGCAAGCACAACTACGAAGGCTGGGAGGACGCGGCCGTGCCTCCCGCGCTCTTGGCCCAGTACTTGCGGGAAATGTCGGCCCTGTGGGCGGAGCACGGTTATTCGGGGGCCTGGTACGGGCACTTCGGCCAAGGCTGCGTCCACACCCGCAACAATTTCGACTTCTCCACCCGGGAGGGGCTGGCCCGCTACCGCCATTACGTGACCGCCGCCGCCGAGCTCGTCGTGTCGCTCGGTGGCTCGCTGTCGGGCGAGCACGGGGACGGCCAGAGCCGGGGGGAGCTGCTCGGCCTCATGTACGGGCCGGAGCTGGTGGAGGCCTTCGGTGAGTTCAAGAGGCTGTGGGACCCCGACGGGCTCATGAACCCCGGCAAGGTCGTCGATGCCAACCCCCTCGACAGCAACATCCGGTACTTCACTTTGCACGAGCGCCCGGGCCTCCGCCCCTCCGGCTACGCCTTTGCCGGCGACGCCGGCTCGCTCATGCAGGCTGCGGTTCGCTGCGTCGGGGTCGGGCGCTGCCGGCGCGACGACACCGCCAGCATGTGCCCTTCCTACAGGGCCACACGCGACGAGGTGCACTCGACTAGGGGGCGGGCCAAGATCCTGGCGGAAATGTTCCAAGCGGCACCGCTGGGGCCTGAGGGCGGCCACCTCGTCGAGCCGGTTTGGGACAACGAGCCCGCCCACGAGGCGCTGGAGCTGTGCCTCTCCTGCAAGGCGTGCAAGTCCGATTGCCCGACGCACGTCGACATGGCCACCTACAAGTCCGAGCTCAACTACCACTACTACAAGGGAAAAACGCGGCCCGCCGTCATGTACGCCCTGGGTTTGCTACCCCTCGCCTCGCGCTATGTGATGGCAGCGCCGGAACGGGCGCGAAGGGCCAACGCGCTGCTCGCTTCGCCGGCCCGTAACCTGGCGCTCAGGGCCGCGGGCGTCACGACCCGCCGGCCGGTGCCGCGCCTTTCGGCCGACGGGGGCTTGCGCCACTCGGAGAGCGCCGTCCTCGTCGCGGCAAGGGACCGGCGCCCCGAGGACAGCTCGGTCGTGGTCTGGCCGGACACCTTTACTGACGCCTTCTCCCCGGCCGCGGGGGCCGAGCTCGTGGGTACGCTCGGCGCCCTCGGGGAGGCGGTGGCGGTCCCCTCGGCCTGGGCGTGCTGCGGCCGGACGCTCTACGACTCCGGCATGCTCGGCCTGGCCAAGCGCTGGTTACGCCGGCTGGTGTCGGTCCTCACACCCTGGGTCGAACAAGGCGTCCCGGTCGTGGTGCCGGAGCCGAGCTGCCTCGTGGCGTTCAGGGACGAGCTCCCGGCGCTCCTTTCAGGCGACCCGGGGGCCGCCCGGCTGGCGTCCCTGGCCAAGAGCCCCGCAGAGTTCCTGGTGGAGCGGGGCCTCCTCGGCCGCTTGAGCGAGCTCGAAGCGACAGCGTCAGGCCCTCCTCGCCGCGCCCTTCTGCACCCCCACTGCCACCAGCGGGCGGTGATCGGGACTGGAGCCGATCAAGGGGTCCTTGCCGCGCTCGGTTACGAAGTAGAGGTCCTCGATGGGGGTTGCTGCGGCCTGGCCGGTTCGTTCGGTTTCGACGCGCGTACCGAGCCGCTGTCGCGAAAGATCGGTGAGGAGATCTGGCTGCCCAAGGTGCGCGACCGGCTGGCTGGCGAGGGTTCGGTGCTGGTATGCGACGGCTTCAGCTGCCGGACGCAGCTCGAGCACCTCGGCCCCGACCTCCGGGGTTCTCTCGTGACGCTGCCGGAGCTGCTCGCTTTGGCGTCCCGAGAGAAAAATTGACGGTCCCGCGAGATACCGGGCAGGTGCCTCCTTGGGGTGAAGGGGGTAGGAAAAAGACCATGGCTGCAGCCGCCGCTCTTCCTGAGCAGCCCGGAGGAGAGCCTGTCGAAAAGCAGTTCGGCTTCATCGTGGTCTCCAACCGTCTGCCCATCGAGGCCAGCCCGGCCGGGGGGGCACAATGGACCTCGAGCCCGGGCGGGCTCGTTGCCGCGCTTCGGCCCGTCATCAGTGAAACCGGCGGCGCCTGGGTGGGCTGGGCGGGGAAGCCGAGCCGGCTCCCAGGTGGGGGAAACGGTTCCTCCTACCCGCCCTGGTCCCAGGACGAAGGTGTGCCTGGCCGAGCGGACACAGGGCAGCTCCAGGTAGTGGCGGAAGAACAGGCGCCGCTGGCGGCGCCGGGAGCCGACCTCGACAACGAGCGCGTCCACGCCCTGCCCGTTTTGCTGGACGAGGAGGAAGTCCGCGCCTACTACGAGGGCTTCTGCAACGCAACGCTGTGGCCGCTATACCACGACGTGGTGGCACCGCCCGTCTACTCGAGACGTTGGTGGCATGCCTACGTCGAGGTCAACCAGCGCTTTTCGGCCGCGGTGGCGGCGCACGCCGCCCCCGGGGCGACGGTATGGGTGCACGACTACCACCTCCAGCTCATGCCCGCGATGTTGCGGGGCCTGCGCGACGACCTGGAGATCGGCTTTTTCAACCACATCCCGTTCCCTGCCCTCGACCTGTTCTCCCAGCTTCCCTGGCGCAGGGAGATAGTCCAGGGCCTCCTCGGGGCTGACCTGGTCGGGTTCCAGACGCCTGACGGCGCCATCAACTTCCTGCGAGCCTGCCGGCGCTTCAACGGCTTCCGCACGCAGGGCTCCCTGGTCCACGTCGTGCGCCGGAGCGGCGAGCAGAGGACGGCACGAGTGGGCGCTTTCCCGATCTCGGTTGACGCCCTGGAACTGTCCAAGCTCGCCGAGAGCCCGGATGTGCGCCGGCGGGCCCAGCAGATCCGTGAGGACCTCGGCCAGCCCGAAGTCGTGCTGCTCGGGGTGGACCGCTTGGACTACACCAAGGGGCTCCTCCACCGCCTCCGCGCCTACGGCGAGCTGCTTTCCGAGGGTCAGCTCGGGCCTACGGACGCCGTGCTGGTACAGATCGCGAGCCCGAGCCGGGGCGAGGTGGAACAGTACAAGAAGCTGCGCGAGGAGCTCGAACGCGTGGTTGGGGCCATTAATGGGGACTACAGCGCGGTTGGCCGGCCCGCCGTGCATTACTTGCACCAGAGCTTCCCCCAAGAGGAGATGGCGGCGATGTACCTGGCTGCCGACGTTGCCCTCGTAACGCCCCTTCGCGACGGCATGAACCTCGTGGCCAAGGAGTACGTCTGTTGCCGCCCCGACGGCGGCGGCCGCCTGGTCCTGTCCGAGCTGACGGGAGCCGCACGCGAGCTCCGCGAGGCGTGGATCGTCAACCCGCACGACATCGACACCATGAAGAGCCAGGTCATGGCCGCAGTCCGCGCCAGCCGCGAGGAGGCGGCCTGGCGGATGCGCCGGATGCGCCGGCGGGTCTTTGCCCACGACGTGCACCGATGGGCATCAGAGTTCCTCGGGGCGCTCATGATGGCCAGTCAGGAACGGAGCGGCTGAGGTGCCTGGCGGGCCGAGCCCTCCCGCCCGAGGCGAGATGCCCCCAGACGAGACGGCCCCAGACGAGGTGGCCCCAGACGAGATGGCTTTGGCCGGGTTCGTCGAGCCCATGCTGGCCGCGCCGCTGGAGGGCGCCGCCTCGCGCGCCGGCGGCCCTCTCAGGGGAGGCTGCGGCTCGTGGCTGTTCGAGCCCAAGCTGGACGGCCTACGCTGCGTGGCCGTTCGCAACGGCCGGGACGTAGGCCTCTGGTCGCGCAACCGGCTCTCGTTCAACGAGCGCTTCCCTGAGCTCGTGGCCGAACTGCGCAGGCTCCCAGCGAGCAACTTCGTGCTGGATGGGGAGGTCGTTGCGCTTGTCGGGGGACGGCCCAGCTTCGCCGCCCTCCAGGAAGGGGGAGCGGGCGACGTCGTCTACTGGGTGTTCGACTTGCCCTGGCTGCTCGGGGAGGACCTCCGGGAGCTCCCGGTCGAACAACGCAAGGCGCTCCTCCAAAAGGCGGTGCCCGGGAGCTTGCACCTGCAGGTGGTGAAGCCGCTCTCGGGAGACCCCGCCGCGCTCTTCGAGGGGGCCTGCCGGGAAGGCTGGGAGGGGTTGGTGGCCAAACGGGCGGGCTCGGCTTACCACAGTGGGCGCAGAGGCGAATGGGTGAAGCTCAAGTGCACTTGCCGCCAGGAACTCGTGATCGGTGGCTTCACCGCCCCCAAAGGGGCCCGCACGGGCTTTGGCGCCCTGCTGCTCGGCTACTGGCAGGACGGCCAGCTGGCTTACGCGGGCAAGGTGGGCACCGGCTTCACCGAAGCGACCCTCAGGCGGTTGTTCCGAGAACTGCTCGACCTCGAGACCTCTTCATCGCCTTTCGCCGCGCCCGTCGGCGAAAGGGGAGCCCGTTTTGTCCAGCCGCGGCTCGTAGCCGAGGTCGCCTTCACCAACTGGACGCCTGAGGGCCGTCTCCGCCACCCGAGTTTCCTCGGGCTGCGGCCCGACAAGGCGAGCTCGGACGTGGTGCGCGAGGAGTGCGTGCCGACGGCCGCGGCCCGCTGACCAGCAGGTACAGTGGTCCTCGGAGGCCCGGCACTACAGGTCCGTAGGCGACACCTTCGAGGAGGAAAGAAACTGTCCAACCCAAATGCCAAGGAGCAGGCCATCCTGCTCGAGGGCACCGTAGTGGAGTCGCTCAAAAACGCGACTTTCCGTGTGAAGACCGATAACGGTCACGAGGTGCTGGCTCACAACTCCGGCAAGATGCGCATGCACCGCATAAGGGTGTTGCCGGGCGACCGTGTCCAGGTCGAGATAAGCCCGTACGACCTGAAACGAGGCAGGATCACCTACAGGTTCAGGTGAGGTGACGGCAGGTTCAGGTGAGGTGACGGCAGGTTCAGGTGAGGTGACGGCGGACGGGCTCAGGGCCACTGTCCCCGTCCCGCGAGCAGTTCCCGGAGGGCACTCGGGCGGTCCGTCATAAGGCCGTCCACCCCGAGGTCGAGCAGGCGTTCCATTTCTGTGGGTTCGTCCACCGTCCACACGTGGACCTGGGCCCCCACTCGGTGGCAAGTCCAGACGAAGGCTTCGTCGACCACACGCAAGCCCCGGTGGCTTACGGGTACCTGAACGGCCGAAGCTCTGGCCCAAACCGGCGAGAGCTTGGCGTACCTCGCTACCAGCATGGCCGCCACGCCCCACCGGCTCGCGCCGGTGGCGGTCACAGGGCCGAGCGCGGCGCGCAGCCTGGCTATGCGCCATGCCGAGAACGCCGTCAGGAGGACGCGGTCCTGCGCCTTGGTCCGCTTTACCGCCGCCACCACGGGACCGGCGGCCTCGGGGCGCTTCACGTCGATGTTCCAGCGCAGCGCGGGCCAGGTCCCGAGCAGGTCCTCCAACTTCGGGACGGGGCTCCCGTCGGGTAGGCGAAGCCGAGAGAGCCGCTGCCAATCGGTGGCCCGGAGAAGGCCAGAGGAGCTGGTCAAACGCTCTAGCCGAGGGTCATGGAAGGTCACGGCCACACCGTCGGAGGTGGCACGCACATCGGTCTCCACGTAGCTGTAGCCGAGCGCGACAGCGTGCTCGAAAGCGGCCCAACTGTTCTCCGTAGCCTCGGCCGCCCCTCCCCGGTGGGCAAACGCGAGCGGGAGGGGGTGGTCGAAGAAAGCCCGGGACCCCCTCACGCCGCCAGGGTACGCGCCTTGCGCCGCCACCTGGTGTACCGTTTGGACGGTGGGTAGCATCGAGCTCTCTTCTGCGCGCCTCGTACCGACTCTAGGGTCGGACGGTTGGCTTTGCCGGTTCCCGAACGCTGTGCTGTGGGCGCCTGGGACGGGCCATGGTACGGCGGCCCTGGTTGCGGCGTGCCTGTCTGCCAGCGACCCGACCGACCTGCTCGGACGGGTGGGGTCGCGCCTCGCTGACCCGCGTGCAGAGCCGTGGCCGCCCTTCGCCATTGTGGCGGCGAGGGGCGATGACCTGGTCACGGTCGTGCACGGTCCCGTGGAAGTCGGGGTAGAAAGGGGAGGCTCGGAGGCCAAGCTCTTCGGTGGTGACGACGTAGGGTCGTGGCTCAACCGGCAGCTCCACGACGTGACTACGCTCCGGGCGGGCAAGCAGGGCGAAGGCGACCCGCTCGCGGACCTGCGCGAGGGGGTGATCCGGGCGAGCGGCTTCCTGCTGGTGAGCGCGGAGCGGGCCGGCCAGCCGTGGGTGGTGCCACAGGGCGAGCCCGCGGCGGCGGCCGGGGAGGTGCACCGGCGCGAGAACGCCCGCGACGCGAGCCCGCCGGCGGCACCTCTGTACGCGGAGGCCGAGAGCCCGACCATCGCCGAAGGGCTGGTCCCAGAGGCTGACTTCACGGTGGCCGAGGCCCCCGCCCGGAGCTTCAACGCGCCAGGCCAGGCCGTGACGGTGGTCATGTCCGCCCTGGGCAAGTTGACCTGGGACAATGGTGAGGTCCACCAGCTCGTCGGCCCCGTGCTGATCGGGCGCGACGTGATAGGTGACGAAGCCGTAGTTTCCGGGGAGCTGGCGCCCATGGTGCCCTCGGGGCAAAACGACAGCATGTCCAGGGTCCATGCCGAGCTGAGGGCGCGCGAGGGCGAGCTGGTAGTGGTCGACCGGGGTTCCACCAACGGGACGTTCATCTGGGACGAGCCGGCCAAGGCCTGGCAGCGCCTGGCAGCCGGCGAGCCCCATGTCGTGCGTACGGGCACCGTACTGGCCTTCGGCGAGCGCACGGCTACCTTCGAGGCGTCCTAGGCCCTCTCTTCCTGGGCCCTCTCTTCCTGGGCCCTTTCTTCCCTGGCTACTGAAGCTTCCCTGAATTAGGGGGCAGCCGTCCCACCCGCGTCGTAGGGTGACAGGTATGGCCGACCAGGAGCACTTCGCCGAGCAGGCGATGCCCTTCATGGGTTCGCTCTACAGCGCGGCGCTGCGCATGACGCGCAACCCGTCAGACGCCGAAGACCTAGTACAGGAGACGTACCTGAAGGCCTACCGGGCCTTCGCCTCGTTCCAAGAGGGCACCAACTTGAAGTCTTGGCTGTACAAGATCCTCACCAACACTTTCATCAACTCCTACCGCTCCCGACGCCGGCGCCCAGCCGAGACCGACCTCGAGGACGTGGAGGACCTCTACCTTTACCGGCGCCTCGGCGGGCTGGAGGGAGCCTCTGCGGGGCGTAGCGCGGAGGACGAGGTGCTCGACCAGTTCAGCGAGGCCGAGGTCAAGGCCGCCGTCGAGTCCCTGCCCGATACGTTCCGCCTCGTCGTGGTGCTCTCGGACGTGGAGGGCTTTTCCTACAAGGAGATCGCCGAAATCTTGGATATCCCGATCGGGACGGTGATGAGCCGCCTGCACCGGGGAAGAAAGGCGCTGCAAAAGGCGTTGCACACATATGCCGAAGAGCACCGGCTTGCGGTGCCGGCAGACGTGCCCTAGCTGCGAAGCGCCAGAGGATCCAATGCAACCGGACGACAACCCGACCGACAGCGCCCCGAGCAGCCCAGGCAAGGAGGCCAAGCTGCTCGACCCCTGCCAGGACGCCGTTGCTACCCTCTACACCTACCTCGACGGGGAGCTCACTTCTGAGCGGCGGCGGGAGATCAAGCACCACCTGGACGAATGCGGCCCTTGCTTCCGGGCCTTCGGTTTCGAAGCCGACCTGAAGGCCCTGGTCGCCTCCAAGTGCCGGGACGAGGTGCCCGAGTCTCTTCGCCGGCGCGTAGCCGACGCCATCGGCACCCCTGACGCCAACTTCTGAGCGGGCAGGAATAAACCTCCCCTTGAAGGGGTACATGGGGGGCAGCGCCAGCCGGGAAGGAAGTTCAGCCACGAGACGTTGGAAGGTGCTATGAGCGAACGATCACTCGGAGGACAGGCCCTGAGCGGTGGCGAAAGGCCGTCGAAGTCGTTCGGCCGGGGGCGGACTTGCCGGCACCCGGGGTGCAACACCAGGCTCTCGATCTATAACAACGGCAAGTACTGCTTCCAGCACGAGCCGATCGCCGTGCCGAGGACCCGCGGGCGCAAGATCGCCTGAGCGTCCCAGGCGCACTCAACTTTTGACGCGCCGAAGAAGCGCGAGTACCCACCAACCTTGCCCGCTCCCAATAGGCTTCAGTCATCACGTCCTCGTACGCCGTCGCACCCATAGAACCGGTCCCCGCGCCGGCCAGCCCCATCTCCTGGGAGCTGGCGGAGCGCACCGCGGTACGCGTCGCCTCCCGGCAGCCCTGGATCCCAGCGGGGAGGTTGGCGGTGCTGGAAGAGGACTTCGCCGAGCTGACCGCAGAGGCAGAGGAGCTGGTGTCTGCGGAGACGGGGCTGCGTTCCCTGGCGGGGCCCGCGCGGGCTCGCGTGACGGACAGGCCGGGTTGGGTGACTGCCAACGTCGCCTCCACGCAGCGCTTGATGCGCCCTTTGGCCAAGAAGCTCGCCGAAGTCATGTCGAAACCAGCCCCGAAGCTCGGCCCGGTGGCGCTCCGCCTGCCGGCCCAGCTCTCCCGCAACCTGGCCGGTGTGCAGCTCGGTGCCCTGCTCGGGTGGATGTCGACCCGGGTGCTCGGCCAGTACGACCAGCTCCTCATCGAGGAGGAGTCGCCCGATGACCAGGACATCGTCTACTACGTCGGCCCCAACATCATCGAGTTGGAGGACCGCTTCGGTTTCGAGCCCCGCCAGTTCCGGCTGTGGATCGCGCTGCACGAGGTGACCCACCGCCTCCAGTTCACCGGCGTGCCTTGGCTCCGTCCTCACTTCCTCAGCCTGGTGGCCTCGCTCGTCGAGGGGGTCGACCCCGACCCGAGGCGCCTCCTCGAGGCCCTGAAGAGGGCGGCAACAGAGGTGCGCGAGGGCCACAACCCCCTAGACGACGGAGGTCTGGTGGCGTTGTTCGCTTCGCCCGGCCAGCGCCAGGCGCTCGACTCGGTGGGCGGCTTCATGAGCCTCCTGGAGGGCCACGGCGACATGGTGATGAACCGGGCAGCAGCGGGGCGGGTGCCCGACGCGGACCACTTTGCCGGCGTTCTTCGCGCCCGCCGCCAGCTCGGGGTGCTGGCCAGGGCGGTCTCGATGATGGTAGGGCTCGATGCCAAGCTCAAGCAGTACGAGCAAGGAGAGCGCTTCGTGGAGGCGGTGGAGGCCGCCGGCGGGCGCGAGCTTTTCGACCTGGTCTGGCGCGGGCCAGAGTGGCTCCCGAAGCTGGCCGAGATACGCGAGCCCAGCCTGTGGGTGGAGCGTTGCCGCGACGCGGCGCAGCCCGGCACCTGAGAGCGGTGAGCGAAACCCCGAAAGGGGCAGATCCCAGCCAGCGCGAACCGCGCGGCACAGTGGTTGTGGCACCAGGCGGCCCTGACGTGCGCTCCCTGCTCGCCCGCTGCTCGTTCCCCCCGGCCGGGGAGGCTGTCGTCTGTGCGGTCTCGGGCGGCGCCGACTCCTTGGCCATGCTCGGCCTCGCCGTGGCCGCGGGCTTGCGCGCCCACGCCGTCCACATCGACCACGGGTTGCGGCCAGATGGCCCGAGGGAGGCGGCCATCGTCGCAGAGGCGGCGGCCAGGTTGGGGACGAGCTTCGAGGCGGTCAGCGTCTCCGTGGCCCTGGGGCCCGACCTCGAGGCTCGCGCTCGTGCTGCCCGCTACGGGGCGCTCCCCGAAGGCGTCCTCGTCGGGCACACCGCCGATGACCAGGCCGAGACCGTGCTCCTCAACTTGTTGCGCGGGACTGGGCTCGACGGCCTCGGGGGGATGAGGCCGGTGGCCGCGGGCCGGCGCGCGGTGCGGCGGCCGATCCTTTCGCTGCGCCGGTCCGAGACGACTGCCCTGGTCCGGTCCTGGGGGCTCCGGGCGGTGGAGGACCCCTCCAACGATGAACGCCGCTTCCGGCGCAACCGCGTCCGTCATGAAGTGCTCCCCCTGCTCTCGGAGGTGGCCGGGCGCGACGTGGTGCCGCTCATCTGCCGCACGGCGTCGCTGGCCAGAGACGACGCCGACCTGCTGGCGGCGCTCGCCTCCGGGCTCGACCCGACAGACGTCAAAGCCCTTCGGGGCGCGCCCGGGCCCCTCGCCAAGCGAGCGCTCAGGGCGTGGCTGCGCGAGGGAGAAGGTGTCGAGCGCCACCCCCCCTCGGCGAGCGAGCTCAACCGGGCGTGGGCGGTCGTGGCGGGCGAACGAGCCGCCTGCGAGCTTGCCGGTGGCCGGCGCCTGAGCCGCCACCAGGGCCGCTTGCGGCTCGGCTCTCCCCCCTAGGCCCCCCTGCAGGCCCCCCCAGGCCCGTGGTATTAGGTTGCAGGTCGATGGCTGACCGTAGAGAGGCCGACTCCTTGGTGGCGGTGCCGCCGGCGGGATGGGCAGCACGCGGTGACCCCGAGCTTGGCGAGGTGATCGTAAGCGAGGAGGACATACGACGGCGGACGGCGGAGCTGGGGGGCCGCATAACGGCCGACTACGCAGGCCGGCCACCCCTGCTTGTGGGGGTGCTGAAGGGCGCATTCGTGTTCATGGGCGACCTCGCCCGGGCCATTGCGTTGCCCGTCGAGTTCGACTTCATGGCGATCTCCTCCTATGGGAGCAGCACCCGTACGAGCGGGGTCGTCCGGATCGTGAAGGACCTCGACACCGACTTGGCAGGCCGCCACGTACTGGTCGTGGAGGACATCGTGGACTCCGGCCTCACGCTCGCCTTCTTGCTCCGCAACCTGGCCGCGCGCAACCCTGCCAGCCTCGCCGTTTGCGCCCTTTTGGTAAAGGGTTCGCAGCCCACGGTGCCCGAACTCGCCTACGTCGGTTTCCGGATACCCAACTGCTTCGTGGTCGGCTATGGCCTCGATGTCGCAGAGCGCTACCGCAACCTCGCCTGCATCCGCCGCTACACCGGCCCGCTGGCGCAGCCCTGAGTGACGGCGGGCCTCTGAGAGCCGGTGGGCTTCGTGTACCGTGGCGCTCATGCCGATGGCTGAGCAGGGCCCATACGACGGCAATGGCGCCGGTCCCGACGGTGCCGGCGCACAAGCGCGCTCGGCCACCCTCGCCCAACCCGTAGACCTCGCGCGGGTGGCGGCGGCCGTCCGGGAGATCCTTGTGGCAGTCGGCGAGGATCCCGACCGCGACGGCTTGCGCAATACGCCCGAGCGGGTGGCCCGCATGTACGCGGAGGTCTTCTCCGGGCTGCACGAGGACCCCGGCAAGCACCTCACCGTCACCTTCGAGGCAGATCACGACGAGGTCGTCCTCGTCCGGGACATCGACCTGTTCAGCGTGTGCGAGCACCACTTGTTGCCCTGGTTCGGGAAGGCTCATGTCGCCTACATACCGGGCGAGGACGGCAGGGTCACGGGCTTGTCCAAGCTGGCCCGGATGGTGGAGGGCTACGCCAAGCGACCGCAGGTGCAGGAGAGACTGACCTCCCAGGTCGCAGACACCCTGGTCCGGGTCCTCGAGCCGAGGGGGGTGTTCGTGGTGATGGAGGCCGAGCACCTGTGCATGTCGATGCGCGGCGTGCGAAAGCCCGGTGCCGTCACCGTCACCTCGGCCGTGCGCGGCCACTTCCTCACGAGCGCGGCAGCGCGCGCTGAGGTCCTCTCCCTCATAGGGCGCGCTCACCAAGGGGCCTAGCCTGGCTCGGGCGGAGAGGCGCCTCGACGGTCAGCGTGGCCCGAGCAGCGCTTGCGCGATGTAAAGCGCGCCGCCGGCCAGCACGGTCACCGTCCCGGCGCGGTAGAGCCAAATGCCCAACTGCTCGTAGAGCTCAGGTTCCAAGAGCTGGCCAGGCCCGAAGAAGCGCCTCCGCCACCGGGCGCCGAAGCCGGCGAACAGGCATACGGCTCCGTAGCCGCTGAGCGCCTCCCCGGCGCCGGCGTGTATGTAACCCATGGCCCACCACGTTGTGTACGCCAGGCTGGCCATTTTGATGAGCGCCCACAGGCGGGTCAGCACCAGCCGCCGGTGCTGGGGCTGGGACCTCCCGACCGGGCGAGGCGCCGGTGGCGTGGCAAACCCGGGCACATCCCGGACCGAGCCGGGCGCGCGCTGGCGCTCGCCGCTGGCGCGCGCTTCGGCTGCCCACCACCCCTCGAGGGAGAGGTCGGTCGCCAGGTGCTCGGGTGCCCGGCTCTCGTCGGGCAAACGCGCGTTTTTTCCAGCCGGCCCTGTCTCGCTCTGCCCGGCTCGGCCGTTCGGTACCACCAAGGTTTGGTTCGTCGAAGCAGCCGCCGGTCTTTAGTGTGTCTTTTTCGTCACAAAGACCACTTCCCCCGCTTAGGCAGGCCTATAGGCTGGCGCGTTGGCATGACGCTCGTGATGGGGGTGCTCAATGTGACCCCTGACTCGTTCTACGACGGCGGGCGGTGGCACGACCCGGAGGCAGCCTTGGCCCGTGGCTGCGAGATGGCGTTAGAGGGCGCGGACGTGATCGACGTGGGAGGGGAGTCGACCCGCCCAGGGGCGGCGCCCGTACCCGAGGACGAGGAGCTGCGCCGGGTTGTCCCAGTGGTGCGCGAGCTGGCTGGCGCGCTGGGAGGGCGAGCGCGGATCTCCGTCGATACGCGCAAGCGGGCCGTGGCCGAGGCGGCGTTGGAGGCCGGGGCGAGCATCATAAACGACACATCGGCCACCCTTTGGCCGGTGGCGGCCGAGCGCGGAGCTGGGTGGGTGGCCATGCACATGAAGGGCCAGCCCTCGGATATGAGGTCCCACGCCAACTACCGCGACGTCGTCGGGGAGGTGGGCGCCTACCTCGTGGAGCGGGCGGAGCAAGCCGCTGCCGGCGGGGTCGAAGAGATCTGGGTGGACCCAGGCGTTGGTTTTGCCAAGACGACGGCACACAACCTGGTCCTCCTCGCCCGCATGCGCGAGATCGTCGCGAGGGGGTGGCCGGTAGCGGTCGGCATTTCCCGCAAGAGGTTTACGGGTTCGGTGGTGAGCGGGGACGACACCCGGCCGGCACCCACCGACCAGCGGCTCGAGGCTTCTCTGGCTGGTGCTGTTTGGCTGATGAGCTGCGGGGTCTCGATGGTCCGCGCTCATGACGTAAAGCCGACAGCGGACGCGGCAAAGCTCGTCGCCAGCGCGCTCGCGAGGAGCGCCGGCCGACCCGCAGGCGGTCCTGCACTCATGAGTGGGTTTTCACGGGCGGCGGAGAGGGAGGCACGAGCGGATCTGAAATGAGAGGTAAGTGGGCCACCGGGATAAAACCGAGGTTTTTCACCTGGGTGATAAAGGACAAGCTGGCCGTGTGCGAGCGGCCTGGTGGTTATGCTCGCAACCACCGGCCGGTGCGGCGCCATGAGGAGATCCTCTGGATAAAGTCGGAGGGCTTCACGCGGGTCGTGTCCCTGCTGGCATCGCCTCACAACCTGCACGCCTACGACGAAGAAAAGCTCACGTGGTCGCACGTCCCCCTGGGGCCAAGCGACGAACCTGCCACAGTTTTGCCGGGGCTGTACGAGAAACTCGAGGCGTGGTTGCGCAGCGGGGAGCGGGTCCTCCTCCATCAAGAGCAGGTCGACGACAGGCTCATGGGCGTAGTGGCCGGTTATTTGTGCTGGAACGGCCTCGTCCCCGAGGGGGCCCAGACGATAGCCATCGTGGAGAGGCTTTTCGGGCGCCAGATGGGCTCAGAAGGCCGCGAGCTCGTCGCCGCCGTCCTCGTCCTCGCGCGCTCGAGGCCGGTACCGAGCACCGCTGGTGGCTGAGCCGGCCGGGTACGGGGCCTCGCCTCCCCCGACCGGCCCCACGCCCGCACCGGCTGCCCCCCTGCCGGCACCGACCCCACGCCTGCCCGCACCGGACGCGCCTTGTCCTCCGGACCGCATCGAGCTCCGCGGCCTCCGGCTGCTCGGTACCCATGGTGCCCTTCCTGCCGAGGAGACCGTAGCCCAGCCTTTCGAGGTGGACCTCGAGGTCTTCGCCGACCTTTCTCGTGCTGGCCGGAGCGACCAGCTCGCTCACACTGCGGACTACGGAGCCCTCTGCGAGGCGGTGAGGACCGTGATCGAGGGCCCCCACGTCGCGCTGCTCGAACGCCTGGCGGAAAAGGTGGCCCGAGCCGTGATGCTGGCCGGCGGGCCGGTCGTTTGCGGTGTCGGCGTAGCTGTGCGCAAGTTACGGCCACCGGTGCCGTTCCAGCTTCTGTCGGCGGGGGTGAGTGTCTACCGCAGCGCGCCCGCGCCGACGCGGGCCTTCGTGGCCCTCGGTTCCAACCTCGGGGACCGCTGGGCGAACCTGTGCCAGGGCGTTGCCGGCCTCCCCGACGTGGTCGCTATCTCACCCGTCTACGAGACCGAGCCCGTAGGCGGGCCGGCAGGGCAGGACCGTTACCTCAACATGGTCGCCGAGCTCATGACCCGCCGTTCGCCCTCCGAGCTCCTGGCCGCCGCGCACCGGGCCGAGGCCGCCGCCCTCCGGCAGCGAGGCGAACGCTGGGGGCCCCGGACCCTCGACGTCGACATCTTGCTGTACGGCGAGGAAAAGATAGCCACACCCGAACTCCTGGTGCCCCACCCGAGGATGTGGGAGCGCGGGTTCGTCCTGGCCCCGCTTGCGGACTTGGCCCCAGAGCTCGTCGCGGGCAAGCTCGGCGCAGAGCTCTTGCAAGGGGTACGGATCGCGGGCACCTTGCCCCGGGCCGCTGCCGCCCCGGCGTCCACCGGCGCCGGCGAAGCAGCCGCCACGTGATAGTCACAGGTGACCCGGACGAGCTGCGCGCTCTCTTCAAAGAGGCCCGCCGGCGGGGGAAGACCGTGGGCCTGCACGCCGCCATGGGCGCGCTCCACGGCGCTCACGCGGCAAATATCGCCAAGATGGCAGCCGAATGCGACGTGGCCAGCGTGGTCATCTCGAGGAGGTCGGAGGACATCGATGGGGGCACGTGCGGACGCCTCTTGCCTGCCGGCGACCTCGAGGCCGACCTCGCCCGGGCCGACGAGGCGGGAGCGGGGATAGTCTTCGCGCCCCAGGGGGAGGCGGTACGGGGGGACGGCCCGCTCGTTCGCGGGGCACTGAGCCACCTTGGCGGCCACCTCGAAGCCCCAAGCCGGCCAAGCCATTTCGACGCGCGGCTGGGAGCCGTGGCAGGGCTGTTCGGCCTCGCCGGCCCTGGCTATGTATATTTCGGCGAAAAGGATTACCCCCGGCTCCTCGCTGTCCGGCGTCTGGTGAGGGCGCTGTCGCTGCCTGTGGTGGTGGTAGCTTGCCCGACTGTGCGCGAAACAGACGGCTTGGCCCTCTCCCGCCAAAACGCCTATTTGCGCCCGAGCGAACGGGGGGCGGCACCGGCCCTCTACTGGGCCTTGCTCGCGGGCAAACGGGCCGTCGACGAACGAGGCGAACGCGACGCCAAGGCCGTGAGCGCGAAGATGCGCAGCGCCGTCGAGCGCCAACCCCTCTTGGAGCTCGACTACGCCCGTGTCGCCGACCCCCTCACGTTGGAGCCGGTGGGCACGATCTCAGGCGAGGTCCGCCTGCTCATTGCGGGCCGGCTCGGCCGCGCGCACCTCGTCGACAACCTGGCCGCCGGTACGACCGAGGAGTAGCGAAAACCCATGCTAATGGCGATCGACGTAGGCAACACCCAGATCGTGGTCGGGCTTTTCGCCGATGACGGTGGTCGGGGTGGTGGCGAGCTCGCCCACCACTGGCGTGTGGCCACACACCCCCCCTACACGGCGGACGAGTTCGCCCTCCAGCTTTCACAGCTGTTTTCGCTCGACGGGCTCGACTTCGGCGTGGTTAGTGGCGTAGCGGTGTCCTGCGTCGTCCCTCCCCTGCAAGTGGCGCTTCGCGAGATGACGGCCCGGCGCCTCGATGCGCCGACCGTGTTTGTCGGACCGGGGGTAGAGACGGGGATGCCCGTGCTCGTCGACAACCCCCGCGAGCTTGGCGCCGACCGCATTGCCGATGCCGTAGCCGCCTTCGAGCAATACGGCGGGCCCGTAATAGTGGTCGATTTCGGCACGGCCACCAATTTCGAGGTTGTCTCGGAAAAAGGTGAGTACCTGGGCGGGGTGCTGTTCCCCGGGCTGGAGGTGGCGCTCGGCGCGCTGGCCGAACGCGCTGCCATGCTCCCACGCGTGGAAATCGTCCGGCCCCGGGGCATACTCGGCAAGAACACCGTCGAGCAGATCCAGGCGGGCATCTTCTACGGTTACGGCGCCCTCGTCGAGGGAGTGTGCGCCAAGCTCCGCGCCGAGGTCGGGCCGGCGACGGTCGTCGCCACCGGTGGGCTAGCGCCCACCGTGCTCAGCGCTTCCCCGGTCATAGACCACTACGAGCCCTGGCTCACGCTGTACGGTTTGCGGATCATTTTCCAACGGAACACCCCAGATGGCTGAGAGCTACCCCTACCGCGTGGAGGTGACCGCGCACGCCGGCGAGCTGCAAGAGCGCTTTTCGGCGCTCCCAGCCGGAGCTGGTTCCGGCGAGGAGGTAACGGTGGCGGGCCGGGTCACGCTGCGGCGGGAGATGGGCAAGCTCGCCTTCCTGACGATGGTCGAATGGACCGGGTCGCTCCAGCTCTTCGCAGCCGCCCAATGGACCGATCGTTTCGCCGAACTGAAGAAGTTGTCACTGGGCGACTGGGTGGCAGCTTCGGGCGAAGTCGTGCGGACCAAGACCGGCGAGCTCTCGGTGCGGGTGACGAGTTGGGAGCTCCTCGCGCAGGCACGCCGGTCCTTCGGTGACAAATGGCACGGGATAGCCGACACCGAGACCCGCTACCGTCAGCGCTACGCCGACATGTGGGCCAACCCCCGCTCGAGGGAGGTGTTGCTCACCCGCAGCCGGGCCGTGTCTGCTACCCGAAGGTTCCTCGAAGGACGCGGCTTCGTCGAGGTCGAGACGCCGGTGTTCCAGGTGGTGCCGGGGGGAGCGACAGCGCGGCCCTTCGTCACCCATCACAACGCCCTGGACATGGACCTCTACCTGCGCATTGCCCTCGAGCTGCACCTGAAGCGGTTGGTGGTGGGCGGGATGGAGAAGGTCTTCGAGATTGGGCGGGTGTTCCGCAACGAGGGGCTTTCGCCGCGCCACAACCCCGAGTTCACGATGCTCGAGCTGTACCAGGCCTACGCCGACTACTACGACATGATGGCCCTGACCGAGGAACTGGTCGCCCACGTCGCCAGGGAAGTGACAGGTGGCACGCACCTGGATTATGCCGGCAAGACGCTCGAGTTGGCCCCGCCCTGGAAAAGGGCCACCATGCTCGACCTCGTCGCCGAGCACACCAAGGTCGAGCTGTCCCTCGACATGCCCCGGGACGAGCTTCGTGAGAAGGCCAAGTCGCTCGAGGTCCCGGCGGAGGAGCCCTGGGGGCCAGGCAGGCTCGTGCTCGAGATCTATGAGAAAACAACCGAGCCGCACTTGTGGGGGCCTGTGTTCGTGATGGACTACCCGAAGGAGGTCTCCCCACTCGCAAGGGACCACCGCTCCAAACCGGGCTTCGTGGAGCGCTTCGAGCCTGTGGTGGCCGGTCGCGAGCTCGGCAACGCCTTCTCGGAGCTGACCGACCCCGACGAGCAGCGGGCCAACTTCGAGGCACAGGCCAAGCTTCGGGTGGCCGGCGACGAGGAGGCCATGGAAGTCGACGAGGACTACGTGCGGGCGCTCGAGTACGGCCTGCCGCCGACCGGGGGCCTCGGTATCGGAGTCGACCGTCTCGCCATGCTGCTCTCCGGCTCGGAGGCGATCAGGGAGGTCATCGCCTTCCCGACCTTACGCAAGGAGGCGGGGCCCATCTACTAGTGGTGTCCCCGCAGGCAGCGCTAGCGGCTAGCAGAGGTCGTCCAAGAGCCGGTCCGCCAGCCCGGCCAGTGTCCGGCGGACGGCGGGGACGGCACTGGCGGTCGGGGACGAGCCCGTCGGGGCGGGCAGCGCTTGGAGGGCGCGGGCAGCTTCTCCTGCCCAGCGCCGGCCCTCGGTGACCGAACTGGCCACCGCGCCGGTGGACAAGATGATGTCGCGGGCCTTGTCCAGTTCGGGCCGCCCGAGCCCCGGGCCGAGCAGACCGGCCAGCTCAGGGCCGCACTCGGGCTCGGCCAGGGCGCGGATCACCGGGAGCGTGTAAGTGCCCTCCAAGATGTCGTTGCCAGCCGGCTTGCCGAGCTCAGCGTCGGTGCAAACGAGGTCACGCAGGTCGTCGTAGATCTGGAAGGCCATGCCGAACGCCTGCCCGAAGCGTGCCAGGCACTCCACCTCTTCTCTGCTCGCGCCTGCCACGATGGCCCCGATCTTGGCCGAAGCCCACATGAGCGAGGCCGTCTTCTTCGAGATCGACTCGAAGTAGGAAGACTCGGGCCGCTCTGGTGAGAAGGCGTAGCGCAGCTGGGACATCTCCCCTTCGCAGAGGCAGCCGATCGTGGTGGCGAGGACCTGCACTATCTCCGTACCGAGGCGCGCTGCTATCTCGGACGCCCTGGCCAGTAGGAAGTCCCCGGTCAGGATGGCCACCAGGTTGCCCCAGCGGGCGTTGGCACTCGGCACGCCCCGCCGGGAGCCCGCCTCATCGATCACGTCGTCGTGGTAGAGCGAGCCCATGTGGACCAGCTCGACCGAGACCGCCCCGTCGATCACCGCTGGGCTGGCGCTGACGCCGGTGGCGGCGGCCGCCGCCACCAAGAGCGCTGGGCGCAACCTCTTTCCACCTGCCCCGACGAGGTGGGAGGCGACTTCGGCGAGCAGCGGCTCGGGCGAAGCGACTGCCTCGCGCAGCCCGGTTTCGACCTGGGCCAAAGTTTCGTCGAGGCCGGGAAGCAGGAGCAGCTCCCAGACGTTCATTACTTGACGATAGGCCAAGAGGGCGTGCCAGCACTAACCAGCGCAGGGCCCGCACACGCTGTAGGCACACCCGCCAGGTAAAGTGGGAGTGCGGAACCCGAAGGAAAGGGTACGGATGACTCGCACAGGGAGCTGGGCAGACCGCCGAGGCCGCGAGGGCTGGGGCGGGTGGTCGTGGGTAGCTCTATGTGCCGGGCTTGGATCTGCTGAGGAGGTTGTGAGGGTTGTTTGAGCGCTTTACCGACCGGGCTCGACGAGTTCTGGTGCTGGCCCAGGAAGAGGCCCGCCTTTTGAACCACAACTTCATCGGCACCGAGCACATCCTGCTTGGCCTCATCCACGAGGGGGAGGGTGTGGCTGCAAAGGCCCTCGAGTCGCTCGGCATCAGCCTCGAGGCCGTTCGGGAGAAGGTGGAAGAAACGATCGGGCCCGCCGGGACGTCGACGACCGGGTCGCCTCCCTTTACGCCGCGGGCGAAGAAGGTGCTCGAGCTGTCCTTGCGCGAGGCGCTCCAGCTCGGCCACAACTACATCGGCACCGAGCACATGCTCCTCGGCCTGGTCCGGGAGGGCGAAGGAGTCGCCGCGCAGGTGCTCGTGAGCCTCGGGGCGGATCTCTCACGTGTCCGCCAGCAGGTCATCCAGCTGCTTTCGGGCTACCAGACCGGCGGCGGGCCCGAGAAGGCCCCGGCCGGTGCCCCCTCGAGTGGCCAGGACGTGCCCGCCGGCAGCCCCGTGCTCGACCAGTTCGGCCGCAACCTGACCCAGCTCGCGCGAGAGCGCAAGCTCGACCCGGTGATAGGCCGCGAGCGTGAGATCGAGCGGGTCATGCAGGTCCTCTCCCGGCGCACGAAAAACAACCCGGTCCTGATCGGCGAGCCTGGCGTCGGCAAGACCGCCATCGTCGAGGGCCTCTCCCAGAGGATCGTCGCCGGCGAGGTGCCCGAGACGCTGCGCGGCAAGCAGCTCTACACCCTCGACCTGGGCGCGCTGGTGGCAGGTTCCCGTTACCGGGGCGACTTCGAGGAGCGCTTGAAGAAGGTCCTGAAGGAGATCAGGACCAGGGGCGACATCATCTTGTTCATCGACGAGCTGCACACCCTTGTAGGTGCGGGGGCAGCGGAGGGCGCCATCGACGCAGCCTCGATCCTGAAGCCGATGTTGGCCCGGGGCGAGCTGCAGACGATCGGTGCTACCACTCTCGACGAGTACCGCAAGCACCTCGAGAAAGACGCGGCTTTGGAGCGCCGCTTCCAGCCGATCAAGGTCGACGAGCCGTCGCTCGCGCACACGATCGAGATACTGAAAGGCCTGCGTGACCGCTACGAGGCCCACCATGGCGTCACGATCACCGACCAGGCCGTCGTGAGCGCGGCCAACTTGGCCGACCGTTACATTGCCGACCGCTACCTGCCCGACAAGGCGATCGACCTGATCGACGAGGCCGGTAGCCGCCTCAGGATCCGGCGCATGTCCACTCCGCCCGACTACAAGGCCATCGAAGAAGAGATCGGCAAGGCGCGCAAGGAGAAAGAGCTCGCCATCGAGAAGCAGAACTTCGAGCAGGCCAAGAAGCTGCGCGAGAAGGAGGAGGAGCTCCTCCAGAGGAAGGCCGCGAAAGAGCAGGAGTGGCGGGCCGAGGGTGTCGACCTCTTCGACGTTGTCGACGAGGAGGTGATCGCCGAGGTCCTCGCCAACTGGACCGGCATCCCCGTGTACAAGTTGACCGAGGAAGAGACCTCCAAGCTTTTGCGCATGGAGGAAGAGCTGCACAAGCGCATCATCGGGCAAAACGACGCCCTGAAGGCGGTCTCACAGGCCATCAGGCGTACTCGCGCCGGCCTGAAAGACCCCAAGCGCCCGAGCGGCTCGTTCATCTTCTTGGGGCCCTCCGGCGTGGGCAAGACCGAGACCGCCAAGTCGCTGGCAGAGTTCCTCTTTGGTGACGAGTCTGCCCTCGTGCAGCTCGACATGTCGGAGTACATGGAGAAGCACACTGTGAGCCGGCTCGTCGGTTCACCGCCGGGTTACGTGGGCTACGAAGAGGGCGGCCAGCTGACCGAAGCAGTGCGGAGGAAGCCGTTCTCGGTGGTGCTGTTCGACGAGATCGAAAAGGCCCATCCCGACGTGTTCAACACGCTGCTCCAAATCCTGGAGGACGGCCGGCTCACCGACGCTCAAGGCCGCACCGTGGACTTCAAAAACACGGTCATAATCATGACGTCCAACCTCGGTACGGCTGACCTCCGGAGGGCCTCGGTCGGCTTTGCCAAAGCCGATGCGACCGTGACGCACGAGAAAATGAAGGCCAAGGTCAATGAGGCGCTGAAGCAGCACTTCCGCCCCGAGTTCTTGAACAGGATCGACGAGGTGATCGTTTTCCACGAGCTCACCAAGGACGAGATCACAGAGATCGTCGACCTGTACATGAAGCGGGTGCGCGAGCAGCTCGAGGCGCAGGGCATTAGCGTCGAGCTGACCCGGGCCGCCAAGTACCTCGTGGTCGAGCAGGGTTACGACTCCGCCATGGGCGCCCGGCCGCTGCGCCGGGCCTTGCAGCGCCTGGTCGAAGACCCCCTCTCGGAGAAGATCCTCTGGAAGGAGTTCCGCGCCGGCGATACGATCATCGTGGACGCCGACGACGGTAACGTCACCTTCCGGGCCATGGAGCACGTCGAGCCGCCGCCGGTCGAGCTGGCCAGCGCCGGCAGCCCCGACTGAGGCGGTCGGTCCCACCTAAGCCCGAGTTGGTCGTCACAGGGCCCGTGTAAGGTCCCGGCCCATGAGCAAGTTACGTGCACTGCACCGCTGTCAGACGTGCGGCGCCACTCAGCCCCGCTGGGCGGGGCGTTGCCCGAGCTGTGGTGAATGGGGCTCCCTGCGAGAGGAGCTCGCGCCCCAGCACGGCGCAGGCGCCGTTGCCGGCGGGGGCGCGCTTTTCGGAGCCGGCGGGACGGGCGCGGCGGCGACCTCCGCGCTTGCCCTTGCTGACGTCGACCCCGACGGTCGCCCCCCGATGCCGACAGGTCTGGCGGAGGTCGACCGCGTGCTGGCCGGGGGCCTTCTCCCTGGCTCTGCCACCCTGCTCGGCGGTGAGCCGGGGACGGGCAAGTCGACTCTTTTGCTCCAGGTGCTGGCTTCGATGGCTTCCTCTGGTAAGCGCTGCCTCTTGGTAGCGGCGGAGGAGGCGGCTCACCAGGTCCGCCGCCGTGCCAGCCGGCTCGGTGCGGACGTGCCGGGAGTGCTCGTGGTCGAGGCGACCGACCTCGCTTCGGTCGAGGCGGCCCTCGCCGATGTGGTCCCCGACGTGGCGGTCGTGGACTCGGTGCAGGCCATCCGGGACGCCGAGGTGGCGTCCAGCGCCGGTTCGCCGGCCCAGGTGCGAGCATGCGCGAACGGCCTGGTGGCCCTGGCCAAAGGCATCGGGACGGCCATCGTCCTCATGGGCCATGTGACCAAAGACGGCGCCCTGGCCGGACCGAGGGCCTTGGAGCACCTCGTCGACACGGTGCTTTCCTTCGAGGGCGACCGTTACTCGGCGCTACGGGCGCTCCGGTCGCTGAAGCACCGCTACGGCCCGACGGGCGAGACGGGCCTCTTCGAGATGGGGGAGGCAGGCCTGTCGGGGGTTGCCGACCCGAGCAACCTGTTCCTCGGCGACCGCAGGGCAGGGGTCCCCGGCTCCGCCGTGACCGTGCCCGTAGAGGGCCACCGGCCCCTGCTGGTCGAGGTCCAGGCCCTGGTCGGGCGCACCACGCAGGTGCCTCGCCGCTACGTGACTGGCCTCGACGCGGGACGGGTGGGGTTCCTCGTCGCCGTCCTCGACCGTTGGGCCGGCGTGCCGGTGGGTGAGCGCGACGTGTACGTGTCCGTGGCTGGCGGGGCCAGGGCGTGTGAGCCCGCCGCTGACCTTGCCGTCTGCCTCGCCCTGGCGTCTTGCATCTCGGAGGTCCCGGTGCCCGCCGGGCTCGTGGCGATCGGGGAGGTCGGCCTAAGCGGTGAGGTGAGGCGTGTGAGCGCCATGGCGGAGCGACTGGCGGAGGCGAGGCGCCTCGGCTTCTCCCAAGCGCTCGTGCCTTCCCAGGGCCTGCCGGCCGCTAGTGCAGTCTTGGGGGCACGCCCGGCCACCACGCTCGGGGTGGCGCTGGCGCTGGCGCTGGGCGGCGGCCGGCGCCCCCTGCCCGGGCGCGCGCCGGCCGGCGAGGTGCACCAGGGACGCTCGCCGGCCACCGCGCACGGTCGGCGGGACGCCCCGCCCCGGCGCCCCGGAGCCCGGCTGCGGGCCCTGCCGGCGCCGGCCCCCTCCTAGTGCCCCTGGTTGGTTAGCATCGGCCAGTGCCGGACAGGCTGAGCGCGGGTATGACCGAGGCGCTGGGCATCGTCGCGCCGGGCAAGGCGCTCCGCGAGGGCCTGGACAGGATCCTCCAGGCCAAGATGGGTGCCCTCATAGTGGTGGGCGATGGGCCGGAAGTCCTGTCCATATGCTCCGGGGGGTTCCTCCTCGATTCGGAGTTCAGTCCCCAGCGGCTGTCCGAGTTGGCCAAGATGGACGGCGCCATCATCCTGGCGCCCGACGCCAGCCGCATCGCCCGGGCCAACGTCCACCTCGTCCCGAGCCCAGCGCTGGCCACCAGTGAGACCGGGACCAGGCACCGTACGGCGGAGCGGGTGGCCCGTTCGATCGACGTGCCCGTCATCACGGTCTCCGAGGACCGTGCCGTGATCACGGTGTACCGAGGGGAGCATCAGAGGCCGTTGGTGCCCGTTGAACGCCTCTTGGCGCGGGCCAACCAGGCGCTCGAGACCCTGGAAGGCTACCGGGACCGCCTGGACGTGGTGACCAATGCCCTGTCCGCCCTGGAGGTGGAGGACATGGTCACCGTACGAGACGTCGTCACCGTGCTCCAGCGGGCCGAGATGGTGCGGCGTATCGCCGAGGAGGTCGACTCGTACAGTGCTGAGCTCGGTACCGACAGCCGTCTCGTACGGCTCCAGCTCGAGGAGATGCTGGCCGGCGTGGAGGACGAGCGCCGCCAGGTCCTTCGCGACTACCTTGTGCCCGAGCCCGTCTGGGACGTCGAAGATGCCCTTGCCGCGTTGAGCCACCTCTCCACCGAACGGCTGCTCGACCTGTCCAGGGTGGCCAACGTCTTGCGCATCGGTCCCGCCGGCCCCGACCTCGAGGCGCCGCTCAGGCCCTACGGGTACCGGTTGCTCTCCAAGATCCCCCGGTTACCAGAACAAGTGGTCCAAAACATCGTGCAGCGCTACGGCGGGCTGCAGCAGGTGCTAAGGGCCAGTACCGAGGACCTCGACACGGTCGAAGGCATCGAGGTCGCCGGCGCCCATTTCGTAAAGGAGGGCCTGGCCCGCCTGGCCGAGACCAGCATCTTGGACCGCCTCGGCTGAGGTGGCCCGCTGCGCCGGCGCCACGGCCACCTGTCGCCGCCACCTGTCGCCGCCACCTGCCGCCCTGTCCCGCCGCCGCCCCGGCCGGCTCGTCAACGCCAGCTGGGTCGCTCAGAGCTGCCCGCCGCCGGCGTCAGCGAGCCCGCTGGGTGAGGCGCTCGCGATTGGAGATCCTGTAGCGCCGGTCGGACTGCTCGAGCCACCCGAGCCGGACGAAAGCCGCGATGGCTTTGTTGACCCGCTCCCGCGAGGCGCCTACCAGGCCTGCCAGCTCTTCTTGAGTGATGGGCAGGACAAAGTCGTCGGCCTCGCCGGCCAGCTCGAGGAGCCGCTTTGCCGTGCGGCCTGTGACATCGAGCAACATGGCGTCGGCGATGGCGTCGTCAGCATTGCGGAGGCGCCGTGCGATGAGCGCCACCACGTCCCATAGTGCCCCCGGTTGCGCTTCGAGCTCGGCGCGGACAACGTCATAGGGGAGGCGGACAAGTTCCGTGCGCTCGAGGGCGCGCGCACTCGCCGAACGCGGTTCGCGGTCGAACAACGGCATCTCCCCGAAGACGTCGCCGGGCTCCATCAGGGCAACTATCGACTCGCGCCCGTCTGGGGAGCGCTTGGCGATCCCGATCCGCCCGCTGCGTACCACGTACATCTCGCTCGCCTCGTCGCCCTCGGCGAAAAGGGTGTTGTTGCGCTCGAGGCGCACGGGCACGGCTCTCCCGGCCACCCGGGCCAGAGCATCCTCGGGCAGCGACGAGAACAGCTCGCTCCCTGACAAAGCCGCGACATCTTCCATGGTTGCCAGACGTTAGTACCTAACCGAGTTGGATCTCAGCCCGAAAAAGTCGTACCCTGGAAGGAGTGCGCAAGCTGCCGGTATAGTCACCGGCGCCGACACGTTTGGAGGCTCATGTCGTTTGACGTCGGGGACAAGGTTGTCTACCCCCACCACGGTGCGGCAGTTGTCGAGAGGAGAGAGCTGCGGGCCGACTTCGGCGAGCAGCGCGAGTACCTGGTACTGCGCCTGGCCTACGGCGACCTGACCCTCAAGGTGCCCGTCGACTCGACTGGGGACGTGGGCATCAGGGAGGTCATAAACGACGAGGAAGTAGAAGAAGTCTTCGCGGTGTTGCGCAAGAAGGACGTGCGCATGCCGACCAACTGGTCGCGGCGCTACAAGAACCACGTAGAAAAGCTGAAGTCTGGCGACATTTACCAGGTGGCGGAAGTGGTGCGAAACCTCTCCAACCGGGACAAGGACAAGGGTTTGTCCGCCGGCGAGAAGCGGATGCTCAACCGTGCCCGCCAAATCCTGGTGTCCGAGCTCACCTTCGCCATAGGCGTGACAGAAGCCGAGGCGGAAAAGAAGCTCGACGAGGCGCTGCCCTAGGGCGCCCGGTGGCCGCGAAGCCCACCACGTGGGCCGTGGTGGTGGCCGCGGGCGGCGGGGTGAGGTTCGGCGGGTACAAGCAGTTCGCCATGCTCCGTGGCCGGGAAGTCGTTGATTGGTCTTTGGACGTGGCGGGCCGCTACTGCGCCGGCACGGTCCTGGTAGTGCCGGCGGCCATGGTGCCCTCTTACCAGGGACGCGCCGACCGGGTGGTAGCTGGGGGCGCGACGCGTACTGACTCGGTGGCGGCCGGGCTGGACGCTGTCCCGGCTGGCACCGATGTCGTCGTCGTGCACGACGCCGCCCGCCCGCTCGCCGGTGAAGCGCTGTGGCAGCAGGTGATATCGGCCGTGCTCCAAGGTGCGGACGCCGCGGTACCGTGCCTGCCGGTCAGGGACACCATCAAGCAGCGCGGTGCCGATGGCCGCCTGGTCACGCTGGACAGGTCGGTCCTCGTGGCCTCGCAGACACCCCAGGCGTTCGCAGCTAGCGCGCTCCGTGCCGCTCACGCCGCGGCGGCCACGTCCGGTAAGCAGGCGACCGACGACGCGGCGCTCGTCGAGTCGATGGGCGGGCGGGTGGTCAGCGTGGGCGGGGTGAGCTCCAACTTGAAGCTCACCGAGCCTCTGGACTTGGCCGTCGCCGAGGCCCTCCTGGCGGCGAGCGCAGTTCGGTGAGCCTGCGCGTCGGCCAGGGCTTCGATATCCACCCCTTCAGCGACGACCCCGCCCGGGCTCTCGTGCTTGGAGGGGTGCACCTCGCCGGTCCCGGGCTTTCCGGCCACAGCGACGCAGATGTCGTGTGCCACGCCGTCACTGACGCCCTCTTGGGAGCGGCCGGCCTGGGTGACATCGGGGCGATGTTCCCAGACGGCGACCCCGCTTGGGAGGGTGCCGACAGCATCGCCCTGCTCCAGGCCGCGTTGAGGAGGGTATCGGCGACCTGGCGCGTGGTCAACGTGGACTGCACCGTGATCGCCGAGGCCCCGAGCCTCGCGGGCCACAAGGCCGAGATGGAGGGCCGCCTGGGTGCCGCGCTCGGGGCGCCGGTCTCGATCAAAGCCAAGAGGGGCGAAGGCTTGGGTGCTCTCGGCCGGCGGGAGGGGATCGCCTGTCTGGCGGTAGCGCTGCTCGAAGCACCATGAAGCGTCCCGACGCTGGGCGAGGTGCGGGAAGGACGAGCAATCCCGCCGGCCGGCACCCCGGCACCCCTGACGGCGCCGGTGAGAGAGGACCGGGCAATCTTCCGGGCAGGTACGGTGCCCAGAGACCGGGGCGCCCATCGAGGCCCGCGGAAAGACCGGCGGCTCCGGCCGAGGGGCTGGGCGGCGAGCAGGTCGAGGGGTACCACGCCGTTTACCGCCTCATCGATGCGCAGCGCCGCCGTTGCCGGCTGCTCTGGGCCGACGCAAGGCTGGCCGCCGGGCCCTTGCGGGAGCTGGTCTCGCTTGCCCGCCAGCGAGGCGTCCAGGTCGAACTGAAGGAGGCCCACCAACTCGCGACTGCCAGCCGTACGAGTTCAGCCCAGGGAGTCCTCGCCTGGGCCGACCCGTTGCCGGCCGTGCCCCTAGAGGCGATGCTCAGCTCGAGTGCCGGCTTGTTGTTGCTGGTCCTCGACGGGGTCACCGACCCTGGCAACCTGGGCTCGATACTGCGTAGCGCGGCTTGCGCCGGGACCGCTGGGGTGGTCGTCGGACGGCACCGCTCAGCCCCTCTCAACCCGGCGGCGCTGAAGGCTGCCGCCGGCGCGGCCGAGACCCTGCCCGTGGCCCAAGTGCCCGGGATCCCGAGCGCGCTCGCGGCAATCAGGAGCGCCGGCTTGTGGGTGGTCGGCCTCGACCCAGCTGCGGAGGACGACCTCTGGGCATCGCCTCTGCTCGACGAAAGCGTGGCCTTGGTGCTCGGCTCGGAGGGCCAGGGGCTTTCGCGGCTTTCCCGGGCGCGCTGCGACGCCCTCGCTCGGATCCCTATGTCAGAGGCCGCCCGAGGGGTCGGGTCGCTAAATGTCGCCGCCGCCTGCGCCGTTGCCTGCTTCGAGGTGGCCCGCCGGCGGTCCTTGGCCCTCCCGCCGCGCCACGCTCGATAGCGTCCCATCGGCTGCCGCGGGTTTTACCTCCCGATCTCGCTTGGTCGCGGCTCGTGAGAGGCAGGCAAACCGAAGTCCGGCGTCCTGGGCCCGCCGGCCCGCCGGTGCCAGTTCCGCCAGATGACCCGGTGGAGCGGCACCACCTCGGGGATATCGCGCAGGCCCGGTATGAAGGGCACAGCGAGCAACAAGATGGTGGCAGCACCGGTCAAGTAGATGGCGATCAGGTCGACATTGGCCGAGTTGTCGAAGCCGGGCACCTGGTACCAGAGGGTGTACAACCAGAGCCAGGGCTGGCCGGGGTAGCTGCCCGTCTCGTTCATGACGCCCCACTGGTTGCCCTCCAGGTGCTGCGCCTGGGCTTGCTGCGCGAAGTACTCCCCGTCTTCCAGGAACAACAGCGGCTTGGTGAAGTCTGTCCCGTAGAAAGAACGGTTGGCGAGCAAGTCGGTGTCGAGCGCGCCACCGCGAGCGAGGGAGAGCTCGGTGGAAATGAGGGTCGGCACCGGCCCGTCGGCCGCGGCGGGGACGACCGGCGTGCCACCCTGGAACTTCACGTGGTCCAGGGCCTTGGAGTACGCCGTTTCCCAAGCCGAGCGCGTACTTGCGGGTGCGGCCCGGTAACGGCTGAGCGCGCTGGCGAGAACGGGCTGGGTAGGAGCGATCTTCTCCAAGGGCCCCAAGACAAAGTCCTGGGCCGCGTTGATCGGCACACGGACACCCCCCAGCTTCTCCCAGGAGATCCCGATGCGCTGGGTGCTGCCGCTCGCGTTGTTGTAGGGCGGGCCGTACGTGGCGGTCTCGCTCGTCCCTGCCAGCTCACTCGTGGCGGTAGCCATGAAGTCCGCGGGCGCCAGCCTGGCCCAAGTCCCGATCGATATGGAGGGCGCGTCGGGCGACGACAGCACGGCGGCGAGCACTACGACCAAGGCGGTTGCGACCGCCGTCGCAGTTACAGCCTCCTTGGCGATGTCGTAGACGCGCGTGGGGCCGGTCCAGTCGGCGTTGTCGGCGGCTCGGGCCGCCCGGCGGGCTTCCCGCCCGCGGGGCCGTTTTTGGGGGAGGGGGTGGGAAACGCCCCTGATGCGCACCAGCAGCACATGAGCGCCGACGATCGCGACGAGCACGATCGGGAGGAGGACGATGTGCCAGAGCAGCATCTGGCCGAAGTTCATGAGGTTGAAGAAGCCGCCGAGACCTGTCGCGTTGATGGCGTCCTTGCCATTGGTCGATATCCACTGCGAGTCGAAGTTCTGCTGGGAGAGGTACCCGGTGAAGCACTCGACGATCGACGCCATGAAGGCGAGACCGCCCGTCAACCACGTGAGCGCCCGCCGGCCCCTCCACGCCGCCATCCAGAACTTGCCCCACAGGTGGATGACCATGAACGCCATGAACATCTCGACCGACCAGAGGTGCAGGCTGTTGAAGAAGTGCCCTACCGGGTTGGTGTGCCACCAGTCGGGGCCCCCGAGGGCGATCAAGAAGCCCGAGACGATGGCAAGGCCGAACGCGGCGAGCGTCGCCACGCCGAAGACGTAGACCCAAGACGCCACGTAAGCCGGCTGGCGGTCGGGGAGGAGCTTGCCGGGCGGGAGGAGACGCAGCCCGGCGCGCCGGATGGCGCCGGTCCAGGTACGGTCCCCGTCCAGGGAGGCGGCGGCCCCCCCGCCTGGCACCAGTACATGGGCAGGCGGGTCGTCCTCGTCCTCGGCGGCCCTTTCGCGCCTGTGGGCGGTCCTGCCAGGTGTCCCGGCCCCGTCGCCGTGGGCTGCATGGCCGTTGCCTCGGTCGTGGCCGTCTGGGAAACGCACGAGCATGGCCGCGCCGAAGATGACGACCATAACGGCGATCAGGACCAGGTTGGCGAGCGAGACGTTGAATATCGACCAGTGCAGGTAATGACCGGGGCCGTTCAGATCGACCGCTGCAGCGAGCGAGGTCGCCTGGTAGGGCGAGAAGCCCATGAGCCCTCCTTTCTCGGTAGCCCTTTGAGGTTTCTCGCAAGTCTTTGCCGCGAGGGCGGTCGCCCATTAGGGCCGAAGGTCCCTCGAGGGGTACTCCTAACGTCCCATGTCAGGTATACCGCACCTCAACCGGCACACGCCAGCATGTCCCGTCAGCGGCCGGTGGCATAAGCCTGGGCGTTGCGAGGGTCGGCGCCCGCCACGAGCAAGCCGCGCTCGTCGGTGCCGACGGCGGTGACCCGCCCGATCGACCACTCCGGGAGCTCTGTCACGCGGTGCCCACGCCTACGCAGGTCCTCGAGCACGTCGGGCCCGAGCGTCCTCTCCGCCGCAACGCTCCCGGGGTGGGCGTCGCGCGGGTAGAACGAGGACGGCACGTGGGTCGTGTGCCAGTTGGCCGCGTCGATCGACTCCTGCAGGCCGAGGCCGAGGTCGAAGTGATAGAGGAGGAACGGGAGCGTCCACTGGTCCTGCTGGTCCCCGCCCGGCGTCCCGAAGGCGAGCACCGGGGCACCATCGCGAAGGACGAGGCCGGGGCTGAGCGTGGTACGGGGCCGCTTCCCGGGGGCGAGCGAGTTGGGCAACCCTTCTTCCAGCCAAAACATCTGCGCCCGCGTGCCGAGGCAGAAGCCGAGCCCCGGGATGGCGGGCGACGACTGTAGCCAGCCGCCGCTCGGCGTGGCCGAGACCATGTTGCCCAAGCGGTCGACGACATCGACGTGGCACGTGTCGCCCGGGCGCGCAGGCCCCGCTGACCTCCCGGCCCCTGCAGGCTGTCCCCCGTGTGCCGGCGCCCCGGCCCGGTGATAGGCCGAAGCCTCGGCTGGTCCTGCATAGCTGGGGGCGCTCAGACGCTCGAGCAGAGCCGGGAGCCGCGGAGAGCACCCTCCCGGGCGGCCCGGTCGCAGCTCTAGGCTCGCCTCCTCGCCGACGAGGCGCTGGCGCCCGTCGCAGTAGTGGCCTGATAAGAGCTCTTCGAGCGGCACCTCGACAAAACGCGGGTCGCCGTACCATGCCTCCCTGTCGGCCAGGGCCAGTTTGGCGCACTCGGTCGTGAGGTGGACGAGCTCGGCTCTCCCGGGCGCGAGGTCGGCGATGTCGAAGCCTTCCAGCAGGCCGAGTTGCTGCAGCAGCACGGGTCCTTGGCCCCACGGGCCGGTCTTTGCCACTTCGATGTCCCGGTACCGGCGCCGTACCGGCTCCTCGAGAGAGGGTCGCCAGGAGGCGAGGTCGTCGCCGCGCAGGAAGCCTTCGTGCACCCCGAGCTCATCGTGCACCGGCGTACGGGCGAAGGCGTCGATAGCCTCGGCCACGAAGCCTTCGTACACGGCGCGCCTCGCCGCTTCGAGCTGGCCCTCACGCGTCCGGCCGCCGACCTCGGCTTCCCGGAGGATCCTCTCGTAAGTGCCGGCGAGGACCTCGTTGTTGCGCCGCTCACCTGGGCTCGGTGGTTGAGGCGAGCACCACAGCTCTGCCGTTGCCGGCCAACTTGTCGCCCAGTCGCGCCCCACCTCGGCCAGCACGCGTGACAGTACCGGCAGGACAGGGAAGCCGTGGCGGGCGTAGTGGACCGCCGGCGCCAGCACCTCACGGAGCGGCATGGTCCCGAAGCGCTCCAAGAGGAGGAGCCACGACCCGAGCGCCGCGGGCACGCAGGCCGCGAGCAGCCCCGTCCCGGGTACCAGCTCGAGGCCGAGGTCCAAAAAGCGCTCCGGCGTGGCCATCGCCGGTGCCGGGCCCTGGCCGTCCACGACGAAGACGTGGCTTTCAGCTGCCGACCACAGGACCATAGGCGCCTCGCCGCCAGGCCCGTTTTGGTGCGGCTCGACGACCTCGAGCACGAAGCCGGCTGTTGCCGCGGCGTCAAAGGCGTTGCCGCCCCGCTCGAGCATGCCCATGCCAGCCTGAGCGGCAAGCCAGTGCGAGGCGGCGACCATGCCGAAGGTCCCCTTTATTTCCGGGCGGGTCGTGAAGCCGGGAGGCAAATGCATGGCGACCATCGTCGCGTCAGGAGCGGCTGCGCCCCGCGCCGGCCTCACGTTGGCAGTGCTGGTTGGGCCCGGCTGCCCCGACGGCGCTGCCAGGCGGCCTCGTAGAGCACGATCGTCGCGGCGAGGGAGGCGTTGAGGGAGGAAGCGGTGCCGCCCATGGGGATCCGGGCGACCCGTTCGCAAGCTGCCCGCCAGGCAGAGGCGAGCCCTTGTGACTCGTTGCCGACAACCACCAGCGTGGGCCGGCGCCAGTTGAGGTCGGCGACCTCCACGTCCCCGCCTTCGTCTGTGCCGATGACCCGGACCGAGACCCCGGCTTGGCGGAGCGTCCCCGCCCAGGCGATGACCTCCCGGTGCCCAGGTACCGTGACCACGGGCACGGCGAAGATCGACCCTGTGCTCGCCCGCACGGCCTTGGGGTCGTAGGGGTCGGCACCATGACCGGTGAGGACCACACCGCTCGCGCCGAACGCGTCGGCCGAACGCACCACCGTGCCGATGTTCCCCGGCGCACCCGGACGGTCGAGGACGACGACCAACATGTCCGGTCCGGCTGGTACCCGGGAGAGGTCGTCCGGCGGCATTTCTGCAACAGCCAGCACTTCTGGGGCCGAGCCTTTCCTGCCGCCGAGCTCCTCCATCAGTTCCTGGGCGACCGCAAAGCGGGGGGCCTTGACCTCATCGAGGACACCGTGGGCCCACTTCGAGAGCCGCGGGCCAGCGCAGTAGAGGACGGCGTGCAGGGGCCAGCGACGCTCTACAGCCAGCGTGACCGGCCGTACGCCCTGGACGAGGAACTCCCCCGAACGCCGGCGCTTGGTGCGGTTGGTGAGCAGGGAACGCCATTGCTGGAACACCGCATTGCGGGAGCTGACCCGAAGGTCTTGGGGCATCTGCCACCCAGTTTGGCCCAGCCGGCCCTCCTCTGGTGCACGCAAGATGGGTCGGCGGTATGGGCCCGTAGGTCGCTGTTAGCGGTCACATATGAGCTATTCAGGCGTCTTTCCCGGGTGCCAACTGCGACCATGTGCCGGCCCCCGGAAGGCCGCGCAGTCGTGGTGACGTTGGGGCGAGGTTCCCGGGCGCGGGGGGCGACATAGGCTGGTGTGCGATGGCGCCGAGTGAACCACCCCCCGATGGGCTGGGGGCGGAGGGGGTCCGGGTCGAGGACCCCTTGGCGGAGGGCACCGGGCTAGGCAACGGCCAGGCTGGGGAGTCGGCCGTCAACGGCGCGGCTTCTGTGGGCGTGAGCTTCCCTGCGCCCGGGGAGGTCGATGGCGAGGGCGGGCGTATGACCCTTTGGGAGCACCTGGCGGAGCTCCGGCGCCGGCTGGTGATCAGCGCCCTCGCCCTCCTCGCCACCGTGATCGCGGGTTACTTCCTCTACGGCCCGGTGCTGCACTTCATGGCCGGTCCCTACGTGGCGTTCTACAACCATCACCACCAGCGGTTGATCAGCAAGGACCTGATCATAACCAGCCCGGCCCAAGGCTTTCTCACGCGCCTGAAGGTCGCCATGTACATCGGGATCGCCCTGGCGTCGCCGATATGGCTCTGGGAGCTGTGGCGGTTTATCACCCCTGGGCTGAAGAAGCGCGAGAAACGATATGCCGTGCCCTTCGTGCTCTCCGCCTTGGGCCTGTTCGCCATGGGCGTGACGGTCGCCATACTCGTGTGGCCGAAGGCCCTCAACTGGCTCATAGCGGCTAGTGGGTCGAGCGTCACTCCGCTGTTCAGCGTGAACGAGTACATCAGCTTGTACTCGCTGATCTGCCTCGTCTTCGGCGTCGTCTTCCTCTACCCGACCGTCGTCGTGTTCTTGATGCTGGCCGGCGTGGTCCCCTCAGCCAAGTGGCGCAAGTGGCGCCGGCCGGCGATCGTGGTCTTGTGCGCCGTGGCCGCCATCGTGACCCCCTCCAACGACCCCTTCACTTTTCTCGGCATGGCGGTCCCGATGGTGATCTTCTACGAGGCCTCCATCCTCGTCGGCCGTTTGCTCCGTAAATAAGGGGAAAGGGAGGGCCCGCTTCGGCTGGCGGGAGCCCGCCTGGCCGGGCTTAGAGGCTTCAGTGCCTTCCAGAGCCGTCCGCTCTCTCGACGCGGCCGGTGTCCACCTGTCGGCGGTACTCGGAGACCATGTACTCAGTGAGCTCGTGGAGAGAGGTGTCTGCAACGAGCCTGTCGAAGGTTATAACCCCTTCTTGGAGGATGGCGAGCCGGTCACAGAGCTGGAACAGGTGTGTGTAGTTGTGGTCGATCACGATCATCGACTGGCCCTTGGCCGCGAGGTCCTTGATGAGGTCGATGATGAGGGCCGACTCCCTCGCCCCCATGGCCGCCAGGGGCTCGTCGAGCAAGAGGACCTTGACTTGCGAGCGGGTGGCGCGAGCAACGGCGACTGCCTGGCGCTGACCGCCGGAGAGCGTTTCGACGTCGGCATTGACGCTCGGCACCTGCACCTTTATCGCTCGGAGGTAGTCCTCGGCGACCCGCCGCATCCGGGATCGCGCCAGCAGTCGCAGTGGTCCGCCGAGCGTTTCTTCACGTCCAAGGTACAAGTTGGCGTAAATGGGCAGCTGGGGGACAAGGGCCAGGTCCTGGTAAACCGTGTCGATACCGTGACGCCGCGCGTCCTGGACGGACCGGAAGTGGACCTCTTTGCCCTCGACCAGGATCCTCCCCGAGTCGGGCTGGTGAAAGCCGCAGATGATCTTGCACAGGGTGCTCTTGCCCGCCCCGTTGTCGCCCACGAGGCCTAGGACTTCGCCTGGCTTCACGTATAGGTTCACGTCACGCAAAGCGACGACGGCACCGAAGGTCTTGGAGACGTGTTCCACCCGGAGAACGGAATCCGCTGGAGCCGACTGGGCCGGTGCCGCGCCAGCATGTTCGGTGACGCTCATCTTCTGATCGACTTCCAGCGCCGGACGGCGGCTCTCCGCAACTGCACGTTGGCGATCATGGCGCCGAGGATGGCGATCCCAAGGACAAGCTGGAAGTAGTAGGCGTTGATACCTTTTATGTAGAGGCCATCGAAGAGGATACCGAGCACCACAGACCCGACAGCGGCACCGATTATGGTTCCCCTGCCACCAGTCATGGCTGTGCCGCCGATAATGGCGGCAGCGATGGCGTAGAACATCTCCTGGGTACCGTCGTTGCCCGGGTCGAGCGTGGTGATGCGTGCGGCATCGATTATGCCGATGAAGGCGGACACGACAGCGATCATCACGAAACACCAGATCTTGACCCGCCTCACGGGAACGCCCGCCTCAGCCGCTCCGACGAGGTTGCCGCCTGTAGCCACCACGTGCGACCCGAAGCGGCTGTGGTGGAGCCAGTAATAGATGGCAACCACGCACACCAGGGCCCAGAGGATTTCCGACCAGGAGTAGCCCCCGAGGATGCTGCCTCCGGTACCGCTGAACGACAGCGTCTCTTGCACCCCATTGGAGGTGACGAGCATGACCCCGTCCAGTGCGAAGAGGGTCCCGAGCGTGGTGACAAAGCTCGGCAGGTTGAGCAGGGTCGTGAGCAGCCCGTTTATGAGGCCGAAGCCAGCCGCGCAGACGAGGGAGATCAGTATCGCTAGCACCAGTGGCACGCCGGCATTGGCCCAAAGGTAGTAGACGACGAAGGGGAAGAAAATGAACGCCGTGCCCGAGGAAAGGTCGACTTCCCCGGTAGTGAGGACAACGGCTTCGGCCGCTCCGATGGCGGCGATCGGCGCTAGGAACTGCGTCAGTGTGACGAAGTTGTCGTAGGTCGCGAAGGCGGTCGTTGATATCGAGAAATATAGGAACAGAAGGATGGCGACCAAGAAGATGGCGATCTCGCGCCTCTCCATGATCCTGCGCAGCTGCCGGCCCGCCGATACCCACCCCGCTGTGGGCGGAGCGGGCGTCGGCGGTGCTTCGAGAGGCCCAGCGGCGGTCGTCGCCGACTTAACCATGTCTTCAGCTTATTAGGTCTTGGGCTTATGGGAAGGCGATGCTCTTGGGCGGGGTGAGGGTCTTGGGGGTGCTCGAGCTCCCCTCGTAGCGGTCCTTCAAGGTGTAAGGGCCAATGCCTGCTTTGGTCACGAACTTGAGGCCCGTGTCGGTGGCCACAGGGGCCTGTAGGCCACCCGAGACGTTGTACAGGAAGAGCTGCAGGATGGGCAGGAAACCCTGCTGGTATGGCTGCTGGTCGATGGTCCAGAGCTGCGATCCGTTCTGTACCGCGCCGACGGTCGTCGTGAGGAAGTCGAAGCCGCCGACGCCGACCTTGCCTTTCAGCTTGTACTTCTCGACCACGGCCGCTGCCTCGGAGGTGGAGCCGGCGTCGACGCAGTACATGAACTTTACGTCCTTGTGGGACAGGTACCACGCATTGATGGCAGTGGCCTCCTGGGAGAGCAGTGGCCCGGTGCCAATCTCGGGGAAGTTGACCCCGGCGGGCTTCAGTACTGAGGCCGCACCGTCGATGCGGGGCTGGATGTTGAGCGAGCCCGGGGTGGCTATGAAGCCAGCCACGAGGTCGCCCTTGTGCACGGGGTACGTGAGGATTTTCTTGCCCGCTTCGACGCCAGCCTGGAAGAGGTCCTGGCCTATGTAGGCCAACTGATGGTTCTGCGCAGCGGTCGACGCCGGGGCGCTCGCGTTGTAGGCAACTACGGGGATCCCAGATTCCAGCGCCTTGTTGGTGGGTGCAATGAATGCGGACTTGTCTATGACCGGCACCCCTATCCCGTTGACCTTGGCCGCTATGGCGGCGTCCATGGCGGCGACCATCTGGCCGACGACGGAGTTCGTCGAACCGACCCAGTTGTACGAGCAACCTAGCAGTGCACAGGCGTCGGCCGCCCCGTAGCGGGTCGGTACGAAGAACGGGTTGGTGGTGACATGGTTGTCCAGGGTGAACCTGTACGCGCGGTGGGAGGCGAAGGGGCTCTCGAACACGGAGTTGCGCGCCATGCGCTGCCCCGCGGCGAAGCGTTCGCGCGGGCTTGCATTGGCTGGCATGTCCGTCAGCATCTCTGTCAACGCGCCGGCGAAGGGGACCGTAGCAGCAGCGACCCCCAAGTTTTTCAACATACGTCTGCGCGACACTTCCCAGCGCTCTGGGCTTACATCTTCTCGTGGGTTCTTGGGCATTCCTCCAAGCTCCTTTTCTGGTTGGAGTCTTCAAGGGCACTGCGCAGTGGGCTCAGGCGGCTTCTCGTGGTCGAGCGGTGCCTCAGCGCAGAGTTCAGGGCCCCCTTGTCGCGGAGGCGTAGGCGTTACCGGGCAGCGTCGGCCGCAAACCTTTTCTTCCTCGACTTCTGACTGGCTTGTATTGGCACTGGAAGCGACGCGGCGTCGGCCCCCTCCGCATACTTCCACGTTAGCGGTCACATGTACGACCTGCAAGTCGCTCCCCACCGAAGGCCCGGGGCGGTCGCGCTCAGAGTGGTGGCCATGACTCGGAGGACGGCGGCCAGTTGCTGCCGACGGGGGGAACGACCGGCGTCTGGGAGCGCACGGCACCAAGCCGGGCTGGCGGCCTTGGGCCTGCAGCTGAAACGACCTTTCAGGGGCTCCTAAAGGTCCTTTCAGGTTGGGGCGGCATCCTTTTAGTCGTACCGAAAGTTTCGTGACGAAGACTACCAGCAAAGGAGGCTGACAATGAACAAGGCGTCGGTATTTACGAGTGGTGCTGGGTGCGCTCTGGCGGCGGCGCTTCTTGCTGGGCCCTGGGCCGGGACGGCGCTGGCGGCGCCGACGGTGGCCGGAGGCCACACCAGGTTTTCGCGGCCCGAGGCTAGCGCTCGTCCCATCCAGTCCGTAGGCGCTCCCGCTTCGATCGACACGGCCGCGGTGGCCAAGGCGGTTGAGCCCGCGGTCGTGGACGTCAACACTGTGCTCGACCCCCTGGAAGGCGGTGGGGCAACGGGGGGTGCCGGGACCGGCATGATCGTGAGCCCGGACGGGGAGATCGTTACCAACAACCACGTAGTGTCAGGCGCCGACCGTATATCGGTCACGATCCCTGGGCACGGTACCCACCTGGCGACCTTCGTGGGAAGTGACCCGACCAAGGACATAGCCGTGATAAGGGTCACCGGCGTGGCCAATCTACCGACCGTCACGTGGGGCAACTCTTCTGCGGTCCAGGTGGGGACCCCCGTGGTGGCGATCGGCAACGCCCTTGGCCTCGGGGGCGAGCCCACTGTGACGCAGGGCATAATCTCGGCGACCGGGCGGACGATCACCGCCGCTGACCAGACGGGCGCCAACCCGGAGACCCTCCACGGCCTCCTGCAAACCGACGCCCCGATCGCCCCCGGCAACTCCGGCGGCCCTCTGCTCAACGCCAGCGACCAGGTCGTCGGGATGGACACGGCGGCGGCATCGGCCGGGCCCGTAGGGGCGAGCCTCGGCTTTGCCATCCCCTCCAACCGCGTGCGGACGATCGCCGGCGAGATCGCGGCCCATGAGCACCTGCCCGGCTTCGTTTACGGCCGCCCCACCTTCTTGGGTGTCGCAGTCGTCTCGAGCTCGCAGGCGAGCAGCAATCCCTTCGGGTCCTTCGGCTTCGGGTCCTTCGGCTTCGGGTCCTTCGGCTTCAACCCCTACGGCGTCGGGCCCTCCACGCCGACCAAACCCGGCTTGGTGGTGGAGGCGGTCGACCCCGGCAGCGGCGCGGCCAACGCTGGGCTCCAAGCCGGCGAGGAGATCACGGCCGTCGACGGCACGGCGGTCAAGACCCCCGCGGCCCTGTCGAAGGTCGTGAAGTCGCACAAGCCCGGCCAAGAGCTGACGCTCACGGTCTACACGGGTTCGGCGGCAGAGACCATCCACGCCCGCCTCGGCCAGGGGCCGGTGGACTGAGCCGTTTCCCGACCCGGGACTTGTGAAGTTCTAAGGCCACGCCCGCTTCTGGGGCTGTGCTCGCCGGGTCGGCGCCGGCGTCCCCGGGTCGAAGCAGAACCCGGCCGGGGCACGAGTCGTCCGGGTGCGCCACCTCCACCACGGCCCACCGGGCCACGAGGCAACGTTCAATCGGTGCCGGCGGTGCCGCCGGCACCGATTTGTTTCCTTCCACCCCTTGACTTCTGGCGCCCTCGCTCACATCTGACGCTTTCGGGGCGCTATTTGCAACGCACTCGCCACTTTTGCACGGAGCAGCCATTTCTCGAGCCCCGGGTGGGCTGAGCGGCACCGGGCGAATCATCCGATGTAAGCTCGCCAGCAAACCAGGAGGGCCGCGCCACGAGAGTCACCGACGAGGCGATCGAGAAAATCAAGAGCATGATCGTCTCCGGCGAGCTGAAGCCGGGGGACAGGCTGCCCAAAGAGGACGAGCTCGCAAGCCGCCTGGGCCTGTCCCGCAGCTCGCTACGCGAAGCCGTGCGGGCGCTCGCTTTTGTCCGCATCCTGGACGTCCGCCAAGGCGACGGGACCTACGTGACCAGTCTCCGGCCCGAGCTGCTGCTCGAGGCGGTGAGCTTCGTTGCCGACTTCCACCAAGACGATTCGGTTCTCAACTTCCTCGAAGTGCGCCGTATCGTCGAGCCGGCGGCGACCGCCCTCGCTGCTCGCCTGGCGGGCGCGGCGGACATAGAGGCGCTGGAGCGGTTCCTCGACCCGGGGATCGCCGGCCTCCCCCCGTCGGAGTTCGTCGAGCTGGACAGGGAGTTCCACCGGAGGGTCGTGGCCCTGTGCGGCAACCCCGTCCTCGTGTCGCTCCTCGACTCCATCGCCGGACCGATCCACCGTGCCCGGGTATGGCGGGGCGTGACAGACCCGGTCGCCGCCGAGCGCACCCTGGTCGAGCACGAGGGCATCCTCGACGCGCTCCGCCGGCACGACCCCGACGTTGCTGCAGCGCGCGCAGTAACGCACATCGCCGGCGTCGAAGACTGGCTCCGCCGAGCGAGCCTGGGGCACGAGCGCCCGGGGAAGCCGGTCCGCTCCCGCGACGGAGCGAACGGCGTTGTCCGCGAGTTATCGCCGGAGAAGGCGAGGCGCGGGCCACAAGGCAGGGCGAAGCCGCGTGACGGCATGGCGCGCCCGAGGCGGGGGGCGGAGCAGCGGTTGCGCGGCTAGTGACTGGACCTCTGCGGCACCCGCGAAGCACCCCCGGCTATCCGCCATAGGGTCCCTCCCCGGAGAGGCTTGACCCTGGCGCATGCCTAGGTGCCGACTGGCAGGCGCGCGCACCGCGTGAGTTGAAGAGGTCCTAATCATCCGAAAGGGAGGAGATGACGAGAGAAGGGTTGGCCGGCCACCTCGAGTGGATGTACGAGGCGCGCTTTGGTTTGTTCGTCCACTGGGGGCTCTACTCGGTGGCGGCACGCCATGAGTGGGTGAAAAGCCGAGAGCGGATCCGCGACGAGGACTATGACGTGTACTTCGAGCACTTCGACCCCGACCTGTACGACCCGGCGCTGTGGGCCAGGGAAGCGAAAAATGCGGGCATGCGCTACTTCGTCGTGACGACCAAGCACCACGAAGGTTTTTGCCTGTGGGACTCCAAGTACACCGACTACAAGGCCACGAACACCCCGGCCCGGGCCGACCTGCTGGCACCGATGGTCGAGGCCTTCCGCGCCGAAGGCCTCCGGGTCGGTTTTTACCACTCGCTCATCGATTGGCACCACCCCGATTTCCCCCTCGACGGTTACCACCCGCGACGCGACGACGAGGAGTTCAAGGCGAAAGACGCCGGCCGGGACATAGCCAAGTACCGCGAGTACTTGCACGGCCAAGTGAGCGAGCTGCTCACCGGCTACGGCAAGGTCGATTACCTGTTCTTCGACTTCTCCTACCCGGCCGAGCGCCGCCCGGAGATCTGGGGCAACAAGGGGCGTGAGGACTGGGGGTCGGAGCAACTGCTGGCGCTGGTGCGCCGGCTCCAACCGGGCATAGCCGTGAACGACCGGCTCGACCTGCCCGGTGAGGGTGACGTGGCGACCCCCGAGCAGTACCAGCCGTTCGCGACCATGGCCGTGGGCGGAGGGCGCGGCCTGTGGGAGGCGTGCCAGACGCTCAACGGCAGCTGGGGCTACGACCGGGACAACCTCGACTGGAAGACGCCGGAGATGCTCGTGAAGATGCTCGTCGACGGCGTGTCGAAGGACGGCAACCTCCTCTTGAACGTGGGCCCCACCGGCCGTGGCGAGCTCGACGAGAGGGCCATCGCCACCTTGCGCCAGATCGGCAGCTGGATGAGGCGCCACAGCCCCTCTGTCTATGGGTGCGGCCCCGCCCCGTTCGTGCCGCCTCCGGACTGCCGTTACACGATGAAGGGCGACCGCCTCTACCTGCACGTGTTCTCGTGGCCGTTCCGCCACCTCCACCTGCCCGGGTTGGCGGGCCGGGTCGGCTTCGCCAGGTTGCTCCACGACGGCTCGGAGGTGAAGCGCGAGGAGGTCGACCCCGCTCAAGAGGCCTTCAACACCCGGCTCGGCGGGTTGCCGGCGGGGACGCTCACCTTGGAGGTCCCGGTCCAACGGCCTCAGGTCCTCGTCCCGGTCATCGAGCTTTTCCTTCGCCGGTGACGTCTGTGGCAAAGTAGGGGCGTGAAGCGGAGAGGCGGCGAGGCCAAATGCTGAAGGGGATCCACCCGCTCCTGACGCCGGAGCTGATCGGCGTGCTGGCAGAGATGGGCCACGGGGACGACTTGGCCGTCGTGGACGCGAACTTCCCAGCCACGAGCACCGCTTTGGAGACGGCCCACGGCAGGGTGCTGCAGTTGGCCGGGGCCTCCGTGCCGGAGGCCACCGCCGCCATCCTTTCCCTTTTCCCGCTCGACAGCTTCGTGGAGCAACCTGCGGTCCGCATGGAGGTGGAGGGTGCTCCGGACGAGGTGCCCCCGGTCCAGCAGGAGATCCAAGCGGTCGTCGATGCGGCGGAGGGACGGCACCTGCCCCTCGGCGCGCTCGGCCGCCATGAGTTCTACGCCGCCGTCAAGCATTGCTATGCGGTTGTCCAGACAACGGAGCGCCGGTGGTGGGCGGACGTACTGCTGAAAAAGGGCGCGATCACGCCTGAGGGAGCGGGCTGAGGCTGTGGCAGAGGACTTTTCAGGCCTGGCCGCCGCCATCACGGGTGGCGCGTCGGGCATCGGTCTGGCGACCGCCCTCATGCTTTCCGGCCGGGGTGCCCGTGTGGCCGTCCTTGACCTGATGGAGCCCCCGGCGGGCGCCCCGCTCACGCCGTTTGCCTGTGACGTGACTGACTCCGAGAGCGTTGGCTCGGCCGTCGAAGCGGCGTGCGCAAGCCTGGGCGGCCTCGACGTGCTGGTAAACAACGCCGGCATCGGAGCGCAGGGGACCGTTGCCGACAACAGCGACCAAGAGTGGCTGAGAGTCTTCCAGGTCAACGTGTTCGGGATCGTGCGGGTGACCCGAGCCGCCCTAGCCTCGCTCAGGCGTTCCCCGCACGCAGCTGTGGTCAACACCTGCTCGGTGGCGGCAACCGTGGGGCTGCCCAACCGGGCGCTCTACAGCGCCACCAAGGGGGCCGTGGCGGCGCTCACGAGGGCAATGGCGGCTGACCACCTCCACGAGGGCATCCGGGTCAATTGCGTGAGCCCGGGCACCGCCGACACCCCCTGGGTCGGGCGCCTCTTGTCCCAGGCGAGAGATCCCGAGGCCGAGCGAGCCGCCCTCGTCGCGCGCCAGCCGCACGGCCGCCTCGTAAGCGCCGAGGAGGTAGCAGGCGCGATCTGTTACCTGGCCAGCCCCGCGTCAGGCTCTACCACAGGGATGGACCTGGTGGTAGACGGTGGCCTCGCTGCGCTCCGGCTGCCAGCGCGCCCGCCTGAGCCGCCGGCATAGACGTTGTCAGCTCAACTGACCGCGGCTATCGTCTCGGGCCCGGTGGGCAGGGCGCAGCACGCCGCACCCGGGCCCACCTGAGCCATTTCTTCGGCCACCGTGCTCGACACGTCGTCGACCGGGGAAAGGAATGCACTCTCTAGTTCGCGGGCACTGAGCCCCCCGGTGAAGACACCGACCCTCGCGCCGGACAGCACGCGGGCGAGGATCTGGGCCTGCCACTGGTCCGGGACGATCTCGCCGCGCCGTGACCGCTCAGAGAGCGACGCCAGTAGGTCCTCGGGCGACGACGCCGACGCCAACAGCCGCCGGAACTCCCCATGCTCGGGGAACCCGTCCCGGCACTCCGCGACGACGACTATGAGGCCCCCTCGGCGTACGGCCTCCGAGGCCGCCGACATCGCCTTCACGCACTGGTAGAGGTTTTGGTCGAGAGGGAACCCGGCGTTGGACGACACGACGACGTCGAAGCGGCGTTTTACTGGCCGGACCGAGATCCGGCGGGCCATGTCGGTCGCGGCCTCGTGCATGGCAAAAAGTTCGCCGGCAAACGCTGCCACCACCCTGTGCCTCCGGTCGAGTACCACGTCACAGGCAAAGTGCACCCCCGTCGCTCCCGCGATCGCCCGGATGTCGTCGTGCACCGGGTTCCCTCGCAGAACTCCCCAAGTGGCAGCGGGGCTCCCGATGCGCTTGGCGTCGTGGAGGACGAGGGTGGTTTCCAAGCCGGCGAGGCCGGGCGCGACGAGCTTCGGCCCCCCCGAGAACCCGGCGAAGAAGTGCGGTTCGACGAACCCCGTCGTTACGCGTACGTCCGCCTCGGCCCACTCACGGTTGAGGGCCACGGGCACCCCGTCGCCCATCGTGCCCATATGGGCGAGGTTGGTTTGGTCACGTGCGTCGTGGTTCACCACCCGGACGGCCCCGAGCAGGTCCCGTCCCAACATCTCCTCCAGTTCGGCACGGGTGTTCGCCCGGTGCGTACCGGTCGCCACCAGCACGACGACGTCCTCCAAGCGGGCGCGTCCCTCGATCTCTTCGAGCAGGGCCCCGAGCATGGGACGCCTCGGCTGGGGGCGGGTGCCGTCGCAGACCGCGATCGCCACCTTCGCGCCGGGGGCGACGAGTTGGGAGAGAGCAGGCCCCCGGACGGGGTTGCGAAGGCACTGACGTATGGTCACGAGCGGGTCGGCCGCGGGGCTCTGGTCACCGGGTGCCACCACGCAGGTACCCGCCGGGAGCTCGACGGGCAGTTCCGAGGTGCCGTAGGGGAAGCGGACCACCACGGGTCTTCCCTCGCGAGGCGCGAGCATGTTACCGTTCACCCCAAGGACTATGACCTGCTCCGGGACAAGGTTGCGTCGCCCTCACAGCCTACTGGGGAGGGCGAGGGGGCTGCCACGGCACCGGGCGGGCGCGGGCCCCGGGCCGGCTGGGAGTGGGTTTTCACGGGGCCACAACGGGGCGCCGGGTAGCGCACGGACATGACCTCACGGGACGCGCCTCCCCGGCCCATGGGCGCAGTTAGCGCTCTCAACGGCGAGCCCACTGGCACCCTCGGGCTTCCCCGGGTACCTCCTGCTCGCCCCAAGGGCCGCCGGCCCTCCATAGCCGATGTCGCGAGCTTCGCCGGGGTGTCCCACCAAACCGTGTCGAGGGTGCTCAACAAGCACCCGAGCGTGAGGGAGATCACCCGGGCGAGGGTCCTCGCCGCGATAGAGCAGCTGGGCTACCGGCCCAATTCAGCGGCGCGCGCCCTGGCCAGCGGCCGCACCAAGACCCTCGGAGTCGTGGCCCTGGACACGAGCCTCTACGGCCCGGTGTCCACGATGTTCGGCATCCAGAGCGCGGCGCAGCGCTCCGGGTACTTCGTCTCGGTCGTGGCCGTGCACTCGATCGACCGTTTGTCTGTGACCGAAGCGATCCGCCGGCTGTCGGCCCAGGCCGTCGAGGGCATCGCCATCATCGCCCCCTTCGGCCAGGCCCACGACGCCCTCTCCGACCTCCCGACGGGGACGCCGGTGGTGGCGGTCGAAGGCGACCCCGAGGCGGACGTATCGGTGGTGACAGTCGACCAGGTCGCGGGGGGCAAGATGGCTACCGAGCACTTGCTGGCACGGGGGCACGAGACGGTCCTCCACGTAGCCGGCCCCGATGAGTGGCTCGAGGCCCGGGGGCGTACGGCAGGGTGGCGAGAGGCTCTCCTCGCCGCCGGTGCCGACGTCGTCCCCCCGCTCGCCGGCGACTGGACCGCGCGCTCGGGCTACGAAGCGGGGCAGGTGCTCGCCAAAATCCCAGACGCCAGTGCCATATTCGTGGCCAACGACCAGATGGCCCTCGGGGTCTTGCGGGCCCTTTACGAAAAGGAACGGCGGGTGCCCGAAGATGTAGCCGTAGTCGGTTTCGACGACATCGACGAAGCGGCCTATTTCATACCGCCCCTCACGACGGTGCGCCAGGATTTCCAGAGGGTCGGAGCGGCGACCGTCCAGGTGCTGGTCGACCAGTTGAGGACCGGCTCGCGCCACCAGGAGCACGTCGTCATCGAGCCGGAGCTGGTCTGCCGGCAGTCGAGCGAGGCGCGCTAGAGGGCGGCTGGACCGGTCGGCTCGGCGCTCTGCGCCGGGCCCAGGGGCTGGCCGGCGGGCACCCCCGTTTCGCCGGCGTCCCTACGCCTTGTCAACCCGGGAAGCCCCAGCTCGGCGAGCCGGTCTCGTCCCATGCAGGAGACGGGCGGCCTGATCGGGAACTGGCATTTTTCGCACTTTTCTCTGAGCGTTGTCCTCACACAAGCTTCACACAACCCTCACAAGTGTCGTTGAGCATATGGACCAGCTGAAAATAACCCCCTCCCCGGCACTGAGCTGCCCGCCGGGTCGGACCAATTCAGGAGGACAAATGGCAGTGGAAGGCAAAGCCGGTGCGGGGCGGCGCTCCTCCCCGCGAATGTCAGTGAGCACGACGAAGGGCTGGGCCCGTGTCCTGCTCTCGGTCGTCGTGGCGTTCGGCCTCGGGTGGCTGGTGCCGGTCGGAGGACTGGCCACTGCGAGCGCCACACCTGTCCACCACGGTGACCACGCTAGACGTGGCGACCACGGGTGGCGAGGCGAGGGCCCAGGCTATGGGCGCGGGCACGGCCTCCACCGCGGTCGCTCGGTAACCGGTACCGTGACGGTGGTCCTCGACAGCACCGGGTTCACCATGGTGACCGAGAGCGGCATGACCCTCGATGTCATCGTGTCCAGCACCACCACCTATGTCGAGCCGGGGGTACCGAGCGGGACCACCGTCAGTTTAAACAGCATCGCCGTCGGCGACAAGGTGCAGGTGAGGGGCAGCGAGGCTGGCTCCGGCACCTTCGACGCGACGATGGTCAAGCTCCCCGAGGCTTCCGCCTTCGGCACGGTGCAGAGCGTCGTGGGCAATTCGATAACCCTGAGCCCAGGTAGGTCGACCCTGACCTCGACCAGCGTCACGATCGTGGCGAACGTCTCGGATAGCACCGTCTACAAGGACCCGGGCGTGAGCAACCCGACCCTCTCAAACGTCATGCCCGGCGACCTCGTGCTGGTCCGCGGCACACAGGAAGGATTGGTGTCGGGCGTCCTGACGATCGACGCGACCTTGGTCTTCATACCGCTCGTGAGCCACGTGGGCATCGTGGGCAACTTGGGCGCCAACAGCTTCATGCTCAGTTCTACCAGTTCGACCTCGATGGTCACCGTGGCCGTGACACCGACCACGAGGTACTACGTGCCGGGAGTGAGTTCGCCGAGCATCTCGAGCTTGGCCAGCGGCGACAGGGCGAGAGTGATCGGCAACCAGGAGGGCACTGATGCGGTGAGCGCCATCGTGGTCAGGGTCCTGGGCGAGAGCCACTTCCGGGGCCACCACTACGGTCGTGGCGGCAACGACGGAGTTGGTGGCTCCCGCGGCGGCCCGTCGGGTGCGGGCGGCGGGCCCACCCGCGGCTCGGGCAATGGCAGCCAACGAGGTGGCGACCACAACCACGGTAGTGGCGGCGGTGACGGGCACCTTGGCGGTCACCACGGCCGTCACTGAGCCGCTCTCAAATAAACGCCTCTCAAATAAAACGCTCTGAAATAACGCAATAGGAGCCAGGCGTGGCGCTCGGAGGCTTACTCTGAGCCCCACGCCTGAGCACTTGGGACTGCCCGCCCTCACCCAGCCACGCACACTTCGGGCGGTCCTCGACCGGCTGGTCCCCGCCGACGCTTACCCGTCTGCCACCGAGGCAGGCGTCTACGACTTCCTGCTCCGGCATTCCGCCCGCGAGCTTGCACCCGGCTGGCCCGACCTGGTGGCCGGTCTCGACGGGATCGACGGCGAGGCCCACGCCCTCTTCGGCGCTTCGTTTGCCGAGCTCGGCCCGGACCACCGGGACCAGTTGCTGGAGGCTGTCCAGGCCGGGAGCGCCTCGGCTCAGCCGGGCGCCGGCGGCAAGTGGTTGGCGACGCTCACCGCCTGGGTGGCCGACGCGTACTACGCCGACCCGGGCAACGGCGCCAACCCCGGTGGTGAGTCGTGGGAGATGATCGGCTACCCCGCGCCTGTGCCTGCCGAGCAGGTGAGCCCAGGGCGACTACCCCGTGTGTGCCGTTCCCTGGACGAAGTCGCCGGCGGCTACGACGTAGTCGTGATCGGCGGTGGCGCCGGCGGGGGAGTGGCGGCCTACGTCCTCGCCTGCGCCGGCTTGCACGTCCTCGTCGTGGAGCGCGGCGAGGCGCTCGCGGCGACGGATGTCCCCACCGACCACCTGCGCAACCACCGTCTCGCCCGTTACGGGCACAACACCGGCCCGCGCCTCGAGGATAACCCGAGGGTACTCGTCACGGCTGAAGGTGAACAGGTGCTGAGCCCTCATGAGAGCGGCTGGAACAACAATGCCATGGTCCTCGGCGGCGGCACCCGCGTCTGGGGCGCCCAGGCGTGGCGGCTCTGCCCGGTCGATTTCCGTATGGCGAGCACCTACGGGGTGCCCGAGAGGAGCACGCTTGCCGACTGGCCGATCTCTTATGAGGACCTCGAGCCTTACTACGACGAGGTCGAGTGGTCGATCGGGGTCGCCGGTCAACCCGGGCACGCCCACGCGGGGCCTCGCCGCCGGCCGTACCCGCTCGCCCCTTTCCCACTCGGGACTTCAGGTCACCGGTTGTCGGCCGGAGCGGCCCAGCTCGGTTGGCCCACCGCGGCCCCGCCCCTCATGGTGAACACGTCTCCCTACGGCGGCCGCCCGGCTTGCGTGCGCTGCCCTCAGTGCGTCGGTTTCGCTTGCCCCGTCGATGCCAAAGGCGGCCCGTTCAACTCGCTGCTCGTGGACGCGGTGGCTGCCCACGGCTGCACGGTCCTGGTAGGGACCAGGGCGGCAAGGATCGTCGTGGGACCAGCCGGCCGGGCGACCGCAGTCCAGTTGGTTGCCGAGGACGGGAGCACGACGCGCGAGGTGCAGGCGGGTGCCTTCGTGCTGAGCGCCGGGGCGATCGAAACGGCGAGGCTCTTGCTGCTCTCTGGGCTGGGCGGCCCGAACGCCGGCGCCAACCTCCAGGGCCACACTTATGTGGGCGCCTTCGGCCTCTTTGCCGACCGGGTCGTAGACGGGCTCGGGCCCGGCCCCGACATCGCCACCTGCCAATGGCTCCACGGGAACGAGGGGATCGTGGGCGGGGGGATGCTGGCGAACGAGTTCGTGATGATCCCGGCACATTTCTGGCACACCGCTCTGCCCCCCGACGCGCCGCGCTGGGGAGCGGCCGGCAAAGCGGCCATGCGCGACGGCTACCGCCGGACACTTCACGTGATGGGACCTGTCCAGGAGATCCCCAACGGAGCTGCCAGAGTGAGCCTCGATGCCAGGGTGAAGGACCGTCTCGGGCTGCCTGTTGCTAGACTTTCTGGTCAAGCGCACCCGGAGGACATGCGAACAGCCGCCTTCCTGGCCGAGCGAGCGCTCGAGTGGGTCGCGGCCAGCGGAGCCGAGCGCACCTGGGGCTCGCCTCCCCCCGGTCCCGAGCCCCACCTGTCGGCCGGCCAGCACCAGGCGGGCACGTGCCGGATGGGAGAAGACCCGGCCAGTTCCGCCTGCGACCCGACCGGAAAGCTCCACGATTGCCCCAACGTGGTCTTGGCGGACGCTTCGGTGCACGTGACCAACGGGGGCGTGAACCCCGCCCTCACGGTGATGGCCTTGGCCTGGCGCCACGCCGACCTGCTGGCTCGGCGGCTTTAGCGCCTGTACCGGCTGCGGACGACAGGCCAATTGGGACTGATGGCGAGCTAATGCCAAGAGCTGAGTGGCCTTTGCGTTTCGAACACGACGCGCACGTGCTCTTTGTGAACGACAGCTTGTCAGTTGGACAGAATTGTCATCACCAAGCTTTGGCCCGACCGAGACAAAGCTCTCTTTTTGCACGTTGATACCGCTTTCGACGCGGGGATGCCTGGAGGCCACCTTTCCCGGGCGGCACGGCTTCCCGTGGTCGTCACGGCCGGTGCCGTCGCACGGGGCACAGTTCCGAGGCGCGTTGTGTGGGGTCGCCTGGCGGCGGCGGCCTTGCAGTGTCACGTTGGGAGTACTAGGATCGCAGAAATCGCGACCAGTACGTTTGGCCAGCTTGAAGGGAGGGAAGCTACGTGACGAAGGTGAACGTATTTAACACTTGGACCTCATGGTCCCCGCCACGGTGCAAGGAGGTGGAGCGACCGTGCGCAACAGCCTAAGAGGCCCTCGGTCTTCGGTACTTGCCATACGCTTGGCGGTATCGGCGCTTGTCGGCGTCTTGATGACAGCAGGCACCATAGCAACCGCGTCTGCCAGCAGTTTGGCTGCGGGGAAGGACGCTCACTTTACCATTGCGCTGTCGAACTCCTATATCGGCAACACGTGGCGCATCGAGATGGAGAATGAGTTCAAGTCCGCATGCAAGATGGCCCCGATCAAGACGGCCGTCAACTGCTCCATATATAACGCCAACAATAACGTCCCAGCGCAAAGGTCGCAGATGTCCGACCTGATCGCCAGCGGGGTCAACGCGATCGTGACCGATGCAGCCTCTCCGACAGGCCTCAACAGCGTCGTCCAGGAGGCCTGCGCCAGAGGGATCCTCGTCGTGTCGTTCGACAACACGGTGACCGCGCCATGCGCACTGAAGGTCAATGAGGACCAGTACCAGATGGGTTACCTCTGGGCCAAGTGGCTGGCCCAGAAACTCCACGGCCATGGCAACGTCCTGATGGTTACCGGCGTGAGTGGTACTTATGTCAATGAACAGCGCGATGCGGGCGCCCAGGCTGTCTGGAAAAAGTACCCGGGTATCCACGTGGTCGACCAATTAAACGGCCAGTGGGACTCCGAAGTTGCTCAACGGGTCGTATCGGCGGCACTCCCGTCGCTACCCAAGATACAGGGTATATGGTGCCAGGGGGGGACCAATGGCGTGCTCAAGGCCTTCCAGCAGGCCGGTAGGCCCCTACCATTCACTGCCGGTGAGGCGGAAAACGGCTTTCGGCAGTTGATGGCCTCCGGGAAGGTCCAGGGCTACTCGATCGGCCAGGCGCCGTACCTGAGCGTCGTGGCTCTGGGTTTGGCCTACGAGATCCTGTCGAAACACCTTTCCGCGGCCCACTTCAAGACCTACAACTTGCCGCTCGCCCCGGTCGCGGTGCAGAACTCCAACAACGTGAAGGGCAAGACGTGGTTCCCTTCGCTAGGTGGCGACTTCTTTGCCGATGTTGCTCAGACGGGGACGGGATCGACTGTTGCAGGACTGTGCCTTGCCTCGGCCAAATCCGGTACGGCTTGTCCCTCTGGGAAGCTGGTCTTCAGCTTCCACTAAGCGCCTGAACCAGTGAGTAACTCTGGCGAGGGCCTGCCCTCGTCGTCGGGGCGGTCAAAAGGTGGGCTGGTAAGTGCCAGCCTGTCGGCGGCCGCCCCGGTTGCTCATCCTGGACCTTCTTTCGAGGGCTCGGGCGCGGTGCTCGAGGCGGTCGATATCGCCAAGTCATTCGGAGAAGTACAGGCCCTGGCAGGTGCGAGTTTTTCTCTCGCGCCTGGGGAGGTCCACGGGCTGGTGGGGGAGAACGGCGCCGGCAAGAGCACTTTGATCAAGGTTCTGAGCGGCGTGTTACGTCCGGACCGCGGACAGGTGTTCCTAAATGGGCGGCGGGTCGTTGTCCCCAGCCCTGCAGTAGCTCGCAGGCTTGGCTTGGGCACGGTCTTCCAGGAGCTCACGCTGCTTCGTTGGATGACGGTCGCGGAGAACTTGCTGCTAGACGACCTCCCGAGAGGACGAGGCGGCTTGGTCCAGCGCCGGAAGCTGGCGGACCGTGCAGCGGCTGTGCTCAGTTCCTACGGGGTCGAAAGTATCGACCCGCTCGAGGTCCCTGATCGGTTGTCCCTTGCTGACCAGCAAATCCTCGAGATCGTACGGACTTTGCGTCGTCAGCCTTCCATCCTGCTACTGGACGAGCCGACTGCCTCTCTTTCGGCTGGTCAGGTGGACTGGTTGTTCGCCCAGGTGAGGAGGTTCCGCACCGAAGGTGGCTCTGTCGTGTTCACCTCGCATCGTTGGAAAGAGGTGGAAGAACTCGTCGACCGGCTGACTGTGTTCCGCAATGGGCGCGACGTTGCCACAAGAGAGCGTCTTGACGAGTCTGAAGCGGTCGTGCTGATGACCGGTCGCAGGCTCGGCGAGATGTACCCCCCAGTGCCCACGGCGACGTCAGAGGACGTGCTCCTCGAGGTCCGGGAGGTCCGTAGCAATGTCCTGGACGGGGTGAGCTTCTCCGTAAGGCGGGGGGAGATCTTGGGCATAGGAGGGCTGGCAGGCCAAGGCCAGAGGGAACTGTTCCTAACACTGTTCGGCGCCAGGCGGGCGAAGGGTGGCGAGATCGTGGTGGGCGGCCAACGCCGGCGTATCCGTCGGCCGAAGGACGCCATTAGGTCAGGCCTTGGAATCGCCCTGGTCCCCGAGGACCGAAAACAGGAGGGCCTGCTATTGCCTTTGTCCGTGCGCGACAATCTGACGCTGCCAGTCGTCGGGAGGTTTGCCATCGCGGGGCTCATCCGGCGAGCAGAAGAACGTCGACATGTGGGTGAGCTCATTGCCCGATTGCAGGTAAAGACGACTCGGTCAGGCAGTCAAGCGGTGGAAACGCTCAGCGGGGGCAACCAACAGAAGGTCCTCATTGGTCGGTGGCTGTTGGCGGGCGCGCAGGTCCTTCTCCTCTACGACATCACTCGCGGCGTCGACCTCGGTACGAAGCACGATCTGTACAAACTGGTCGCCGAACTGGCGGAGGCAGGGCATGCCATCGTGTTTTACTCGAGTGACACAGACGAGACTGCGCACCTTTGCCAACGCGTTCTTGTCATGCGAGAAGGTCGGGTCGTGCGGGAACTGGCGGGGGCACAAGTGGAGCCAGAGGCAATCGTGGCCGCGTCGGTGATGGAAACGGCCGAGGTTTAGCCATGAGTGTCGTTCGCCGCAGCCGCTGGAGCTACCTGAGCCTCCAGCAGGCCCCTCTCCTGTTGGCATTCGTAATGCTCGGCATCACGGTGGCGGCCTATGTGCTGTTCTTCGACCTGAGGTTGCACCACCTGCCGACGGCGTTCGCATGGGACTCGACGATCAGCAATGCTCTCCCGCTTGTTTTTGTCGCCGCCGGCCAGGGGATCGTGGTTCTCACGAGGAGCCTCGACCTTTCGGTGGGCGGGATCATGGACTTGACCAACAGCCTGGCCGCGACGCATATGCACTCGTCGGTACCGAGCATGTTGCTTTGGAGCCTCATAGTGCTGGCCGTGGGCGGCGCGACCGGGCTGGTCAATGGGTTGTTGGTGACCGTTGGGCGGCTGCAGCCGATCGTCGTCACGATCGCCACGATGTCGATCCTACAAGGGCTCGCTGCCTGGGTCCTCCCACAGCCCGGGGGAAACATCCCTGCTTCTTATACTAATATTCTCGCGAACAGCAACAGCCCATTGGGGCTAGTGTTCATAGGGGTCGTGGCCGTCTTTTGGCTGCTGCTTCGGCGGTTCCGGTTGGGGATCGCCCTGTACGCTGTCGGCAATGATGCCGAGGCGGCCAATGCCCTTGGCATCAATGTCAGGCGTATCCGCACTTCGGCGTTCGTCCTGTCTGGTATCATGTCTGCCGCAGCCGGGCTCTTCCTTGCCGCAGGCTCGAGTGGTGGTGACGCCACAGGCGGAGATTCGTACCTTCTGGCGTCATTTGCCGCGGTTGTTCTCGGCGGTGTCAGCTTCTTCGGAGGGCGCGGGAGCGTCATCGGTGTCGTGTGCGGCGCCGGGGTGGTCACCCTACTCGTCAGCGTTCTTTTCTATGCCAACGTCAATTCATTTTACGAGTCCTTCTACCAGGGCATATTCCTGATCGGCGCTGTGTTGTTGGGCATGGTCGTGACCAGCCTCGCGCAGCGCAGGGCGAGAGGGTCGCTAAGGCGAAGCCGGAGGCGGTGGTAGCTATGGCAGACAGTGCTGCGGGGACTTCGCCAGTTGGTTGGGATTGGACCAAGTGGTGGACGACTCAACGGCGTAACATCGCTTACTCCTTTGGGACAGTGGTACTTCTCGTCATAATTGGTGGCATCCTCAAGCCTGGGATCTTGAGCGGGAGTAGCCTTAGTGTCCTAGCTGAGCTTGCCTCTTTCGTCGGCTTTGTCGGGGTCGGGCAGACTCTGGTCTTTCTACTCGGGGGCATCGATTTTTCGGTCGTGTGGGTTCTCAACGCTGGAGCCATCCTCATCGCGGTCGAGTCGGCGGCGGGTAATGGGAGCCTGCCCGGCGCTCTTGCCATCACGCTGGGGATGGGTCTTGCTGTTGGGCTGGCGAACGGTATAGGTGTTGCTTACTTCAGTATCCCTGCGATAGTCATGACCCTGGGCGCCAACGGCATCGTCGAGGGCCTGTCGCTTGGCTTGTCGGGTGGGTTGACCTGCAATACGTGCAAGGACCCGCCCGCACCTGCTCTGCTTACAGGGTTGAATGGCAAGTTGGCCGGCGTCCCAGGGGACGTCTTGGTGTGGGTCGGCGTGATCCTGCTGGTGAGCCTCCTCTTGTCAGGGTCCACGTTCGGGCGCCGCATTTACGCCACCGGCGTCAACCCTGCCGCGAGCTATTTGGCTGGGGTCGGCATTCGCGGAGTGACGGTAGCGGTTTACGCACTGAGTGGGTTGTTTGCCGCAGTAGCGGGCATCATGCTGGCCGCCAACAGCGGAGGGGCGTCGCTTGGGCTTGGGAACCCCTACCTCTTGGAGTCGATCGCTGCAGCGGTGATCGGAGGTGTGTCTGTCCTCGGCGGTAGAGGCCATTATGTTGGTACGGTAGCTGGTTGTCTCACCCTTGTCGTCCTGGTGGCGATCCTCAATGCCGAGTTGATCCCGGACTATGTCCGGAGCATTGTCTATGGTGCTGTCATCATTGTTATCGTCCTGCTCTACGGGCGAGAGAAGCAGGTCGCCTGAAACAGCTGACATAGGCACGCTTTATTACCGCGGTCCTTCCTGTCTTCCCTACGCTTGGGGAGAGAGCGGCCTGGGGTGAAGCAGGGCTTTCACTACGTCTGAGCGGCCGGCCATGAGCTCGCCAAAGATCGTCGGGCCCTGGTCGAGGTCGAACGAGGTCGCCCAAG
>JAJYMB010000153.1 GCA_021787365.1 Actinomycetes bacterium | reverse complement strand
GCGCTCTGCTCGCCGTCTCGCCTCGCCGGCGCCCGTCCCTACGGGTCCGGCTCGTGAGCCCGGTCCGCGTGGCTCGTCCTCGGGGCGGAGCGACTGCAGCCGGCGCACGTAAGCGTCACTCGTGGCTCGAGCTCGTGCAGACGAGCGGGCCGTTCCTCACGCTCCCGGTCCTCGACAGGGTGCTGCCCGACGGCGCTCCAGCGGTCGCGAGAGCAGTGCGCGGCGAGCTGCGCAAGCTCGTCGCCGACGCCCTCACGGGACGGGGTGCCTCGCGCGAGGTCCTCGTGCGGGCGGTTCTCGGGAGCGCTCTTGGCTGGGGCGAGCACTTGAAGATGTACGAGGAGCTGCCCGACGCCCTGGCCGAAGTGGTGCCCGGGCACACCGAAGTGCTCCGGCCGAGCTTCGGCTTCTATGCCGAAGACGAAGGAGAAATAGAGGTCGACGGTGCCGACGAGGAGGAGGCGGGAGAGCCCGAAGAGGACGGCGAGGACGGCACCGGGGACGCGCTCCACGGCGGGAGCACGCGCTTGAGCGGCGTCACGGGCTCACGCGGTGGCCTGGACGGCGGCCACGGCCCTTGGAAGCTTCTTGGGTTGCTCTCTCCGTGGGGGGCTCACCCCCTCGCACGGACCACCGCCGGTGGTTGGGCGGCGAGCCCGGTCGAGCGCCTCGCCGTCCTCCTCCGGGCGAGGGACGTGCCTGTCGGCATTGTCACCGACGGGCGTTGGTGGGCGCTCGTCTGGGCCCCTCGGGGCGGCACCACGGCGGCGGGGGTCTGGGACGCCGGCACGTGGGGAGAGGAGCCCGAGGCTCTGGCCGGCCTAGTGGGCCTCCTTTCCCGCTCACGCTTCCTGGCCGAGGCGCCAGCGGACCGGCTCCCGGCGCTTTTCGAAGAAAGCCTGGAACGCCAAGAGGAAGTCACCGAGGCCCTCGGCCGGCAGGTCCGCGAGGCTGTCGAGCTGCTGGTGGGGGCTCTCGACTCGCTCGATGCTGTCTCGAACAGGGAGCTTTTGGCGGGCGTCGGCGACGACGACCTCTACGACGCCGCGGTAACCGTCATGATGCGGGTGGTCTTCTGCCTTTTCGCCGAGGAACGGCGCCTCTTGCCCTCAGACGACGCCACCTACGAAGCCTCCTACAGCGTTGCCCGCCTTGTCGAGCAACTGGAGCACGTCGCAACGCTCTCGGGTGAGGCAGCCTTGGAGCACCGCAGTGGCGCCTGGCACCGCCTGCTCGCCGTCTCGCGTGCGCTGCATGCTGGTGTTGCCCACGAAGACCTCCGGCTGCCGGCCTACGGGGGCGACCTTTTCGACCCGGACCGCTACCCGTGGCTGGAAGGGAGACGTGACGGCGTCGAGCCGCTAGACGGCGCTCGCCCGCCTGAGGTGGACGACCGCACTGTGCTGCGGATGTTGCGCGCGGTGCAGTACGTGGAGGTGGGCGGGGAGCGGAGGCGCCTCACGTTCAGGGCGCTCGACGTGGAGCAGGTCGGCTATGTCTACGAGGGCCTGCTCGAGCTCGAGGTCTGCTCCGCTACCGAGGCGGTCCTGGCGTTCCAACGCCCGAAGGACTACCCGCGCCGCATCAAGGCCCCAGCCGAGGTGCCCGTCTCGGGAGCCCTGGCTGCGGTGAGCGACCTGGAGCGCCCGCGCCTCGAGCGCTGGCTCATGGAGCGGACCGGTTGGGCAGCGAAGAAGGCGGCCGCGGCCCTCGATGCCGAGGCGTCGTCAGCGGCCCTCGACGCGCTCCACGCTGCTGTTGGCGGTGACCTTGGCCAAGCAAAGCTGCTCGTCCCATTGGGCAGCGCTTTGCGTTTGGACGAGCGTGACCGGCCCGTGGTTTTCCTGCCCGGCTCCCGTTACGTCGCGCCGAGCAGCCGGCGAGCAGCGACCGGCACCCATTACACGCCCCGGTCGCTGGCTGAGGATGTCGCCGGCAACGCCCTCGAACCTCTCGTGTACCGCCCAGGCCCGCTCGAAACGGCGGACCGTTCGGCGTGGCGGCTCCGGCCGTCGTCTGAGATCCTGGCCCTCCGGGTGGCCGACATCGCTATGGGCTCCGGGGCGTTCTTGGTGGCCGCTTGCCGGTACTTGGCCGACCGGCTGGTCGAGGCCTGGGACGCCGAGGGCCGGGAGGACGCCATGCTCGCCCTCGCTGCCCGGCGAGGGCTCCGAGCAGCATCCGACGCGGAGGTGGGGCCGGTGCTGTTGGAAGCCAGGCGCCTCGTCGCCGACCACTGCCTCTACGGGGTGGACATAAACCCCCTCGCCGTCGAGATGGCCAAGCTCTCGCTCTGGCTCGTGACCATGGACAGGGAGCGGCCGTTTGGCTTCCTGGATGACCGTTTCCGGTGCGGCGACTCGCTCCTCGGGCTCACCTCGGTCGCCCAGCTCGAAGCCGTGCACCTCGACCCGGCTGAGCGCCGGCACCGGCAGGAGGGCACCCTCTTCGACGTCGGCGACTACATCAGGCCGGTCCTCGAGCAGGCCGCGGACCTTCGAAAGCAGATCACCGCCCAGCCGGTGGTGACCGTCCGGGACGTTGAGCACAAGCAACGGCTGCTAGCGGAGTCCGAGCGGCTCACTGCCAAGTTGACGGTCGTTGCCAATGCGATCACGGGCCCAGGCTTGGCCGTTACGGGCAAGCGGCCTGCCGAGGTGAGCGGGCGGTTCGAGCTACTGGTGGACCAAGTGGCAGTGGCCCTCAGCCAGGGAGGTATGCACCTGGGCTCGCTCGCCCAGGAGGCGGATCGGGACCTGCAGGAGGGGCGGCCGCTAGGCACGGCGCCTCGCACCGCGCTTCATTGGCCCATCGTGTTCCCCGAGGTCTTTGCCGACTCTCCCGACCTCGGGTTCGATGCAGTAGTAGGCAACCCGCCGTTCCTTGGCGGGCAGAAGATAACGGGACATCTTGGCGACGACTACCGGGTCTGGCTGCAAAAGTGGGATGGGAACGGCGTGAAGGGGAGCGCCGACCTCGTTGCCTCCTTCGTGTTGCGGGCCGCCAACCTCCTCTCTAGGCGCGGCCAGCTCGGCTACATCGCTACCAATACCCTTGTTCAAGGCGACACCCTTGAAGTCGGCCTTTTACAAGCGACCTCGGCGACGGGCAGCCGCCTCACCGTTCGGCGGGCGGAGTCGAGCCACAAGTGGCCAAGTCGGAGCGCCAATCTGGAGATCGTCACTGTGTGGGCGACTCGTGCACCGATGTCTTCGGCGGCTCATTGTTGGCTCGATGGCGAGGAAGTGCCGCATATAGGGCCGGACTTGGAGCCTGTTGGCGAGGTGGCCGGTCGGCCCCACCGCCTCGCCGAGAATGAGGGCATTGCTTTCCAGGGCAGCAACCTTTGGGGCGTGGGCTTCGTTCTGGCATTGGAGCAGGCCTTGATGATGATCGAACGCGACTCGCGCTATCGCGATGTGCTCCAGCCGTACCTGATCGGCAGGGACTTGAACCAGCGTCCCGACTATTCCGCGGGCCGTTGGGTCATCAACTTCCGCGACTGGCCGCTAGACCGCTGCGAGCAATATCCGGACACACTGGCGATCGTGAGGAGAGTAGTCAAGCCTGGACGTGATCGCATCAACCGCGAGCGCAACCGTGACCTCTGGTGGCAATTCGCAGAAACGCGACCGGGGCTTTACCAGGCGATCGCCGGCCTGGACCACGTTCTCGCCATATCGCTCGTTAGCAACGTTGTTCAGCCCGTCCGGGTCCCGACGGGCCAGGTCTTCGCACACGTGTGCGGCGTGTTTGCGCTTGACGACTTCGCCAGCCTGGCCATCCTCTCGTCGAGCGCCCATTTCGTCTGGGTCCTCCGCTACGCTTCCACCCTTGAAACCCGGATCCGATACACGCCCTCCGACGTGTTCCTCACCTTCTCCCGCCCCGAGCCCACGCCCGAGCTCGAGGAGCTGGGCTGCGTCCTCGACACCGAGCGGCGACAGCTCATGCTCTCCCGCGCTTGGGGCCTTACTGCCACCTACAACCGCGTCCACGACCCCGCCGACACCGACCCGGCCATCGTGCGCCTCCGCAAGATGCACGCCGACATCGACCACGCCGTCCTTGCTGCCTATGGTTGGTCTGATCTCGACCCACAGGTCGGGCATTACCCAACCAAGATCGGCACCCGCTGGACCGTAAGCCCTGACACCCGCTTCGAGCTCCTCGACCGCCTCCTAGCCGAAAACCACCACCGCCACGCCGCTGAGAGCGGCGCCTCTTGAGGTCCGATAGTGCCGTCTCGTCATCGGTCACGGGAGCGGGCACGCGATGAACCGAGCTTTTCAGCTCGTGCCATCCCGCAGCGTCGCCAAGACGAAGCGGAGCGACGCTTGGTCTTTGTCCTCGGAGCCGGAGTGGACCTCATCTATGGTGTTCCTCTGGTGGCTCAGTTGCTACCCGAGTTGGCCAAGTTCGCGCGTTCGGATGGCCTGCCAGTTAGCAAGGCGCTGAAGGCGAAGTTGCCCAACCTCAGGTTTAGTTTTGACAAGTACGCGGCCAAGAAGGGAGACCAACTTCTTGTTGACCTCTTCGGGAGCGCGTCAGACACGGTGCCGACGTTGCAGAGTGCCGCCAAGAAGCTGATGGCCGAGGAAGAATTGAAGCCTATTGCGACTGTTCTAGAGAAGCTTTGCCAACAGGCGGAAGCCAACCTGCTGGCAGGCTCCGATCTTTCGGGACTGGCGAAGATCGCGGAGTCCATAGGAGATGTTGGCGAAGCCGAGCCTCTCCTTGACCCGTCCAAGATTACTCTCACGGAGCCTGCCGCGACAGCCTTGAGGAGGAGCTTCCAGAGGGTACTCATAGGAGGGCCGGACCTCACGGAACACGAGCGTGAAATGTTGGGGCTTTTTGTCGAGTCAACGAGCAACATCGAGGAACTGCTGTCACACTATTTCACGCTATACAGCTTGGGCGATCGGGCTGCTCAGCGCAACTATCTGTACATAGCTTGGATGCTCTGGTCCTTCTTGTGGCTCAGATCTCGGAGTACGAGCCTGCGGTCCAACTCGATCTATGCCAAGTTGGCACTCCTCGGCGGCGATGTGATCACCTTCAACTATACGGACTTCTTCGATCCGCAAACAGCGAAGAGGGTGGTGTACTTCCACGGCTCGCTTGCTGGGTATCTCCGCGCCGATGACCGCCAGCTTGTGACGGACGACCAACAGCAGCGCAAAGCCCTGGATGTTGAGGGGGTTGTGGCCTTCCTGCATTCTCTGCGGCTAGATGTTGGCCAGGGCGGTGCACTGGATCTCCCGGCTATCGTACCGCCCATCAGTTTCAAGCCCGTAATGTCGAGGCGGCAGATCCTTGACTGGGCGAGTGCCGACAAAGTTCTTCAGAGTGCAAGCCACATAGTTGTCGTAGGGTATTCTTTCGGCTTGGCCGATGAGCACTTCAACGATCTCTTGCGTAGCACGCCGGCTACGTCGCGGGTGTTGGTAGTCAACCCGAACTGTGAAGCCGTCACTGAGCGCGTGTGCGATATCTTCGGCATTGACTCGTCGACCCTGTCGACTGGATCCGTCGATGAGTTCCCGGTCCTCTCGTCGCGTCGGCTCAGTTGTCTGGGCGCTACGGCAGAGGACGTTACGCCTGAACTTCTCGAAGCGGTGTTGCGGTAGCAGTTAGGAAGGGTGTGGCGCCTGGACTGTGGGCGGCTGGAAGCCGGGCGGGAAGGCTCGGAACGAGAAGGTCACACGCCAGTCCTCACGGGTCTCGCCGTCAATGGAGAGCTCCCATGAGTACCTCCGGCCTGGGGTGAGAGGGAGAGGGCCTATGTTGACCGCCATTGGGGCGTCTAATGGCGTCCCGGGAGCGAGGCCAGGTGGTCGTCCTACCTCTAGTTCGGCGCTAACCTTGATCGGCTTCGGTGAACCGTCCGGAGCCGTTGGCAGTTCGACCGAGTGCCCGTCCTCATCTTTGAGCTCCAGCAAAATGTGATGGCGCTTGTTGGCCTCGTCCCACGGCACTTCGATCTTCGCCGCGACAGCGGATGGAACGGGGAACGGACCCGTGACAGACCAACCACCTCCGATGATGTTGAGCTTGCCCTCGGATACTTGGGCGAAGTCAGCGAGGAGAAGCGTGACCTTCACAGGCTAGGTCGCAGGCACGGCGCCCGAGATGGCCGAAACCTCGGCTCGGGATGTCCCGACAGAGAGCGTGCTGTGCCCCAAGGTCACTTGGTCCTTAGCTGCGAACTCCGGCTGATCGAACTGGATGTGGACAGCCGCCCAAAGCGGCGCGTCGTCGGCGGCTTCCCAGGCGAGCTCAAGCTCGGTGGCCTCAAGCGCGAAGCGCACGGCATCTTCGGCTTGCCGTTGTAGCTCACCGAGAGAGGGGTACACGGCGCTAAAGCCGGGTATATCGGGGCTCTCTGCCCACCATGTAGGCTCAAGCGGTCCAGCCATCTCGTAGTGAACCTTCAACCTCACTTTGCGCGCGGACACCATGTCTTTACAGTACCTCCTTGGCCTTATCTTCGGACAGCCCGACGTCGTCAATAAGGATCTTTCTCACAAGTCCTGGGCCCAGCGTCTCCCCGTCGTGCGATGAGAAGAAAAGTGGTGGGTACCCAGCGCGCGAAACGAGCTTCCTGTGCGAGCCGCTTTGCCTCTCGACGTAGTACTGCAGAACAGGTCCCATGAGCACCCTCAGCATCTGCCTCGCCTTCAGCGAAGGAAAGTCGGGCACGTCGGGTTGAAGGTATCACGATCTCAAGCGGCGTGCTGGTAGACCGAGGTCAGGCGCGTTGCCATGGGTGCTCCCCGGCCCTGTTCCGGCGCTGAATCCGTAGGGTGAAGCGGTCTGGCCTGCGAGCCCGACGCCGGTTGGCTCGCGGTCAGGCGCACGACGTGCTGTGTTGACGGGCGTTCGATGTCTCATGCAGGGTCTAACTTCGAGACGTGGCCGTGGAGCTGGCTATCGGGCAGACCTCATCGTACGAGATCAGGGCCGAGCTGGAGTCCCTGGTCGAACGGGACCTTCTTGGGCCGTGGGACGGGCCGGAGGAGGAGTTGTCACCGGGCGAGGTCCCAGCCGAGCGCTACCTGCTCGGACGGCTTGTACCAGTCCCTAGGGAAGACGCCGGCGACGAGGACGTCCGAGAGCCCGCCGGCGGAGAGGAAGGCGACGAGACGGGCGCCGGCGAGCTGGTGGACGACCCGGACCTCGTCGACCGCGAGGTGACCGACGCCACCGAAGAGATCGAAGAGCCGGAGCCCGCAGCGGTGGTGCGCGCCGGGAGGATCGCCGCCTCGGCTATGGGCTTGTCGTTCTCGGTGCCGGCTGCGGTCCGCTCCTTGAAGGTGACGGCGTCCTGGGGGCGCTACGAGCGGGTGCCGTCGGAGGTGCACGAGACCGAACAGGGCCGGCCCCGCAGCGTCTGGAAGCGCCGGCAGGTGGACGGCACCGCCGAGGTCAGCCTGGAGAGCGAGGGCCAGGAGACCTACGTGCCCGTGGACGACCAGGAAGGCGTCAAGCTCCAGGCGATGGTGCGCCACCGCGGCTCGG
>JAJYMB010000130.1 GCA_021787365.1 Actinomycetes bacterium | reverse complement strand
GGGCCACTTCGACTACGACTTCGGTGATACCGCTGGCCTCACCCCCCTCCTCCCCATGTACACGCTCGGGCACGACTTCGTGCCGCCTTCGATCCACGCCGGCGGGCTCCGCTACCACGGGGACTCGCCGATCATCTCCGCGCTCGTGCGTTCCGGCCGGATGGAGGCCATCGCCTACCCTCAGTCCAAGACCTTCGAGGCCTCTGTGACCTGGGCCCGCACGCAAGGGACCGTGCCGGCGCCCGAGACCGGCCATGCCATAAGGGCAGTTATCGACGAAGCGTTGGCCGCCAAAGAAGAGGGGAAAGAAAAGGTGATCCTCTTCAACTACTCGGGCCATGGCCTCCTCGACCTGTCCGCGTACGACGACTTCCTCCACGACAGGCTGGTGGACTGACCGGCCCCAACTCCCCCGCCGGCTGCGAAGCGGGAGGGCGGCCCTTTCCGGGTGCGACCTTGGCTCCCGGGTGCACTCGGCGTCGCCATAGGACCGGTTCTTGCACCGAGGAAAGGCGAACGCGCCGAGATGGGCCCCGCCCTCCGGCCCTGTCCTCCGGCCCCTCCCTCCGGCCCCGTCCTCCGGCCCTGTCCTCCGGCTCGCCACTACTCTGGCAAACGGTGGTGAACGACCAGGAGGTGCGTGACTGAACACGGCCAAGCCCGAAGCTGTCCTCGACGGTTTCAGCCTCAACTCAGCCACCGTCTTGCACCTCGGGCTCGCCGAGTTGTTGCGCGAGGCCGAGAGACGCGGCTTTCAAGCCGTCGGGTTGTGGCGCGACAACCTCGAGGGGATGCTCCTCCAGAAGGTCGCCCGGTTGCTCGAGGTTTCCGGGCTCAGGTTGAGCTCGCTCTGCCGGGCGGGGCTCTTTACTCACCCCGAGCCCGAAGGTCGTAGGGCGGCCCTCAGCGAGAGCAAGATAGCGGTGGACCAAGCGGCCACTCTGGGAGCGGCGGCACTCGTGGTGGTACCGGGCGGGCTCGTCGGGCGCGACCTCGCCGGCTCGCGCCAGATGGTGCGCGACAGCCTCGGGGAGCTCGCCGCCTACGCCCGCGAGCAGGGGGTCAAGCTCGCGGTCGAGCCCATGCACCCGCTCCTAGTGCAGGAGCGCTCGGTCATAACCTCCCTCCGGGAAGCCAACGACTTGGTCGAAGAACTGGGCGACGACTGCCTCGGGGTCACATACGACGCCTACCACGTGTGGTGGGACTCCGCGCTGGCGCTGGAAACCGCCCGCTGCGCCGGGCGGATCTGGTCGGTCCAGGTCGCCGACTGGCTCCCCCCCACCGGACGCCTTACCGCCTGCCGCGGCGTACCGGGCGAGGGCTGTATCGACCTGGCCGGCGTCCTGGCGCTCGCCCAGGAAGGCGGCGCCTACGCTGGCGATATCGAGGTTGAAGTGCTCTCGGAGGCCTGGTGGGGAGCCGGCCCCGAGGCCACGCTGGACGCGGTGGTGGCCGGGCTCTCGGCGCTCAAACCATGAGCTGGTCGCCCTCCGGGCGGGACGCCGGCGTAGCGTCACCACGCAATAAAAGCCGCAACTCTTCGACGCGCTCAGCCGACACGAGGGCGTTCACGATGTCACCGGCGGCGACCTCCGTGGACCCCGTCGCGTAAATGACCGTCCCCTTGTGCTGGACCGTTACGACCACGCACCACGGTGGCAAGCCGGCGTCGCGGATCTTCCGGCCTGCGACAGGCGAATTGCGCCCGACGCGTTCTTCGACCACCACCGCGTGGGGCGTGACGTTGTAGACGTAACCGGAGTAGGCGTCAAGTGCCCGGTGGTAACCGCCTATCAAGTCGCTCGCGGACAGGATACCGACCACCCGGCGGTCCCCGCTCGTTACGGGAACCCAGCCCCCGCCGGCCTGCACCAGCGCTTCCAGGCCAACTTCCATGTCCGCGGTCACAGACACGGTGGCGGTCGTCGGGTCAATGACCACGTTCAGCTTGTGGTCGGGTCGGGCGCTCGCTGCCGCCTCGAGGCGCGACCTGTCCACGGTGCCGACGTAACTCCCGCGCTCGTCCACGACCGGGGCGCCGGGCAGGTTGGAGCCGTCGAGTGACCCGAGAGCCCGGCCGAGCGTCATGTCCTCTTGGAAGACGAGCTTGGGTGGGCCGGCCACGTCTGCCACTCGGAGCGTCGCCAACAACGGCAGCCCGACGCGTAACCGCCCGGCCGGCGACTCCGCCCTCGTGGGCAACTGCGAGCGGTAGATGCTGTCGTCGCTACGGCCGACTATGAACCATGCGATGGCCACCGCCACCATCGCCGGCCCCAAGACGCCGATGCTCCCGGTCATCTCGGCCACCATCAACATGACCGCTATGGGGGCTCTCGATATCCCCCCGAAGACGGCCATCATCCCCACGACGATGAAGGGCGCGGGGTCGTGGCCGACCCCGGGCGCTCCGAGAGGCTCGAGCACCCTCCACACGGCGAGCCCGGTGAAACTTCCTATAACCATGCCCGGGCCGAACACTCCCCCAGAACCACCGCTGCCGATCGAAAAGGCTGTAGCAGCGATGCGGGCGAAAGGCAAGACGATGATGACATAGAGGGGGACGTGCAACAGTTCGGCGGAGAGTCCCTTTTGCACCCACCCGTAGCCGGTGCCGAGCACCTCGGGGAGCCAAAGGGCGAGCAGGCCCGTGAAGATGGCGCCCGTGGCGGGGCGGAGCTTCTTCGAGAACGGGAGGCGGTGCGCGAGGGAAACGACCCCGTAGAAGGACTTCGAATAAAGCAGCCCGATCCCCCCGGCCAGAAGGCCGATGAGGGCGAACCACGCGAGCTGGATGGCCTGCATGTGATAGCCACCGGGGATCGCGAACAGTGGGTGGTAACCGAAGAACGCCCCGAAAATGGCGTAGGCGATAATGGAGGCGAAGGTCCCCGGGAGGAGCGCCTGGAACTCGAAGTCGTCCCGGTAGACGATGTCGGCCGCCAGCACCGCACCTCCCAGCGGGGCCGAGAAAATGGCGCCTATCCCCGAGCCGATACCTACCGAGACGGCTATCCGGCCGTCCTCGGGCGACAAGTCGAGGACCCGTGCCATGAGCGAACCGAACCCGGCGCTTATCTGCGCCGTCGGGCCCTCCCGGCCCCCCGAGCCCCCCGAGCCGATCGTGACCGCCGAGGCGATGATCTTTACGAACACCGCCCGCACCCGTATGCCACGGGGGTTGTGGTGCACGGCGTCTATAGCGGCGTCCGTGCCGTGCCCCTCGGCCTCAGGCGCCCAGGTGAACACGAGGAAGCCGGCGATGAGGCCTCCGAGCACCACTATGAGGGGAATGGCCCAGGCCCGGGCGTAGTGCGCCGACCCGAGAGCGCCCCCCTGGCCGGCCGGCGTGGGCACGTTGTAACCACCCAGGATGCCCAAGAACAAGTGGGTCGCCTGCCTCAGGCACTCGTAGAACACCACCGCGCCGAAGCCGGCGATCACGCCGAGGACCGAGGCGAGCAAGAGCCACTTCGGCAGGTAGGCCATGGAGTTGACCTTGCCGGCCACCGCGCTCGACAGGCTCCGCCACGCGGGGCGCCCGGCCGCTAGACCAGAACGTTTCCGCTCGGCCGGCAACGGCTCAAGCCTGCTGGCCATCCACCCTTGCCCCCTTGGTGTGCCACCGCTCACGGGATCCGCGTCGCTGTCGGTGTTCGCGCGGCTCTTGGTGCCAGGCGGCGCGGCGGAGGGCGGCCCCGTACACGCGCGAAAATGCCTCAGGAATGAGCACAAGCTCTCTGGCCCCAGCCCCTCCCGCGTCCACCGGGACGAACGAGCCTTCGCGCCACCTGAGCACCCCTGCCCCGCCCGCCAACCAGAGGAGCTGAGCGTAAGGGCTCATCAGCTCTTCCGCTCTCCCATGGCCCGAAGGGCCCCCCGACGAGCCACCCACCCAACCAGGTGCCGCCGGTCGGCCGAAACGACCGGCAAGCCCGTCTGCCCGTGGAGTACGAGTTGGCCGAGCGCTTGCTCCAGGGTCTCCTTTGCGGTGAGAGACTGCGGGCGCGCTTCCATGGTCACGGGCAACCCGAGCCTCTACTCTCGCGCTACCGCCTTCGACCTCAGCCACTGGCGGCATCCCTGCGTCCGCCGTTGGGCTCGGGGCGGGACTGCTCGGGGCCTCCTGCCCCGTCCTGGCCCGCCGGGGCGCGCGGGACCGCTGCGTCGCCCACCGGCGAGCCGGCCCCGGCACTGGCCCGGCGCTCGATGCCTTCCAAGACGTACCTGAGCCCCTCCTTGAACTGCCGGGGGGTGGTGTACGCGGCCAACTGATGGGCGATCGGCTTGGTGCCAGGAGCGGGCCGCCAGCCGGCACGCGAAGCCTGCAGCGCAGCGAAACCGATGGTGTACGAGTGGAGCGCGGCATAGGCTCGCCGGGCCTCGTGCTCGTCGAGCCCGCTCATCCGGAGCGCCCGGAGCATTTCGTCCATGCGGGCAAGGGCCGCCGGCGATACGACCGGGTGCGAAAGGTACACGTGGAGAGCGGCCGGCTGGTCCACCAAGAACTGGCGGAACCTCTCCGCGGCCTCGGCGAGCCAGGCCCACCACCCCTTCTCGATCCTGGCGGCCGGCCTCCACACCTCGCCCAACAAATGGTCCACGACCTCGTCCAAAAGGTCGTCCTTGCTGCTCACGTGGTGGTACAGCGTCATCGGGGCCACGCCCATCTCGGACGCGAGGCTCCGGATCGTAAGCTGCTCGTAGCCTGCGTCCGCAACGATGCGAAGCGCCGTACCGACGACCAGCTCGCGCGTCACCGAGCCCCAAGCGGCGCGCTTCTTCGGCACTTCGCGCTGAGGCGTCCCGACGGCGTTGTCGCGCGCGGCCACGAAGGCAGTATAACAGAGAAATTCGTACTAGTACCCATCTCCTGGGGCCAACAGGACCGGCCCGGCGGGGGGTCACCCGAGAGGGCCGCTCAGGCGCGGGCGGTGTCGCGGCGGTAGACCACGACGGCCAGCCACGTGAGCAGGGCGGCGACCATGCTCACCAGTTCGCGCACCGTGAGCTCGTTGACGAGCAAGCCCACCTGGAGCATCCCCCCGACCAGGCCCGCCCGGACGGCGTCTGGACGGGCCAAGCCGAACACGCTCACCTAGAGGTACTTCGCTGCGACGCCACGACCAGGACCGACGCCTTGCGCGGGATCTGTCACGTGGCGCAGGATAGCTGGATGGCTCGCCGTCTTCACGCGGTTAGGGGAATGCGCGACTTCGTGCCGCCTGAGGCTACACTCCGCCGGCGGGTCGCCGACACCATATTGGACATCTACCAAAGCTACGGTTTCGAACCGATCGAGACGCCGGCACTGGAGGACCTGGCGACTCTGCTCGGAGGCCAGGCCGGCGAGAACGAAAAACTCGTCTTCAAGGTCCTCCGGCGGGGCGAAAGGCTCGAAGAAGCGCTCACCGCCGGCAGCGAACTAGCCGACGCCGGCCTGCGTTTCGACCTCACGGTGCCCCTCGCCCGCTTCGTGGCCAACCACCTCCACGAGCTACCTATGCCCTTCAAGGCCGCCCACGTCGCGCCCGTGTGGCGGGCCGAGCGCCCGCAAAGAGGCCGTTTCCGTGAGTTTGTCCAGTGCGATATAGACATTGTTGGCGAACCGAGCGTTGCCGCAGAAATAGAGCTTTGCAGCGCCGGGCTCGAGGCCCTCCGAAAGCTCGGCATCAGCGGCTGCACGGTTAGGCTCAACGACCGGCGCCTCCTGCGGGAAGCGGTCGAGGCCCACCTCGGTCCATTGGACGACCCCTACCCCGTTTACGTGGCCCTCGACAGGCTCGACAACTCACCAGCCGAGGCGGTGGTAAAAGAACTGGCACCCTATGGCGAAGATCGCGCCCGCGCCCTCGTGGAATGGGTGACCGACGCCGACCTCGCCTCGGCGGCCGCGCTTTCCGAGCGCGCTGCCGACATGGCGGACGGGCTCAGCACGACACTGGCGGCGCTCCAAGCGGCGGGCCACGGCGCCCGCTTCGACCCGGCGCTCGTCCGCGGCATCGCCTACTACACAGGGCAGATATTTGAAGTCGCCCACCCCGAAGTCGGCTACTCGCTCGCCGGCGGGGGCCGCTACGACTCGATGACCGCTCGCTTCGGGGGCCCGGACCTGCCTATGTGCGGCTTTTCCATCGGCTTCGAAAGGGTTTGTGACCTAGTGGACCGGGGCCTTTTCGCGACTGGTGCGCCCAGGGTCGCGGTGACCTGCGCCACCGAGGAGGAACTGCTGGCTTGCCTGGCGGCGGCACCGGCGGCGAGGGCCGCCCGCACCGGCGGGACGGTGAGCGTGCTGCGCCGCGCAAGAAACGCCCGCAAGCAGCGAGAAGACCTGGAGAGGCTCGGTTACTCGGAGTTCGTGGACGGGAAGGACTTCGTAACCGGGCCCCGCTAGGTAGAAGTGCCGGCAGCTCTTGCGTTTAGTAGTACTGGCGCCAGTTGGCTACCGAGGGGTGGGTCTTGCTGGCCGGCCCCTCGCCGAAGAGGTGGAAAATGTTGCCCGTCGCCGCCTGGAGCACCGGTGCCGGGCAGGCGGGCAGGGAGCCCCGGCAGGATTCGAGCGCCGGGATCCAGCCGATAGTGCCCGTCGCCAGCACGCCGCCGCCGTGCGGCCAGGTGTAGTAAACCATGTCCGAGTAGGGGGCGTCCTGCACCTGGGCGTGGACCGGTGAATGGGCGAGGATCTCGACTCCCGCGGGGTCGATCGAGTTGGGGTCGTAGGCGTCGTAGTCGCCGGCGAGGACGCCTTTCAACTGGGTGCCGTCAGTGACACCGGTGCCCGCCCAGGGCCACGCGCTGGCGTCGGTGACCACCATCGGGTCGTCGAGGCCGTAGCCCATGTAGGTGTCGCCGACAATCTCACTGGGCGGCGCGTTGTCGGGTGGCTGGGCCCAGGTGTTGCCCGTTGCAGCGAGCGGGTCCTTGGCGTATATGGGGTCGAGCTGGGGGTCCCGGTAGTCGACTTCTTCCCGGTCCGGCCCGAGGGGGCTCGGCTGCAGGCGAGCGTGGCGCAGCACCGGGGAGGCCCCGAGGAAAACGATGTTCACTCCCGCGGCCCGGGCCTCGAGGACGCCGTTGCGTTCGGCCATCGTCCAGGTCTCGTCGTGGCCGAGCGTGATGAGCGCCTTGTGGTTGAGCAACAGGTTGGGGTGCTCAGCGAAAGTGACGTCGGTCCAGTAGGTGACGTCGAGGCCGTGCTGCTCGGCCCAATAGACGAGCGGGTACTCGAGCGCCATGAAGTCCGCAGCGCCATTGCCGTTGGCGTAGGGGCGGTCGAAGCTCTCCACATACGCCCGTTGGGCGAACTGCGGGGTCTGGCCCGGCGGCGCGCCGCCGTACATGTCGTAGCCGCCCCAGGTGTTCCAGCCCTGCCACGTGAGCACGCTGTTTTGGATGATGTAGGTCGCGTGGCTCGTCGGGTCCCAGACCGTCAAGGGTATGTAGCTCTGTTGGCCGGGGTCGGCGACGAGCTTGAAGAGGTAGTCCCCCTGCACGAACTCCGGGCCGATCGTGAACGTTATGGAGGGTGCCCAATTGTCGCAAGCCACCATGCGAGTGGACGCCGTCAACGTGCACGCCGGCTGGACGACCCCTTTTTCCTCAGGAGATCTCCACACGAGGCGCCCGCCCGTCCCCCCGTAATAGCCGATCCGGTAGGCGCTCACATGGTAACGGGCGGCGGTCGTAGTTATATAGAGCGACACCTTCTGGCCGGCGGAGGCCGCGGTCAGGTTGGCAAACCCGTGGATAGTAGCCGGCCCATCCCCGGAAAGGTGCCAAGCGGTCGTCCCTGGCTTCTTGTTCTCCTGTATGACCCAGCGCGCTTCGACCCCGTCGGGCCCCATGAAGGTGGCGGGGCCGTTGGTCGCGGGTGGGGAGGTCTTGCCGGCGGTGCTCTCGTGGCCCGCCTTGGTCGTCGGCCCGGCGGTCGCGGGCCTGCTGGTCGTCGGTGCCGCGGAGCCTCCTCCGCCGCACGCCGCCAGCACGAGCGCCCCGGCCAAGACGCCGGCGACCAGAGAGCCCTTTCTTGTCCTGTTGTGCCAGTTCCGAGGCAACATCCCGGTCGATCCTACGCGACCCGGGCCTTCAGGTGCGGCCACCCCGCCGCTCGCCGCTTGACCCCATTCGCCAGCACCCAATGTATTGCAACTCCGCCCGACGCCCCGCGCGAAAGGGCCGTCAGGCGGGATTTACTTACAACTCGGCTGGGCCGCCAGATCGTCGGGCCGGGATCAACTACCGTGGGAGCAATTAAAGCCCGCCCGACGTTTAGAAGACGTTGTCAACTCCCACCCGACCCGGCCGGTAGCGGTGCCGTCGGGCGGGAAATTGTTGCAAGCGTCAGCGCTGGACGCGCGCCGAGCCGCCTCGTGCGAAGTCGAGCACCTGTTGGAGCGTCGCCATCGTCTGGTCCCCGGGGAACGTGGTGAGCAGCGCCCCGTGAGCCCAGCCCAGCCTTACGGCCTCCTCGGGGTCCTCACCGGCCAGCAGCCCGTAGAAAAGGCCGGCGGCAAAGCCGTCCCCGCCGCCCACCCGGTCGAGCACGTCCAGGTCGCAGGTCGGGGCCGAGTACACCTTGCCACCGATGCTCGCGACCGCGCCCCAGCGGTGCCTGTTGGTGGACAGCACTTCCCGCAACGTGGTCGCGACGACTTTCACCTGCGGGAAGCTCTTGCGGACCTCGTCTATCATCGCCACGAACGTGCTCGGGTCGAGCGCAGACGCCCTCTCGACGTCAGGGCCTTTGATGCCGAGCCCCTTTTGCAGGTCCTCCTCGTTGCCCACCAAGACGTCGACTTGCTCGACGATCCGCGAGTAGGCCGGCACGGCCTTGTCCTGCCCGCCCCACACGCCCCAGAGCTTGGCTCGGTAGTTGAGGTCGAAGGAGGTGACCGCCCCGGCGGCCTTTGCCGCCTTCATCGCCTCGATTATGAGCTCGCCGGTGCTCTCCGAAAGCGAGGCGAAAACGCCGCCGCTGTGGAACCACCTCACCCCCCCGCCGAAAATCTGGCCCCAGTTGAAGTCCCCCGGCCCGAGTTCTGCAGCGGCCTCGTTGGCCCGGTTGTAAAACACGACCGGCGGCCGGGCGCCGTACCCGCGGTCGCTGTACACGGTCGCCATGTTGGGCCCGTTGACCCCGTTGTGCTCGAAGTGCTTGTAGAAGGCGGACACGCCCTTGGCACGCACGCCCTCCGCAATCAGGTCCCCGATCGGGTAGTCGACCATGGCGCTCACGATGGCCGCCCGAAGCCCGAAGCAGTCCGCCAGGTTGGCGGCGACGTTGAACTCCGCGCCGCTTGCGTAGATGTCACACCTGGCCGCCTTCCGGAAGGGCACCACCCCCGGGTCCAAGCGGTGGTTCAAAGCTCCGAGGGCGACGAAATCCAGATCACCCTGGGGCCGTATGTCGAGCCCGTACGCCACGGAGGCAGACTACATGAGCGCAATAGCCGGTGACGAGCCTCGGGAGGACCGGCCAGGAGCGCACGGACCTCACCGACGCGGCAAGCAGCCGGTCGACCGAGCTCGGTTACCTCCCCGATGGTGATCTGGGGCCGATGGTGATCTGGGGCCGATGGTGATCTGGGGCCGATGGCGATCTGGGGCCGATGGCGATCTGGGGCCGATGGTGATCTGGGCCTAGGGTGGGCTGCAAATGCACGCCAGCGGGATAAGCCTTGCAGTCGCCGTTTTCCTCGCGAGCGCCGTCGAGAGCGTCGAGGCGCTCACGATCATCGTCGCGGCCGGGGTGAGCCGGAGCTGGCGTTCCGCCTTCGAGGGAGCGGCCGCCGCGTTCGGCCTGCTCATAATCATCGTCGGCGCCCTCGGGCCGGCGCTCGTCTACCTCGTCCCGATCGACGTCCTGCGGGGTGTGGTGGGGGCGCTCCTGCTCATCTTCGGGCTTCAGTGGCTCCGCAAGGCGGTGCTCCGCGCTGTCGGCCTCAAGGCCAAGCACGATGAGGACCTGATCTTCAAGAGGCACGTCGAAGAGATGTCGGCCGGCCAGGACCTCTCTGCCAGGGAACGCCGCCAGGCACAGCGTGACCCGGTCGGCTTCACGGTCGCCTTCAAGGGGACCTTCCTGGAGGGCATGGAGGTGGCGGTGATCGTGCTCGGCCTCGGCGGCGGCGACCACAACATCGGGCTCGCCAGCGCAGCTGCGGCGGCCGCCGTCCTGGTCGTGGCCGGCGTTGGGGCGGTCGTTGCCCGCCAGCTCTCAGGAGTGCCCGAAAACGCCATGAAGACCGTGGTGGGACTCATGTTGGTGTCGTTCGGGACATTTTGGGCCGGCGAGGGGCTCGGGGTCCGGTGGCCCGGTAGCGACCTCGCCATACCGGTCCTCGTGGGCGCCTACGCCGTGGTCACCTGGGGTCTCGTGCAGGTGCTCCGGGCCGCCGGCCCCCGTCCTGCCATAGCTGGGGAGCAAGCAGGTGCCGCCTGAGGACGTCGAGGCCGGTGCCGAGGCCGGCGCCGAGGCCGGTGCCGAGGCCGGCGCCGGCGCCGGTCCCGAGCGCCCGCTAGTCCAGCGCTGGCTCAGGTCCTTCGGTGCCTTCTGGTGGGACTTCCTGGTAGGAGACACGCCCGAGCTGTTTGTGGGCGCGCTCGTGGCCATCGGGATCGTCGCTTTGCTGGTGAAGGCGTCTTCGCTGAACGCCGTCGCCGTCGGCGGGTTCCCGGCTCTGGTAGTCCTGCTCTTGGCGGCCTCGGTGGCGCGGGAGCGGCGGGCCAAGCGGCACTGACCCCGGGCGCCGGCACTGACCCCGGGCGCCGCCCATCGACGGGCCCGGTCAGCCAGACACGAAGCTGAGCCGCACCCGCCGGCGGGGGTTATCGACGTTGGTGTCGACCAGCACTACCGACTGCCACGTGCCGAGGGCGGGCTTGCCGGCGAACACGGGCAGGACCAGCGATGGTGACATCAGCGCCGGCAGGAGGTGGTCGGCACCGTGGCCTGGCGAGCCGTGTGAGTGGCGGTAGCGTCCGTCGCGAGGCAGCAACGAGCGCAGCGCCTCCAGCAGGTCCTCTTCCGAGCCCGACCCGGTCTCCATCACGGCCAGGCCGGCGGTGGCATGCGGGGCGAACACCGAGCAGAGGCCATCGCCTTTGCCTTCGCAGAAGCTGGCTACATCATCGGTGATGTCCACCACTTTGCGGTGCGAGGTGTCTACGTGCAGCTCATGGGTGTCCATGGGCCATTCCTAGCCCGTGCCGGCACCGCATGGCGGGGCGTCGTGGGCGGGCGCCGGCGCCGCGCCGGAGCGAACGGTGCCGGCCGGGCGCCGGCGGTGCACAACAGCGGACGGGTGCGTTCTTGTAGACGTAAGTGGACAAATAAGCCGTTTTCGTCTGCAAGAACGTCACAGCGCCTCCGCCCCCGGTTATACCGGGAGCAGGCGTTCGCTCGCGCCTGCCGGTAGCGTGGTCCCGTGACCAGCTTGCCGACCGTGCTCGTTGCCCGGCAGACGGACGGCAGCTTCACGGTCAAGGTACGCGGGCCGAAGTACGAGACGAGCCACGTCGTGACCGTCCCAAAGGGCCTGGGCGAGAAAGTCGGGGCGGATGCGGTCCCGCCTGAGGAACTGGTACGGGCGTCGTTCGTCTTCCTGCTCGACCGGGAGCCGGCGAGCTCGATCCTGCCGAAGTTCAGCCTCGACGTGATCACCCGCTACTTCCCCGAGTACCCCGCCGAGCTGAGCAAGTACCTTGGCACCTGAGGAGCCCCGGCGCCACGGCCAAAGCCGTGCGCCCCGGCACGCCGACCTGGGATACTGGCGGTATGGCTGACCAGGACAGGCTCTCTGACAACTCGTGGCCGTGGTGGCATGGGGCGACCTTCTACCAGGTATACGTTCGCAGCTGGCGGGACTCCAATGGCGACGGGACCGGCGACCTCGCCGGCATCATCGACGGCCTCGACTACTTGGAGTCGCTCGGCATCGACGGGATATGGCTTTCGCCGACCATGCCCTCCCCGAACACCGACTGGGGCTACGACGTCTCCGACTACTACGGCGTCCACCCTGACCTCGGCACCACCGACGACCTGGAGCGCCTCGTCAAGGAGGCCGCCGGCCATGGCATCTCGGTCCTCTTGGACCTGGTGCCCAACCACACCTCGAGCGCCCACCCCTGGTTCGTGGACGCGCTTTCCGGCCCGAGCGCCGAGCACCGCGACTGGTACGTGTGGGCGCCGCCGAAGGCGGGCAACGCCCCGCCCAACAACTGGATCTCGGCAACCGGCGCACCGGCGTGGACCTTCGACGAGGCGAGCGGGCAGTACTACCTCCACAACTTCCTGCCGACCCAGCCAGACCTCAACTGGTGGAACCCCGCCGTGCCCGCCGAGTTCGAGTCGGTCCTGCGCTTCTGGTGGGACCGTGGGGTAGCCGGCTTCCGGATCGACGTCGCCCACGGCCTCTACAAGGACCGCCAACTCCGGGACAACCCGCCGGCAACCCCTGACGACCCGCCCGAGGCCCTGCGAGACGGCTTCCGCACCGTCTACAACTCGCACCGGCCCGAGGTCCATGAGATCTACCGGCGCTGGCGGAAGATCGCCGACGGGTACGAACCCGGCCGGGTGCTGCTCGGCGAGACCTGGGAGTTCGATTACGAGCGCCTCGGTGACTATTACGGGCGGGACGAGGCCGAACTGCACCTGTGCTTCAACTTCCCCTTCGTCTTTTCCCGCTTTTCGGCACGGGACATCGCCGGCGTGGTGGAAGCCACATTGGCGGGGTTGCCCGCCGGCGCCACGCCCACTTGGACCGCCTCCAACCACGACGTGGGAAGGTTCCCGAGCCGCTGGTGCGGCAACGACCCCCGCGCCGTAAAGGCCGCTTTGCTGGTCATGGCCACACTGCCAGGGACGATGGTGCTGTACTACGGCGACGAGCTCGGCATGACCGATGTCGACATCCCGCGCCACCTCCAGCTCGACGAGATCAGCCTCGCCCGCCCTGGGGTGCCCGGCCGGGACCGCTGCCGTACGCCGATGCCCTGGACAGGGGGAAAGAACGGGGGCTTCACGGCCCCTAGTGCCCGTCCCTGGCTACCCTTGGGCGAACACAGCTCCCTCAACGTCCAAGCCGAGCACGCCGACCCCGCTTCGGTGCTCAACTTCTGGCGCCGGCTCGGAGCGCTTCGCCGCTCAGGTCAAATCGGGACGCTCGGCCACCTGGAGACGGTCCTGCTCGATGACCAGTGCTGGGCGTACCGCGCCGGCGAAACCATAACCGTGGCCAACCTTTCCCCCGAGCCTGCGGAGGTCAAACTGCGGCGAGGCGCCGGGAAGATCCTGGTTTCGACATCACTTGGGCAGGAGGGCATCGAGGCTGGCGGGCACCTCTCGCTTGGCCCGTGGCAAGCGCTCGTCGCCGCGGGAGCTTGGCCGGTCCCGTAGGCCTAGGTGGCAGCCGGCTCTGCCTCGGCGGGCACCGAGAGCGCCGTCCCGAACACGATCACCAAAAAGAGGGCCCCGGTGAGGACGTGCACGCCCGTGCAGTACTCGCAAAGGTGGTGCAGCTTTATAAGTTCGGCCCAAAGCAGGTAGCAGACCATGCCGACCCCAGCCACCGAACCGGCTATGCGGAGCCGGCCGACCCAGGGCCACCAGGGCCGGTCCGAGGGCCGCCACACCCAGGGGCTGACAAGTACGCCCATTACGGCGCACCAGATGAGCCCTGGGATGACCACGGGGACCCCCAGAGGGTGGGAGTAGGCGCTGGTCGTCACTGCGGCGCAGTCGACGAAGCCCTTGGTCGAGCAGGCCAGCACCGAAGCCGACGTGAAGTGGGCATAGGTCAGGTAGGCGGAGTCCGCGAAGGCAAGCACGCAGATGGCGGTCGCTGTCAGCGGCGCCCAGCGGGGCGGGACCATGGCGAGCCCCGGCTCGTCGGGCTCCGGCGGCTCTGGTTCACGTGGCTTGGACGGCGCCGGCGGGCGGACGGTTACCACCGGCCCTTGGCCAACCGGCCGGAGGGCCTCCTCGTCCCGAGCCCGCGTTACCCGCGGCAAGGTCAGGACCCTCTGGCCAGGGCCAGCTGCCTTGGCACAGCCGTCACTTCTTCGGGGCCTTCGCCGTGGTGCCCGGGGTGCTCTCGGAGCTCTTCCCCGACGACCGCGAAGTAGTGGTAATCCCGACGAGGCTCTTCGGCACCTGAGAGCACACGGAGGCCGGCTGGCCGTGAGTGAGGGCGCAGATGTCGCCCACGAGGTAGCCGGCGGCCGCCATGGCGGCTTTGGAGGTGGCGTTGGCACCCGACGTCACGTAGCTGACAGCCTTGGTGAACTGCATGCCGGACATCGGGCTGGCGTTGTACTGCGCGCCGATCTGGACGTACTTGCCCCCCATGTAGACAAAGGGGATCGAGCCGTCCTGCTGGACCGAGCTCACGTAGGGAGGTACGTCCCACTTGGTGAGCAGAGCCTGCTCTGCGCTGGAGGGGGTTTGCAGGCTGCCGTAGGTGTTGTTCTCGGTCTCGACGGGCGTGAAGGCCAGGTACTTGCTGGTGAAAGTCGAGTGGTAAAAGGCAAAAGTCGGTGTGCTCGCGTTGACGTCGGTGGCGGAAGACGAAGTGCCGTGCAAGCCGCTGAAGGTGCCGAACTTGGACAGGGCCAACACCATCGCCCACCGTTCGGCGGCGCAGTAGGGGCAGTACTCTGCGCCTATGTAGAGGACCTCGGGCTTCCCCCCGCTCGTCAGCGCCTGGGCCTTGGCGGGAAGCGCCTGAGGCGGCGTTGCTATGGACTTGCCCGCCAGGGCGGCCGCCACCAGCTTGTTCACCGGGACGGCCTCCACCTTGGCCACGAGACTGGCCGGGATGTCGTACTCCCCCTTCACCAGGCCGGCGCTCGTCTTCGGCTTCTTCGTCGTGCCGGTGAGCGAAACCGCGATGATCACCACGACCACGACCACGACCACGCCAACCCCGCTGAGTGCCATGTAGATGCTGCGCTGGCGCCGGCGCTGGGCGAGCTGGCGCGCCGACACCCTCGGAGCAGCGCGCCCTGCCGGCCTCGAAGCCGCTCCGCCGCCGGCCCTGCCCGAGGGCCTCGGGGGCACCGACGCCTTGTTGCCGGGCCCGCCGGAGCGACCGCCGGGGCGGGGCGGGACCTTGCCCGCGCTCCCGCCGGAACTCTGCTGCTTCGTAGCCATGTGCGCCTTCCGTTACCCTCTCGAGTGCTCGACCAGCCCCAATCGTACTGCTCCGCCAGCACCGGGGACGTGCGGGCCCGAGCAGGCCTGGTGGTCTTGCCGTCTTATCAGGCCATGCTCAGCCCGGCCTCAGGCTCCCGGCACCCACGAAAGGGGGCCCGCGCCCACGAAAGGGGCCGGCGCCCAAGAAAGGGGGCCGGCGGAGCGGGCCGGCGGCACGTGGCCATCGGGCACGGCAACACCGCCCCAGTAGACTGCAGCCGACCCGCGCCAGAGGAGCCGAGGGCACACAATGGCCGACCTCAGAGTCGATGGCAACGACATCGTCGTCACCTTGAACGTCGCGGAAGCCCTGCTAGCCCTGCGTCGTGAGGTGCGCGTGCCACTCGAGTACCTCCGCATGGTGCACGTGGAGGAGTCGCCCCTGGCCGGCCTCACCCGCTGGCGGCGTCCCGGCATATGGTGCCCGGGCACTCTCACCGTGGGGTCCGCCCGCTTCGCCGGCGGCCGTGAGTTCGCAGCCGCGCACGCTGGTCAGCCAGCGGTCGTCCTCGATGCCGACGGAGGTACTTGGCAACGGGTCGTGGTGAGCCATCGCGACGCCACCGCCATTGCCGCCGACCTTGCCGGCATGCTGCTCAGCCGCGGCCCCGGCGGCCGAGGGCCGGGGCGTCAGCTCCCGTAGCCGAGGGCCGGGGCGTCAACTCCCGTGGGGGCGGAAGGCGTCAGCTCCCGTAGCCGGGGACCGGCTTCAGGCTCTTCAGCGCCGCTAGTTGCGACAGGACGCTGGGCGGGGCCGACGTGAACACGCTGACCAGCACTCCGCCGCCGAGGAACCGCGCCGCCGTCGCACCGGGGCTCGGGTGGTGGGCTGCGGCAGCGGCCTTGGCCTCGCTAGGGAAAACCTCGACGGTCACCTGGTCGCCAACCGTGCCCGCACACTCCCCCTCCCACCAGAACAGCTGGTTGTAGGCGCCGTAGACGGAGCCCGCGTGGGCGTTTTGCCAGCAACCGCCTGGGAGTGCCGACTGGACCGCCGCCACGGTAGCAGCCTGGCCGGCGGGGAGGCGCGCCGGCGCTCGGTTGGAAGGGATGCTCACCGGCACGGGCTTTTGTGGGTGGCCAGATATGTTTCCCGCCCCCACTGTCGTCGGGACGAAGATGCCGAGGGCTGGGTGCTCGGCGGCGTTTTCCCCGCCCCTGGCGACGCCCTGACCGCAGCCGGCGAGCACGAACGCCAGCCCGGCGAGGCCCACGGTCATGCTCGCGGTACGCCTGTTCATAGCGGGAACGACACTAGCTGGTGTACTACTGGCTCATGCCAGTCAGACGCCTGAACCACGCGGTCCTCTACGTACGTGACGCCGAGATCACCGCCCATTTCTACGAAGAGGTGCTCGGCTTCGAACGCCTCCCGATGGGCTTCCCCGGCGCGGTCTTCATGAGAGCGCCGGGCTCGACCAACGACCACGACCTCGGCCTCTTCTCGATCGGGCAACAGGCGGGCGCCTCGGGCGCAGGCCGTGAGACGGTCGGCCTCTACCACCTCGCCTGGGAGGTCGACACGCTCGTGGAACTCGGGGAGGTGGCTGGGAAGCTGCGCCGTGCCCGGGCACTGGTCGGGGCGAGCGACCACGGCACCACCAAGAGCCTGTACGCCAAGGACCCCGACGGCATCGAGTTCGAAGTCGCCTGGGTCGTCCCCGCCGAGTTGCTCGACGACACCGCCCTCGCCGCCCGGGCGTCGATCGGCCACCTCGACCTCGACCGGGAGATGCAGCGCTACGGGGCCGAGACCCTGGGTGGTGTCGGCGTCTCCCGTCCGTGACGGGCTGCACGGGCAGCGCCGGCGGGGCGGGATTTCAGGACAGCGCCGGCGGGGCGGGAGCTCAGGACAGCGCCGGCGGGGCGAGGGCGCCGAGGCCGGGCAGGTTGCGCACCACCGTGAAGCCCACGAGCACCGCCACTGCTACTGCATAAAAGGCACGGCCCCCGGGTGCCGGCACCCGCCACCAACCGGTCAACCGCCCGAGGAAGGCCATCCAGGCCCACAACGCAAAGAGGGCGTAAACGGGCAGCAAGGCGTTGGCGTGCAACATGAGGCGGAAGTCGCCGTGAGTCGCAGCCCACACGGCTCTCGTCCCCCCGCAAAACGGGCACCAGAGCCCGGTAATGGCGCGGAACGGGCAAGGCGGCGTCAAGTGGTGCGAAAACGGGCTGTCCACTGTGACCACCGCTACCGCGCTCGCCACTATGGGCACGGGTGCGAGGCCGGCGGCCAGCGCCGCGACCGGTGCTCGGCCGGCTCGGGCGGGTGCTCGGCTGGCTACGGCGGCTGCGCCGGCGGTCACCGGGCCCTCGGCTTGAGGCTGAACGGCTCCGGGGGCACCCTGATGACCACGGTGCCTACGACCTTGTCCGCCAGCGTCTGGCGCTGGCCGTCCCAGAGGGGCCAGAGCATGTCCGCGATGTAGAGGAGCCCGCACAGTGCCCAGGCGACGACGTGCAGGAGCTGGCGTACGAAACCCATGCCGCCGCCGATCGTCGTGCCCGTCGAGGCCTTCAGCAGTTTGAGGCCCATGACCCGCATGCCCGGCGAGGACCCGTACTGGCCCGACTGGACCGCGAACCACACCCACATGGCCAGTGCCCACAGCGCCCCCAGCACATCGGGCCAGGCGGCCTTGGAGGCGGTCCCGATGACGTAGAGGACGGCGGTCGGGATCGCTATGACGGCGGCGTCGATGATGTAACCGCCCGCCCGGCTGGCCCAACTTGCCAGCTGGCCGCCCCAATTAGGACCTGGCCCCTGGTTGGCTTGCCCGCCGAACTGGGAGTACGACGGCAGGCCCTGGCCGTAGGGCTGCTCGCCGTACCGGGGTGGCGTGCCACCGGCGGCCCCCCAGCCACCCGGCGCCTCCCCGCCGCCCGGCTGCGAGCCCCACGGGCCCGGCTGTCCTTCCGAGGGCCCGGGCCCCCAGCCAGAGCCTTCAGGCGGCAGGCCCGACATCGCCCCGTACAAAGGCGAAACCTGCCACCTGGGCCAAGATGCAAGCAGCGCATGTCGCGGTGGCAGTGTGATCTCCACCCAAGTGCGCCACCTTTGGCGCCACAAGATAGACATGCGTCGCTCCCATCTGTACACCGAGCAGGTTTCGCCTTTGTAGTATGGCAGCCAGAGCAACGACATGGTAGGAAGTCCGCCGATCGCGACCAGGGACACCTCCCCGTTGCTCGAAGCGCTCCGGGCTGGCGGCGGCGATAGCCCAGATGCCGTCCTCCTGGCCATCAGTTCTTGGTCCGCGGCCCGGGGTGTCACCCTTTACCCCGCCCAGGAGGAAGCCCTCGTCGGGGTGCTGGCCGGTGACCACGTGATAGTCGCCACGCCGACCGGTTCGGGCAAGAGCCTGGTCGCGCTGGGCGCGCACCTGGCTGCCCTTGCGACGGGCCGCCGCTCCTGGTACAGCGCACCCGTAAAGGCGCTCGTCTCCGAGAAGTTCTTCGAACTGTGCGAGCACCTCGGGCCGGTCAACGTCGGGATGCTGACAGGCGACGCCTCCATTAACCCCGACGCCCCCGTGGTGTGCTGCACCGCCGAGGTGCTCGCCAACCTGGCCCTCCGCTACGGGGAGGAGGCGCCGGTGGACCAAGTGGTGATGGACGAGTTCCACTTCTATGCCGACAGGGACAGAGGGTGGGCATGGCAGGTGCCCCTCATCGAACTGAGGCGGGCGCAGTTCGTCCTCATGTCGGCCACGCTCGGGGACGTGTCCCGCTTCGTCTCCGATTTGGAAAGGCGTACGGGGCGCGCCACGAGCGTCGTCACTTCCGGAGAGCGCCCTGTCCCCCTGGAGTACCGCTACGCGCGGACGCTCCTCCACGAGACCATCGACCAACTGGTCGACGAGGGCCTGGCGCCGGTGTACCTGGTCCATTTCACCCAAAAGTCAGCCGTCGAACGCGCCCAGGCCTTGACGAGCGCCGGCATCTCCACCCGCCCCGAGCGCGAGGCTGTGGCGGCGGCCCTCGCTGGCTACCGCTTCGCTGGGGGGTTCGGCAAGACCCTGTCACGCCTCCTGCACCACGGCATCGGGGTACACCACGCCGGCATGCTCCCCAAGTACCGCCGGCTCGTCGAGCGCCTCTGCCGCGACGGCCTGCTCAGGGTGGTGTGCGGGACCGACACGCTCGGCGTCGGCGTCAACATGCCCATAAGGACGGTGCTTTTCACCGCGCTCTCCAAGTACGACGGGGAGAGGAGCCGGCTGCTGTCGGCACGGGAGTTCCACCAGATGGCGGGCCGGGCGGGCCGCCCCGGCTACGACACCGTCGGCACGGTGGTGGCCCAGGCCCCAGAGCACGTGGCAGAAAACATAAAGGCCGAAGCCAAGGCCGCCCAAGCTCCGGCCAAGAAACGCAAGGTAGTCAAAGCCAAAGCCAAAAAGGGGTTCGTGCACTGGGACGAGGGCACCTTCAACCGGCTCGTCTCCTCGCCGCCGGAGCCGCTCGCGTCGAGCTTCCGGGTCACCAACGCCATGCTGCTCGCCGTGCTCGACCGCCCCGGGGACGGTTTCGCCGCCATGAGGAGGCTCCTCACCGACAACGACGAGGACAGGCCGGCGCAGCGGCGCCATATCCGGAGCGCCATCGCCATGTACCGGAGCCTCCTCGGCGCCGGCGTGCTCGAACGCCTCGACGTCCCAGACGACCTCGGCCGGCGGGTGCGCGTGAAAGCCGAACTGCAAGATGACTTCGCCCTCAACCAACCTTTGAGCTTGCTCGTGCTCGAAGCGCTCCCCCACCTCGACACAGCTTCGCCGGCGTTCGCGCTCGACGTCGTATCCGTCGTCGAGTCCACCTTGGAGGACCCTTGGCCGGTGCTCGCCGCCCAGCTCGAAGCGAAGAGGTCGGAAACCTTGGCCAGGCTGAAGGAACAAGGCGTCGAGTACGACGAGCGCATGGAGGTCCTCCGCGACTTGGAGCACGAAAAGCCCTTGGCGGAGCTTCTTTACGCAGTGTTCGACACCTACCGCGTGCACCACCCTTGGGCACGGGACTACAACGTGGCGCCGAAATCGGTCGTCCGGGACATGTACGAGCGTTCGATGAGCTTTTCCGAGTACGTCGCCCACTACGGGGTCGCCCGCAGCGAGGGCCTCTTGCTCCGCTACCTTTCGGACGCTTACAAGGCGCTCGCCCAAAATGTGCCGGACGAGCAAAAAACCGAAGAGCTCGCCGACATATCCGAGTGGCTGGGCGAAATCGTGCGCCAGGTCGACTCGAGCCTGCTCGACGAGTGGGAAGCTCTCTCTCACCCCGAGCTCGTGGAGGAGCCCTCCGCCCGGGTCGAACAGGGGGTTCTCGGTGCGCGGGAGGCACCTCCGGTGAGTGCCAACGAGCGGGCGTTCTCGGTCATGGTCCGCAACGGCTCGTTCCGTCGCGTGCAACTGGCGGCGCGGCGCGACTGGCCGGCTCTCGGCGAGCTGGACGAGGGCGCGGGCTGGGACGCGTCCCGGTGGGAGGCGGCCTTTTCGCCCTATTTCTCCGAGCACTCAACGATAGGCACGGGGCCAGATGCCCGGGGACCGGCTCTCTGGCAGGTCGATAAGTCCGGCCGGCGCTGGAAGGTGCGCCAGGTGATAGACGACCCCGAAGAGGCCCACGACTGGGCTCTCCTGGTAGAGGTGGACCTCGATGCCTCGGACGAGCGGGGTGAGCCGGCGCTGGTTCCCCTCGCCGTCGAACGGCTGGGCGCCCTCTAGAAACGGCCAGAGGCCGCCACCTGCCGCCACCTGCCGCCACCAGGTTTTGCCGGCCCGAGGTGAGCAGCTAACCTCGGGGCCATGACGATCCGACCACTGGGGCGGGACGAAGCCCTCGAGCACCTCTTCGTCTTGGCCATAGCGGCGTTCCTGATCGTGGCGCCCATCTTCTTGGTGTCGCCGGCCAACCTCGAGTACTCGTTGATCGGCCTCGGCGTCTTCTTCGGCATCCTGGACCTCGTGATCATGGCGGCGTTGCGCCGGCCGACATCCTGAAGGGCCGAGCCATGGGCCCGCCTACCCGGCCGCTCGGCACGACCGGCATGGACATAACCCGCGTCGGTTTCGGCGCCTGGGCAGCCGGAGGCGGCGGCTGGGCGTTTTCGTGGGGCCCGCAGGACGATGACGACTCGGTAGCCGCCCTGCGCCACGCCGTCGAGTCCGGGGTCAACTGGGTGGACACCGCCGCCGCTTACGGGCTCGGCCACTCCGAGGAGGTGGTGGGCCGCGCTGTCCAGGGCATCCCGCCGGCAGACCGCCCCTACATCTTCACCAAATGTGGGCTCAGGTGGGACAGTTCCGACCCTTACAAGCCGGCCAGACGGGTGGGCGCGCCGGCGAGCCTCCGCGAGGAGGTGGAAGCCTCGCTCACCCGCCTGCAAGTCGACAGGATCGACCTGTACCAGCTGCACTGGCCCGCCGAAGACGGCACCCCGCTCGAGTCCTACTGGTCAACCCTGCTCGAGCTGAAAGACGAAGGCAAGATCCGCGCCCCGGCCCTTTGCAACCACAGCGTCGCCCAACTCGAAGCCGCCGAGCGCCTCGGTCACGTCGACAGCCTGCAGCCTCCGTTCTCGGCGATAAGGCGCACGGCGGCGGCCGAGATCGCGTGGTGCGCTGCCCATTCCACGGGCGTCATCGTCTACTCGCCGATGCAGGCCGGGCTCCTCACGGGCACCTTCAGCGCGGAGCGCGTCGCCGGCCTCCACAAAGACGACTGGCGGGCCAGGAGCCCCGAGTTCCAAGGCGAGCGGCTCGAGCGCAACCTCGCCCTGGCCGACGCCCTCCGGCCCATTGCAGCCGAGAGGGGCACGACCGTGGCCGCAGTCGCCGTGGCCTGGGCCCTCGCCTGGCCCGGCGTGACCGGGGCCATCGTCGGCGCTCGCAGCGCCGCCCAGGTCGACGGCTGGCTGCCGGCGGCGACGCTCGAGCTCTCGGGCAACGAGCTCGACCGGGTCGCGAGCGCCATCACCTCGACCGGCGCCGGCGAGGGGCCGGCCCGCCCGCTGGCGTAGGCTCTCGACAAGCCGCTCCAACCGACAAATGCCGACTCGGTCGAAAAATGTCCACCTCGCGGCCAAATACGCCCCGAACGCGTCAGCAGTGAACGAAGAGGTCAGAAGTCGCGGGGAAATCGGTCGAGAGCAGATCTGCCCGCGGGAGCAAGCCCGCCGGCGGGGGCGGGCCGGGCGGCCGTGCGGCCCTACCGAGCGACGCGGGCGAGCTTGCGGCCCACCTTCAGGTACGGGGTGCCCGCCCCGTCGGCGAACCTGGTCGCCAACAGGGAAGAAAGAAGCTCGCGGACCTCGTCGGGGCCGAGCACGGCTTGTTGCTGGGGGCCACCGTCGGCGGGCTCGAGCACGAGGCGCACCCCGCGCTGGTCGGCCAGCCGGCGCACCTCACCGTTGCTCGAGGCAAAGCCCAGCTCCTTCACGACCTCGGCTACTGGCCGCGAAGCGTCTTCCACCACGGGGATGTCGCCTATCTCCGCGTAGCTCGAGCGGGAGAAATGGGCCGCGAAGTCGTCTCTCGCCCGCATGGCTGCCTCCACCCCATGGAGGGCTGCCGTGACCTCGCCAGCCATGGCCCGCTTCAGGTCGACCGGGCGGAGCGAGCCGCCCTCCAAGCGCTTCCTCACCAGTTCGAGCTCGGGGTCCTGCCACTCGGACAACGCCCGCAGGTAGGGCACAACGAGGCGATCGGGGACGGACATGAGCTTGCCGAACACCTCGCCGGCCGGAGCCGCGAGGGGGACGTAGTTGCCCCGTGACTTGCTCATCTTGGCCCCGGTGCCGTCGGTGCCCTCGATGAGCGGCACCGTGGCGACCAGCTCGGGCTCCTGGCCGCAAATTTCCATGACCTTGCGGCACATCTGCATGTTGAGGTACTGGTCCACGCCCCCCACTTCGAGGTCGCAGTTGACCTCCACCGAGTCGAGGGCCATGGCGACCGAGTAGAGCAGCTCGGCGAGGGAGAGGCCGTGCCCGGCCTCCAGACGTGCCCGGAAGTCCTCGCGCTGGAGCGACATCGACAGGGGTACGTGCGAAGTGACCTCGATCAAGCGCGGCAGGGTGACGGCGCGCAGCCAATCGCCGTTGTGGCGGAACTCGGCCCGGGAGAAGTCGAAGAAGGGCGACACCTGCTCGCGGTAGGTGGCGAGGTTCGCGGCTATGTCCGCGTCCGTGAGCGGCGGCCGCTCGTCCGAACGGCCGCTCGGGTCGCCGATCTTGGCGGTCACGTCGCCGACGATGAAGACCACCCGGTGGCCCATGCGCTGGAACCGGGAGAGGAGGATCATGGGAACGGCATGGCCTATGTGCACTTGAGCCGCCGTCGGGTCGATCCCGAACTTGGCCACGAAGCCCCGGCCCCCCCTGGCGGCAGCCTTCACCCTCTCAGCCAGGGCCTCCTCGGTCGGCTGGAGGTTCTCGCAGCGGCCCGCGACCAGGGCGGCCTGCTCGGCCGGGGAAAGGTCGGAGAGGTCCAGGCGCCGGCGCTCGTAGGTGTGGCCGAGAAGCTCGCCCACGGCCGCACCCGAAGACAGGTCTGCCGAGGCCAGCAGCTTGCTGACCTGCTCGACCGAGTGGCTGAGGCGGCTCACAGTGGGTCGAGCCTAGCGGTCCGGCCTGCTACAGAGCCCGGGCCACGATGTTGAGGCGCACGTAGTCGATCACAGGTTCTGGCACCGTTTGGGCCACCCGCGCCGCGAAACGCCCGAAGAGCCTAGGCATGGCCCTAGGTGCCACGCCAACCGCGTCACTCCCCCCCGCTGACTAGCGTCGAGGGAATGGCACTCCTGCGCTGGGCCGAGCGGCCCGAGCTGCGCCGGCCGGTGCTCCTCGCCGCCTTCGAGGGCTGGAACGACGCCGGCAACGCCGCCTCAGGGGCGGTCGCCTACCTGAGCCGGGCGTGGAGGGGCAATGAGTTCGCGTCCTTCGATGCCGAAGAGCTGTGGGACTTCACCGCCAGCCGGCCTAAGGTCCGCCTCGAGTCCGGGCAGACGAGGCGGCTCGAGTGGCCGAAGCTCGAGTTGGCCAGCGCCACTCTCCCCGGCAGGGAACAGGACATCGTGTTCCTCTCTGGCCCCGAGCCCCAGCTGCGCTGGCGCAGCCTGGCCCGGGAACTGCGGGAGGCCGCGACCGAACTCGGCGTCGGCACCGCCATCTTCCTCGGTGCCCTCCTGGCAGATGTCCCCCACACCCGGCCCGTGCACGTTACCGGCGGTGCAGCCGACCCCGAGCTGGCGGCCTTAGCCGGCGTGGAGCCCTCGTACTACGAGGGCCCGACGGGCATCGTCGGGGTCCTGTCCGATTCGCTCGGCCAGGCCGGCATCCCGACCGTGTCCCTCTGGGCGAGCGTCCCCCACTACGTGTCGCAGAGCAGCTCGCCCAAGGCCACCCTGGTGCTCGTGGAGCGCGCCACGCACGTGCTCGGCACCAAGGTGGACCTGGCCGAGTTGCAGATGGCCGCAGCTGCCTACGAGCGCCAGATAGACGACCTCGTGGCCTCCGACGAGGACGCCACCGCTTATGTGCACAAGCTGGAGGCACAAGACGAGGAAGCCGAGCACCGAGGCCCGGGCAACGCCAGGGGAGGAGAGGAGGGCCCGCGCCTCCGCCCAGCGTCGGGCGAGCACATCGCGGCAGAAGTGGAGCGCTACCTGCGCGAACACCGCCCCGACAGCTGACGCTCGAGGGGCCAACCCCCCTAGGCCAGTACGCCTCCTCGAGCCTGGTCCGGGCGGCCCCAGAAGGCCCGCCAACCGCTGGCGACGCTGCGGGCGTACTCTGGTCCCGGTGGCGAACTGCACCCATGGCTTCCCGCAGGGCCAGTGCCTCATTTGCAGCACGCTCGCCCGGACGGCGGGCGGCGCAGGCAACACGACCACGGTCGCTGACAAGCCGGGCTCCTCGCTCGAGCTGGAAGGGCTCAACGGCGGCCCGGCCCGCACGCTCGCTCGGCCCAAGGCGGGCCAACCGAAGGGCGCGGGCGAGGAAAAGCTTCGCGGGCGAGGCAGCACCAAGAGCAAGCTCGCAGTCGCCGTCGTGGTGATCGTCGCCGGGATACTGGCCTGGGGCCTCTTCCAGGGCATATTCGACCTCGCCCTCCGCATAGCCGAGTACGTGGTGCTCGCCGTCGCCGCCGGCTGGGTGGGCTACAAGGTGGGCCACCACCAGGGAAGGCGCGAAACAGAGCACGGCAAGCGCCGCCCCAAGGGCGACTAGCCCACCGGCGGTTCAGACCAGAGGACGCGGGCGGCGGGCCACGGCGGGCTCGCCGGGTTCTTCCTGCTCGCCGCCGTAGGCCGCGTAGCCCGTCCGTTCGAGCTCCAAGGCGAGCTCGGGGCCCCCCGTTTGCACCACCCGGCCAGCCGAGAGCACGTGCACCTTGTCGGCGGCAAGCTCGGAGAGCAGCCTCTGGTAGTGGGTGATGGCGAGCACGCCGGTACCCGACTCGGCGGCGAGCTGCGCCACCCGCCGGGCGACTGCCGTAAGGGCGTCGATGTCGAGACCGGAATCGATCTCGTCCAGCACGGCGACCTTGGGCTGGAGGACGGCGAGCTGGAGGATCTCGTTGCGCTTACGCTCGCCGCCGGAAAGGTCGACGTTTAGAGCCCGGGTAAGCAGGGCTTCGTCGAGGCCTATGCGGCGGGCTTCGGCGCCCACGAGCTCGCGTACCCGGCCGCGCTCGCGCCCGGCCGCTTCCATCGACTCCCCGAGCGCGTCGTACACGCTCACCCCCGGCACCTCGATCGGGTACTGCAAGGCCAAGAACAGCCCCGCCTGCGCCCTTTCCCACGCCGGCAGCCCAAGCAGCTCGACCCCGTCGAGACGGACGCTGCCGGCGGTCACCTCGTAACCTGGCCGGCCGGCGAGGACATGGGAGAGCGTGGACTTCCCCGAACCGTTCGGGCCCATCAGCGCATGGACTTCCCCGCCGCCCACCCGCAGGTCCACCCCCCGCAATATTTCCCTCCCGGCGACGCTCGCGTGGAGGCCCTCGACGACGAGGTCGCTCATGGGACGCTCACCACCGCTTCGTCACCCTCGAGGCACACGGCATAAGTGGCCACCGGCTGAGTGGCAGGGAGGCACAGCGGCTGCCCGTCTTTCAGTGAAAAGGTGCTCCCGTGCTTGGTGCACTCGATGCTGCAGTCAGCAGGGTCGACCTCGCCGTCGGAAAGTGGCCAGTTTTGGTGGCTGCAGCGGTCCTCGACGGCGAAAACGTCGTACCCGAGCCTCACCAGGCACAGGCCCGAGCGGCCCCCCTCGACGTGCACGGCCGCCCCTTCGGGAAGGTCCGCCAGCTTCACCCTTACCTCCTGGCTCAATGGGGGCGCCTCGTCGAAAACTTGTCTGCGAACGCCCTCCGGAGCCACGGGAGCACCCCCGCGACCGGGAAACGTTCGAGCACGTCGTCCATAAACCCGAGCACTATGAGCCTTTCAGCCACGGCCGCCGGTACTCCCCGGCTCTCCAGGTAGAAAAGCTGCGACTCGTCCACCGGCCCCACCGCAGAAGCGTGCGAGCAGCGAACGTCGTTGTCCTCGATCTCCAAGTTGGGCACCGAATAGGCCCGCGCCCCCTCGGAAAGGACGAGGTTGCGGTTGGTCTGGAAGGCGTTTGTGCCGCGTGCTCCTTTTTCGACCCTTATCAGGCCGGAATACACCGATTGCGCCTCGTCGGCCACAGCTCCTTTGAACAACAGGTCCGAGCGGCTACGAGGGGCTGCGTGGTGCTGCACGGTCCGCAGGTCGTGCATCTGGTCCCCGGTGCCGAAATAAGCGGCGAGCAGCTCGGTGTCGCCGCCCTCGCCTTCGAGCACCGAGTCCGTGCGCACCCTGGCGTACGAGCCGCCCAAAGCGACGGTCATCGAGCGGAGCGCCCCGCCGGAGGCCACCCTGCTCATTTGGTTGCCGAGCTGCCAGGCGGCTCGCCCGAGCAACTGCACCTGCCCGAAGCCGAGCCGTGCCCCTCGGCCGACGGCCAGCTCCGACAGCGGCACCACCAGCATGGCAACGTCCGCCCCCGCTACGACCTCGAGCACGTGCGCCTCGGCGCCATCGCCGAGCTCGACCTCGAGGCGGGGGGAAAGCGCCGCCCCTACCGCGTCGAGCCAGTGCACGATGACCACCGGGTGAGCCAGGGCGGAGCCGGGCGCGACCGTGACCCTCCACGGCGCCAACACGAACGCCCCGTTGAAACTGACCCAGGCGTCAAGCCTCTGGCCACTTGGCGCGGGGATGGGCTCGCCGGGCCCGCCAAGAGGCCGCACCTCCGCCGGCGACACCGACAGCCCCGGCTGGGGGTGCAAAACCGACGCCTCGCCGCCGTTCCTCGACACCACGACCGTGGCCTCGGGCCCGGCCGCGCCCACCAGCTCGGCCACGCCATCCGGCAGGCCAGCCGGGTCAATGGGCCCGGCGTAGCCCGGCTCACCCAGCCTGTAACCGGCGAGGTCCAGGTCGTCGATGCGGCTGTAACGCCAGATCTCCTCCGACTCGGCAGGTGCTTCGCAAGCCGCCAAGCTCTCCCATGACGCTAAACGGCGCTCGCGCAGCCACGCCGGCCCGGGTAGGGCGCAAGCCGCGTCCGCGCTGAAAGCAGGGGGGAGTTTCATGTTGGCGGCCAGTCTAGGCGAGCGGGTGATTTTGGGTACCGGGACCGAACGCGCGGGGGCCGAACGCGCGGGGGCCGAACGCGCGGGGGCCGGGCGCGCGGGGGCCGAGGCACACGTAATCGCCGGCCAAGGGCCCTCAGTCCCCGGCCGGCTTGTCCGTTTCGACGACGATGCGGCGGTGGTCCTCGGAGTCGTACCGAACCGCGACCGTCGCCCCGACCTTGACCCTGGCGCGTTCCTCGGGCGTCGGGAACGCGACCCTCGCTGTGACTTCGAAGGCGTCCTCTCCGCCCGGCTCCACGCGAAGCGTCAAGCGGCAGCGCGTGACCGGCCCGAGCGTGCGCTCGTCGACCACCGAAAGCACCACCGCCTTGGCCGTCTTGTTGAGCGGGCGGAGGTCCCCGAAAACCTGGTCGGGATCGCTCGACTTCTCCGACGGTGCCGGCTGCTCACGCCGGGCCTGCTCCGGGCCGGCGCGGTCCTTGCCACGCTCGCCCTTGGCCCGCTCACCCTTCTCACGCGGTGGGCGCCGCGGCGACCTCGGTGCGGAGGGGCCCGAACCCGGGTGCCCGGTGCGCCCGCTGCGAGGTGAGCCCGCCCGCTGGGCGCCAGGTACCTGGGCCTGGGAATTGACGGCCAGGCTCACCACGGCGACCACCACCACCAACATGATCGCCAGTGCGAGCGCCGCGGCCATAGCCCCGGATCTTAGGGCTGGCCTGTGCCCGCGGCCCGCCGGCTAGCCGTCAGCCGACGCTGCCTTCCATCTGGAGCTCGATCAGCCGGCTCCATTCGACTGCGTACTCCATCGGCAGGGTCCGGGTGACCGGCTCGATGAAGCCGTTGACGATCATGCTCATCGCCTGCTGCTCGGAAAGGCCGCGGCTCATCAAGTAGAAGAGCTGGTCGTCACCGACCTTGGAGATCGTCGCCTCGTGGCCGACCTGGGCGTCGTGCTCGCCGAACTCGATGTAAGGGTAGGTGTCCGAACGAGACTGCTCGTCTAGCAAGAGGGCGTCGCAGCGCACGAAGCTCTTGGAACGCTTGGCGCCTTCCTCGAAACGCACGAGGCCCCGGTAAGACGTGCGGCCGGCGTCCTTGGAGATCGACTTGGACACGATCGTCGATGTCGTTTCCGGCGCGGCGTGGACCATCTTGGCCCCGGCGTCTTGGTGCTGGCCGGCGCCGGCATAAGCGACCGAGAGCACCTCACCAGAGGCCTTCGGGCCCATCAGGTAAACCGACGGGTACTTCATCGTCAGCTGGCTTCCGATGTTGCCGTCTATCCATTCCATGTGCGCCTCCGCTTCCGCGAAAGCACGCTTGGTCACCAAGTTGAACACGTTGTTGGACCAGTTCTGGATGGTCGTATAGGTGACCCGGCTACCCCGCTTGCACACGATCTCGACAACGGCGGAATGCAGCGAGTCGGTGGAGTACACGGGGGCCGAGCAACCCTCGATGTAGTGGACCTGCGCGCCCTCGTCGGCGATTATGAGCGTCCTTTCGAACTGGCCCATGTTCTCGGCGTTGATGCGGAAATAGGCCTGGAGAGGCATCTCCACCTTCACGCCCGGAGGCACGTAGATGAACGACCCCCCGGACCAGACGGCCGAATTGAGCGCCGCGAACTTGTTGTCGTTGGCGGGGATTATCTTCCCGAAGTACTGCTTCACGATGTCGGGGTACTCGCGAAGCGCGGTGTCCATGTCGGAGAAGAGCACTCCCTGCTTCTCGAGCTCGCTCCGGTTGCGGTGGTAGACGACCTCGCTTTCGTACTGGGCTGTGACGCCGGCCAGGTACTTGCGCTCAGCCTCGGGGATGCCCAGCTTGTCGTAGGTCGCCTTCACCGACTCGGGCAGCTGCTCCCAGGCGTCGACCTGCTTGTCGGTCGGCTTGATGTAGTAGAAAATGTCGTCCAGCTTGATGCCCGACAGGTCCCCGCCCCAGGTCGGCATGGGGCGGCGCTCGAAGTAACGGAGCGCCTTCAACCGGCGGTCAGTCATCCACTGGGGCTCGCCCTTCATCCAGGACATCTCCCGCACGATGTCCTCGTTGAGCCCCTTCTTGGGCTTGAACACGTAGAAGTCCTGGACATCGCTCCAGCCGAGCTGGTAGCGGCCCAGGTCGAGTTCTTGCGCAGTTGTCGCCATGCGAACTCCCTTCGGAATTTCTCCTACGTCGATAGTAACAACCCTGCCCACCTAGCCGTCAAGCCTTCCCAGCGGGTACGACCAGGTCAGTAGGCAAACGCCAGTTTGGTCAGAGCGGGCCGGTGCCGGCGGAGGGCCACAGTTCGGCGGCCATCTGAGACGCTGCTCCCGACACGGCGGGGTCCGAGAGGTCGCCCACAAGCACAGCGAGCAGGCACTTGCCGGCGGTGCCGTTGCCGGCGGTGCCGGTAACGGAGGCGGCGAAGCGGCCGAGCGCCAAGGCGTCGGGACCGACTAGCACCACGGGGGTGCCCCCGGCGACCAGACGAGCCGCCTCTTCGGGGTCGTTTGTGACCTCTGCCACTCTGCCTCCACTGGCCCTCGCCGGCTGACCGGCCTCACTGTACGGAACTGGGCCTGTTAGATGTACTGCGATGTTCTCGCTCACTACGCCGCCTCCCATCGCGCCCCGCCGGCCCTCGACGCACACTGCCCACGGCGACACCCGTCCCGACGACTGGCAGTGGCTCGCCAACCGGGACGACCCTGCCGTCAGCGAGTACCTGGAGGCAGAAAACCGTTACACCGAGGCGGTGATGGCCCCGACCCTCGAGCTCCAAGACCAGCTGTTCCAACAGATCCGCGCTCGGGTCGCCGAGACCGACGTCTCGGCCCCGGTCTGGCACCGCGGCTGGTGGTACTGGTCGAGGACGCTGGCCGGCAAGCAGTACCCGGTCCACTGCCGACGGGCCGACCCCAACCGCGGCCTTTCGGCCGCTCAGGTCCTGGTGGCAGCCAGGGCCGCCCTGCCGGGGGCAGGAGTGGCCGGGGACGGGACTCCCCCGCCCGAGGAAGCCGGCCACGACCCCGCGGTGCAGGCTCACCCCGGCGAGGTCGTGCTCGACGAAAACGTACTGGCCGGCGACGGCGCCTATTTCGCCCTCGGGGTCTTCGACATCCGCCCCGACGGCGAGGTGCTCGCCTACGCCGTCGACCACGACGGGAGCGAACGCTACAAGCTGCGCTTCAAGGACCTCGGTTCCGGCCACGACCTGCCCGACGTGGTGGACGACGTCTACTACGGTTCGGCCTGGTCCACCGGGTGCAGGTCGTTTTACTATGTGCGGCCCGACAAGGCCATGCGCCCCTGGCAGGTGTGGAGGCACACGCTCGGCACCCCCTCGGCTCACGACCAGCTCGTCTACCAGGAAGACGACGAGCGCTTCTTCGTCTCGGTCGGCCTCACCAGGAGCAAGCGCTACGTGCTCGTCGAGAGCCACTCCAAGATGTCGAGCGAGGTGCGCTACATGGACGCCGAGAAGGACCGGGCCCACCCCCACCTGCTCCTGGCCCGGCGCGAGGCCGTCGAGTACGACGTCGACCACATCCGCCGCCCGGGTCAGGGCGACGCGTGGGCCGTCCGCACCAACTGCGGACCAGTTGGCGAAAAGCTCGACAACTTCGCCGTCTACGAGCTCGCTCTCGGCGAGAACGACCCGTCGGCGCTCCGCCCCCTCGTCCCCTACCGCCCCGAAGTCAAGGTCTCGGCAGTGGACGCCTTCGCCCGGCACCTGCTCGTGCTCGAGCGGGCCGGCGGGCTGGAGCAGCTCCGGGTCGTGGCGCTCGACGGCGGCGAGGAGCACGTCGTAGCCCAGCCCGAGCCCGCCTACAGCCTGGGCGCCGAAGCCAACCCCGAGTGGGAGAGCGACCTCGTGCGCTTCTCCTACAGTTCGCTCACGAGCCCGCCCTCGAGCATCGAGTACGACATGGCCCGCCGGCGGCGCAGCGTCATCAAGCAGGCCACCGTGGGCGGGGGTTACGACCCGTCCACCTACCGCAGCGAGCGGCTCTGGGCGACCGCGCCCGACGGGGCCCGAGTCCCGGTCTCGCTCGTCTGCCGGCGGGACCAGGTGCCCGACGGGAGCGCCCCCTGCCTCCTCTACGGGTACGGCAGCTACGAGCTGCCGACCGAGCCGGCCTTCTCGTTCACCCGGCTCAACCTCTTGGAGCGGGGCGTGGTCTTTGCCATAGCCCACGTGCGGGGCGGGGGCGAGATGGGCCGGCACTGGTACGAGGAGGGGCGCCTGCTGAACAAACGCAACACCTTCACGGATTTCATCGCGTGCGCAGAAAAGCTCGTCGCCGACGGCTGGGCTTCGCCCCGCCGCCTCGCCATACGGGGCGGGAGCGCCGGCGGCCTGCTGATGGGTGCGGTGGCCAACATGCGCCCCGACCTGTTCCAGGCCGTCGTGGCAGAAGTGCCCTTCGTGGACGTCGTGACCACGATGTCCGACGAGACCCTCCCCTTGACCGTTACCGAGTGGGAGGAATGGGGAAACCCTCGAGACCAGGCCGAGGCGTACGCGTACATGAAGAGCTACTCCCCCTTCGACAACGTCCATGACGCCCACTACCCCGCCATGTACGTGACGGCCGGCCTGAACGACCCTCGCGTCGGCTACTGGGAGCCGGCCAAGTGGGTGGCCAAGCTCCGGGCCACCAAGGCCGACCACAACCCGCTCCTCCTCAGAACCGAAATGGGGGCAGGCCACCAAGGCCCCTCCGGGCGTTACGACGCGTGGCGCGACGAGGCGAGGGTGCAGGCGTTCGTCCTGGCAGCTCTCGGAGCGGGCTGACTTGGGGCCCTCCGAGTCGGAGCGGACTGAGTCGGCCGCCCCCAACCCGGGCGCCGGCCCGGCACCGGCGGGCTGGGCCGGGTGGGTGGCCGCCAAAAACTTGAAGGCCAGAGCCAAGAACCGCTGGCGTGAGCTGGCCGAGCTCGACTCTCTCGGTCCTCGGGGCCACCTCGGCGGGCGGCCCGTAGTCTCCTTTTCCTCCAACGACTACCTGGGGCTTTCTTGCCACCCCCGCGTCCTGGCCGCGGCCCACGAGGCGCTCGACCGCTGGGGCGCCGGCGCCGGCGCCTCCCGCTTGATCGGTGGGTCGAGGCCGGTCCACCAAGAGCTCGAGGCCGAGCTGGCGGCGTGGAAGGCGGCAGACAAAGCCCTCGTTTTCCCAAGTGGTTTTGCCACCAACCTGGGCGTGCTGGCGGCGCTCGCCGGGCCAGAGGTGCTCATCTGCGGGGACGCCCTCAACCACGCTTCGATAATCGACGGCTGCCGGCTCGCGGGCGCCCTCGGGGCCAGTTTTTCCACCTACCCGCACCGGGACCACGAGGCCGCCACAGCCTTGGTCGCGCGCTGGCCGGGCCGGGCTGTCGTCGTTACGGACACGGTCTTTTCCATGGACGGCGACCTCGCGCCCGTAGTCGAACTGGCCGAGGCCTGCGCCCGCCACGGTGCCCTTCTCGTGCTCGACGAGGCCCACGCCGTGCTCGGCCCGCACTTCGGCCCACTGCCTGGCCCGGTGCTCCGGGTCGGCACGCTCTCGAAGATGCTGGGGAGCCAGGGCGGGTTCGTGGCAGGCCCGAGAGACCTGGTCGAGATGCTGGTAAACCGGTGCCGGTCGTTCATCTTCACCACGGGTTTGGCGCCGGCGAGCGCCGCCGCCGCCCTGGCCGCCCTCGACGTGCTCAGGTCGGAAGAAGGAGCGCACCTGGTCGCGCGTCTCGAGCGCCTCGCCCGTGCCGTTGTGCCGGGGCGCCCAGAGCCCTCTCCCATAGTGCCGGTCGTGACGGGGAGCGAGGCGTCCGCGGTGGCCGCCTCGGCGGCCCTGCTGGCCCGTGGCCTCTATGTGCCGGCCGTGCGCCCGCCTACCGTCGCTCCCGGCAGCTCGCGGCTTCGGGCGTCGCTCTCGGCTGCCCATGCCGACGCAGAGGTCGCGAGCTTGGTGGCGGCGCTGGACGACCTCGGGCTTGTCCCGGGCTAGGTCCCCGAGCGGGGCTGTGCGGCAGGCTCGCGCACGTCGATGACCGGGCTCGGTAGGGGGGCGCCAGCTGCTGCTATGACAGAGGTGATCTCCTCGCCGACCAGTTCGTCGCGCTCGAGCAGGGCGTCACGGAGGGCCTCGACCACGCGCCGCTGGGACGAAATGATGCCTTTCGCGGCTTCCCGGGCGGATTGCAATAGGTCTTCGACGGCTTTTCGGGTGCTTTCGTCGGAGAGAGCCTTGCTCACGAGGTCGGCATGGCCCGCGGACGCCTCGAGCGAGATCATGCTGCCCGCCATGCCGTAGGCGCCGACCATCTGGGCAGCCAGCCGGGTGGCGCCGGCCAGGTCACCCGAGACGCCTGTCCCGGCCTCGCCGAAAAAGGCCTCTTCGGCCGCCAGCCCTCCCATCGCCACCCGGAGGAGGGCCTCGCACTCGCTCCGGGAACGGGTGAAGCGCTCCTCCTTTTCGGAGTGAGCGAGCATCCCCAAGGCTTCGCTCCGCTTGATGATGGACAGGACGTCGAGGCGACGGTCGGGCGCCCCGAAATAGGCCACCGTGGCGTGGCCTGCCTCGTGGGTGGCTATCTGTTGGCGCTCGCTTTGGGTGTAGCTGACCGGCTGGGCGAGCCCGAGCTCGGCGGTCATGCGCGCCTTCTCCACGTCCACCCAGGTCATCGCCGGACGTCCGGCCCGCAGCGCCCACACCAAGGCCTCGTCGAGGAGGCGCTCCAGCATCACCGGCGAGTAACCGAAGGTCGAGCCGGCCAGGGCGTCGCGGCGCGCCGGGTCGTCGAGCTCGGCCTCGTGCGCTTTGCGAGCCAGGTAGTAGTCGAGGATCTCCCGCCGCCCCGAACGGCTCGGCAGGTCGACCCGCACCGTCCGGTCGAAGCGCCCCGGCCGCACGAGGGCCGGGTCGAGGTCAGAGGCCCGGTTGGTGGCGCCGACCACCAAGAAATTGGCCGGCGCGAGCGTCCTTTTGGCGAGCGCCTTGGACGCCGGCAGCCACCGGTTGACCTGGTCCACGAAGGCGTTCACGAGGCGCGTCCCAAACGGCGGCGTGTCGAAGGACTGGAGCTGGACCAGGAGTTCGTTGACCACGCCGGCGATGCCCTCCCGGCCTGGCCCGGCGCCCATGCCGCCCCGGGCAGCCCCGATCGCGTCGATCTCCTCGATGAACCCGATGGCGCCGCCTTCTTGCCTCGCGTACTTGCGGAGCGCCCGGAAATAGCTGCGGATCTTGCGGTTGGTCTGGCCGTAGTACATCGACTGGAAGGCAGAGGACGACACGAAGAGGAACGGGACCCCTGCTTCGGCCGCCATCGCCTTGGCTATGTAGGTCTTGCCCGTCCCGGGCGGGCCCTCGAACAAGACCGCCCGGCGGGGGTTCCCGCCCATCTGCTCGGAGAAGGTCCGGTGGGCGAGGAAGAGGTTGAGGGTCTTCACCACCTCGTCGACGACCGCCCCCGCCCCTACCACGTCCGCCAAGCGCACCCCCACCTCTTCGGGCCGGTAGAGAACGTGCGGCGAACGCCCTGCCGCGAGGAGCGGCCCTCCCATCACGGCACCGAGCAGCACGACCAAGGCCAGCGCAGGCAGGTAGGAGACGAGCGCCGGCGGGAAACCGATGTGCGGCCAGTGGAAATCGGCGTTCGCCGCCAGGTAGTTGCCCTGGAGGTAACGGACGACGCCGGCGGCCGTGCGGCCGACGACCGGGACCGCCACTACCGCGAGGACTATGGCCAGCCGGCGCAAGCGGGCCTGGCGCGCCCGCTCTCGTGACGTCCCCACGTCCGCGTCACGGAGCACTTCTTTGGAGCCGAGCGCAGCCAGTTCCATCGTTGGCCCTCCTTTTGCCATCGACCTTCCTCCTGCGCCGGCCTGTGCAGTGAGCCTACGCACGCCTCCGGGGCTTGAAGTGCGACATTAGCCGGAGAGCGCGCACGGATCCACTCTAGGTGGGAAGGCGCGGATAACGGCCTGTACTAGGTTTGGGCCGCACATGGCAGAACTCGCGCTCGTGCTGCGCAACGACGTGTACCGGCGGCCGCTCGAGACCGCCCTGGTCCGCCTGGGGCTCGGGGCGGGCTGGCGCTGCGTAGACGTCGGCGCCGGTGGCGGGGACGTGACCGTGGCGCTGGCGCGGGTGGTCGGCCCGGGAGGCCGGGTGTACGCCGTCGACATCGACCCGGCCAGTCGCGACGAGGTGGCCGAGGCCGCGGCGAGCGAGGCCGGCGCCCAGGTCGTGGCCATTACCCAAGCGGCGGAGGAGCTCCTGCTACCCGAGCAGGTCGACCTGGCGTACTGCAGGTTCTTGCTCATGCACGTAATCGACCCTGGCGCTGTCCTCGCCCGCATGGCGTCGGTCACGCGGCCCGGCGGCTGGGTGCTCGCCCAGGAACCGGTCACCTCCGCCGGGCGGGTCGGCGGTACCGCCATGTCTATGCCCTCCGCCCGCCACCCCGACGTCGGCGCCCTGCTGCCCCGCTTGGTGATCGACGCCGGCCTCGAGCTGGTCGACGCCTGGGCCGAAGCCCCGGCCGGCGCCGGCCCGGGACCGGTGGCCAGCTACCTCGAAGACCTGACCGGCGTGAGCCCCGGGGACGACCCCGTAGTTCTCCCGCCGCTCGTCACGGCTATCGCCCGCAAGCAGCCCGGCGTGAGCTGACCAAGAGCGGGCCGACCGGGCCCGTCTTTGCGAGGACCACGTCGCCGCGGCAGCGGGCCTCCTCCTTCACGCCCACCTCACGCGAGCGCTCTCTTGCCACCGCTTTATCACATCCCTGTTCCCGCTGACCTCCTGGCCTTCGGCACCGCGGCGGTTCCATGTGAAGAGGTAGAGGTCCGAGGCGGTTGCGCTCACCGAGACGTCCCCGCCGTGGTCGCCTTCGAGCGCAGTCACCCCCTCGGCACCGATCCGCACCGTCCACGAGGCGGCGAAGTCGGTCGCTTCCAGCACCATGGAGCCTCCAGGGGCCCCTTCGTCGCCCTGGCGTCTGCGCTTGGCCAGGAACCCGAAGAGAAGCTCGTCGATACCGTCGGCGGCAAAAGCTGGCTCGAACGCGGTGACAGCGCCGGAGCGGGCGAGCTCCGCGTCCGCTCGGTGCACGGCGGTCTCGTGGGCTTGGCGCCGCGCCCAAAACGCGAGCGGGGACGGCGCCGGCAGGAACGTCCAACAGCGCAGATCCCCGGGCGCCTCCCGCAGCGCCGCGACGAGGCCCGCGTGGCCCTCCTCGGCCCAGCCGAGAAGCTGTGCAGGGCCCGGGGCGGTGCCGAAAATCTCTTGCTCGTCCTTCTCGGGCACCATCTCGGTCCACCCGTGGGAGACGTAGCTGGCGGCCCAGTGGTGCACGAAACCGATGTGGGCCAGGAGATCGGCGAGACGCCAACCCGGGCAAGAGGGGACGGGGAGGTCGAGGTCGGACGCCCGGGCGACAGAGACAAGGTGTTTGCCGTCGCGCTCCAGGGCGTCAATGTGCTCTGCGACTTGCATTCCCGCCTATCTTGCCAGGGCCATGGGGCGGAGAGCGCCGGCCCGCCCCGCTCTCCAAGCCGTCGACCACCAAGTCGACGGCATGGGTGACGAAACGTTCGTCGAGGGGCAGGTGGCCATGTAAGAGGCGGTGGTAGGCGGAACCGAACACGAGGTCGAGCACCAAGTCTGCGTCGGTGCCGGGTGGCAGGTCCCCGCGGCGGACGGCTTGGTCCACGATGGCCCGGTGCTGTTCACGAAGGGGGTTGAACACCCGGGCTCGCCACGCCATCGCCAGGTCGGGGTCCCGCTGGGCTTCCGCGACCAGGGCGGGGAGCATCCTGCCCGCCCTGGTGGTCGTCACGGCGCGCACCCACGATTTGACCGCGGCACGCAGGTCCTCTCGGAACGTCCCGGTGTGAGGCAGCGTCAATTGGCTCTGGAACTCCGTCAAGAAAGCGTCGAGCGCCAGAGCCCCCCGAGACGGCCACCGCCGGTAGACGGTCGCCTTGCCCACCCCAGCGCGGGCCGCCACCTCTTCGATCGACATATGCGAGAGCCCTTTTTCGGCTAGGAGATCCCTCGCGGCGTCGAGGATCGCCGCGCCGGCCTCCGCGCTCCGGGGCCTCCCGGGCCGGTGGGCGGCCCCGCCGAAAGCTTCCCCGGCACCGGGCTCCCCCTGCTCATCGCGCCCTGCCGTCTGCTCGCCGCCTCTGGCTCCTCTGGGAATAGCCCTCCGCCTCCCGCTGTTGGACTCCAACATAACAAAACGGATCGTACCGTATCGGAGATCGTGAAGATGAGTATCGCGGCAGTTGACACCGAGCCGGGCCCCATGGCGAGCACCCCCGTACCCGCCGGCGCCTCATGGGAGCCCTCGCCCGAGACCACCGTCATGGGCCCCGGACAGCTCGCGCTGGTACTCATATTGGCCGCATCTTTCATGGTGGTCCTGGATTTCAGCATCGTCAATGTGGCCCTCGCCTCCATACAGCGCGAGCTCGGCTTCACGGCCTCGTCAGTCCAGTGGGTCGTCACCGGGTACGCGATCACCTTCGGCGGGCTCCTCGTGCTCGGCGGGCGCGCCGCCGACCTTTTCGGGCGCCGGCGGATCTTCCTCAGCGGTCTCGCCGTATTTGCACTGGCCTCACTCTCCGGAGGCCTCGCCCAGGACCCTGGTCTTCTCGTGGTGTCCCGCCTGGTCCAAGGCGCAGGGGCGGCCATGGTGGCGCCGGCGGCCCTCTCGCTCATCACGACGAGCTTCCCCGAGGGCCAGAGCCGCAACCGTGCGCTGGGCGCGTACGGGGCGGTGGCGTCGCTCGGCTTCGTGTCCGGCCAGGTGCTCGGCGGGGTGCTGGTCGACTTCACCAGCTGGAGGTCAGTGTTCCTGGTCAACTTGCCCGTCGCGCTCGCGGTCGTGGCGCTCGGCCGCAAGGTGCTGCCCGAGTCCCGTCTGGGCGGGAGCGCGAAGCACCTGGACTTCGGCGGCGCCCTCCTCATCACCGCCGGGGTGGCGCTCCTCGTCTACGCCGTGTCGGAAGCGGGTGCCGTGGGCATGGCTTCCGCCCTCGTGCTCGGGCCCTTGGGCTTGGCTGTCCTGGCGCTCCGCGCCTTCGTGGCAGTCGAGCGCCGCCACGAAGCCCCCCTGGTACCGCTGCGGCTGCTGCGCCTCGGCAACCTGCGTCGTGCCAACCTCATGATGGTCTTGATGGGGCTCTGGAACGGCGGGGAGCTGATCGTCCTTTCCCTCTACCTCCAAGACGTCCTCCACGACTCGCCCCTCGTCACCGGCCTCGTCATCGCCCCTCAGGGCGTGGTCGGGTTCACGGCCGGGGCTTTTGGCGCCAGGCTGCTCAGGCGCTTTGGGATAAGGGGCCTCAACATCGTGACCGCGTTGGCCGCACTGGCCGGCTTCCTGTTGCTCACCCAGATCCCTGCCACCGGCGCCTACAGCCCGGCCTTGGCTGCGGTGACACTGGTCGGCTTCGGCACCGCCGGCACGGCCTTCGCCAGCACCGTGGGTGCGAGCGCTGGCATGGACGACTCGGACCAGGGGTTTGTCGGCGGCGCGATCAACACGAGCCGCCAGATCGGCGCCGCGGTGGGCGCGTCGCTCCTGCCGGCCGTGGTCGAGGCCGTGAGCAGGCACGGACAGTTGGCGAGCGTCGCCGGCGACCGCGCTGCCATGCTCGCCGCTGCGGCGGCGGCGGGGGCCGCCGTGCTCGTCGCCCTCCGGGCACGCTGAGCCCGCGCGCCTATCGCCCTCCCGAGGCCCCTCGCCCATCGCCGTCGGGGCGCACCGAGCCGCCGCGCCCGCCCCTGGCCCACGCCGCGAGCGTGGCTCAGCTCGGGACGACCGTCAGGGCGCGGCTCGATTTGTTGAGCGGTTCGGGCCCCGCCGCCGTGGCAGCCACGATGTCCTCGATGCGCACGCCCCATTTGCCGGGTACGTAGATGCCTGGCTCGACCGAAAAAACGTGCCCCGCCGCGAGCGGCTCGTCGTTGCCAGCGACCATGTAGGGGTCTTCGTGCTCTTCCAGGCCGATCCCGTGCCCGGTGCGGTGCACGAAGTAGCGGCCGTAACCGGCGTCCTCGATGACCGTACGGGCCGCGCGGTCGACCTCGCTGCACGGGCGGCCGAGCTGCGCCGCCTCCACCCCGGCGGCCTGCGCACCAGCCACGACCTCGTATATGTGGGCCAGTTCCGCCGGCGGGGGCCCCGTGAACACCGTCCTCGTGGTGTCGGAACAGTAGCCCGAGAGCGAGCCACCGAAGTCACAGACCACCGGTTCGCCCTTGCCGATCCGCCGGTCGGAGGCTTCGTGGTGGGGGCTGGCCGCGTTGGGGCCCGAGGCCACGATGGCAAAGTTGACGTGCTCGTGGCCCTCCTCCAAGAGGTGCCTCGAAATCTCGGCGGAGACTTCCCGCTCGGTGCGCCCAGCCAAGGGGATCTCGCCGCCGAGGAGTGCAGCCGCCACCTTGTCCGCGGACGCCGCCGCCCGGGCCAGAGCCTCGATCTCGGCTGCGTCCTTGACCGCCCGCAACGGGCCGGTCACCGAACAAGCCGGGCGCCAGGTCGCGCTGGGGAGCGCCGCCTGCAGCCCGAGCACAAACCTCGCCCAGGTCTGGTCCCCGACCGCGAGCGCCGGCGACGGCCCCGTCTCCTTGCGCACGAGCGACGCGACTATCTCGACCGGGTCCTCTGTCTCGGACCAGGGACGCAGCGAGAAGACCTCGGGGATGGGCACGACCCGGGGCGCCTCGAGCTCGGGGACGACGAGCGTGGCCTGGCCGCCGGCGGCGGCTGGGACCACGAGCATCGTGAGGCGTTCCAAGGGCATGGCGGAGTAGCCGGTCAACCACGGGAGGTCTGCACCCAACGAGATGAGGAGAGCGTCTACGCCGGCAACCGACATCGCCAGGCGAGCCCGCTCCAAGCGGGCAGCAAAGGGCGTGCCGCCGTTCAAGCCGTGACCCTCGCTGAACTGCCGCCGCGCTCGGGGTCGGCGGGGCCCTCCGCCGGCGTGACGCTGCGACGCAGCTGCCCGTTCGCCGAAGCGCCGCCGCGCTCGGGGTCGGTGCCAGCCTTACCCGCCACGACCTCGGCCGCCTGTCGGGCGTGGTAGCTCGAGCGTGTGAACGGCGAAGCAACCACCTCGCGGATCCCAAACCCTCGGCCCGCCTCGGCTAGGCGGGCGAGCTCTGCCGGCTCCCACCAGCGGGCCACCGGTAAGTGCCGGGCCGTCGGGCGCAGGTACTGGCCTATCGTCACGATGCTCACTCCGATGGCGTGGAGGTCCGCCAGGACCCCTAGCACCTCGGCCTCCTCCTCGCCCAGGCCCACCATCAGTCCCGACTTGGTCGTGAGCCCAGCCGCCGCCGCCCGGGCCAAGACCGCGAGGCTGCGAGTGTAGGAGGCAGAAGGCCGCACCGCCCGCTGCAAGCGGGGGACGGTCTCGACGTTGTGGTTGAACACGTCGGGCCGCTCCGCGAACACCGTCTCCAGCGCGGCGGGGTCGCCCTTCAGGTCCGAGACGAGGACTTCGACGGCCGTACCTGGGCAGCGCTGGCGCACCGACCGGATCGTGGCCGCGAAGGCCGATGCCCCTCCGTCTGGCAAGTCGTCGCGGGCGACGCAGGTGATGACGGCATGAGCGAGGTGGAGGCGAGCGACCGCCTCGGCCACTCGTTCGGGCTCGTCGGGGTCGAGGGGAAGTGGCTTCGCCGTGCTCACCTCGCAGAAACCGCAGGCTCGGGTGCAGCGGTCCCCGTTGATCATGAAGGTGGCTGTCCCGTCGGCCCAGCACTCGAAGATGTTGGGGCAGCCCGCCTCCTCGCACACCGTGACCAGGGCCAGTTCCCGGACGGTCTTTTTGAGCGAACGGAAACCCGGCCCCAGGCTGGCGTTGGCCCGGAGCCAGGGGGGCTTGCGAACCGTCAACGGCACGCCCTCGCCGACGCCGGCGGCAGCCAACCGGGCGAGGAGGCGCACAGGCTGGGCGCCGCGAGTGCCGGCGGGAGGTACACCAGCAGAAGAGCTGACGGGAGGTGCTCCGGCGGCGGCGCTGGAAGGCGCCGGGGCGACGTCGCCAGAGGCAGTGGCGGGAGGGGTCCCTGCCACGGTTGCGAACGCGGGCGAAACAGCCTGCGAAGCAGCCGGCGAAGCAAAGGTCCCCGAACCTGCCAGTCCCGCCATGTCTTGACGTTCGACGGGCCGGCCGGTACCCCAGCGCTCGGCTGCCAGCTCGAACACGGCCTCGGCGACCTCGGCCACGCTGACGTGCACGCCCTCGCCGGCGAGCGAGGTCACTTCCTTGCCGACGATCCCGCAAGGCACGATGTGGCCGAACATCGACATGTCGGGGACCACGTTGAGGGCGAAGCCGTGCATGGTCCGCTGGCGGCTGTGGCGTGCCCCGATGGCACAGATCTTGCGCGGCCGAGTGCCTTGCGTGCTGACCCACACGCCCGGGTAACCAGGGAGACGGCCGGCGCCGGGGAGGCCCACACGCGAGAGCGCCTCGATAACCAGCTCCTCGAGCTCGTGGACGTACCCCGGTGTGGCACCCGGGCCGCTCGGGACCGACAGTACCGGGTAGCCGACGAGCTGGCCGGGCCCGTGGTAGGTGATGTCGCCGCCGCGGTCTACCGGAAGTAGCTCCGCACCCACGCTCGCCGGGTCCACGAGCATGTGCTCCGCCTTGGCCCGGACACCGGCAGTGTAGACGTGGGGGTGTTCGAGCAGCAGGAGCCAGTCATCGGCCTCTCGGCCAGCGGCCCACAACGCTCGTTGGAGGGCGTGCGCGTCACGGTAGGCAACGCGTGAACCGAGCCAGCGAAGCCGCAGCACCCGACCGGGCAGAAGCGAGAAGCGAGCGGGCCGTGCGCGGTCCGCGCCCGTCACCGGCCCCGTGGGGTTTGCCCGCACCGTCCGGGGCCCCTACAGCTCGGCCGCCCAGTCCCGGGTTTCCAAGATGTCCCGGACTTTGGCCATGAACGCCGCCGCGTAGGCCCCATCGACCGCCCGGTGGTCCCACGACAGCACCAGGTTGCCCACGGGGTGGACGGCGATGCCGTCGGAACCGTCCGGCAGGGTCACCACCACCGGGCGCTTGCGCACACCGTCGGTGGAGAGGATCGCGACCTGGGGCTGGTTGATAACAGGCACCGTGATCAATGTCCCGTAGCCACCCGCGTTGGTCAGCGTGAAGGTCCCTCCCGAGATGTCGTCCATGGTCAGGCGCTTGCTACGCGCCCGCGACGCCAGGTCGGCGACCTCGCGGGCCAAGCCCACCAAGCGCTTTTCCTCTGCGCGGTGCACAACCGGCACCAGCAGGCCTTCGAAGTCGAGGTCGACGGCGACGCCGAGGTTGACCTCGCCGTGCACGACCAGCTCATCCTCGCCTACCGAGGAGTTGAGGTAGGGCCACTCCTCCAGCGCGTCGACGACGGCACGAGCAATGAACGGAAGGTAAGTGAGGCTGAAGCCCTCGTTGGCCTTGAAACTGGCGCGGACGGGCAGCCGCGCTCGGTCGACGGCCGAGTAGTCCACCTCCACCGCCACCATCGTGTGGGCCGAGGTGTGCTTGGAACGGACCATGTGCTCGGCAGTGCGCCGGCGGATGTTGGTGAACGGGACGACCATGTCCCGCAACCCCGGCCTCGGCGCCGGCGCGCTCGGCGCTATCGCGAACTCCTCTCCGGGGAGAGGTGCACCGACCCGGGGACGAGCCGGCTCGGCGACCCCCGCACCGACCGTCCCGCCCGGCGGCCAGGGAGCACCGCCCGGCGAGGCGCTGGCCGAGGGAGCGACCTCGACAGCTGCAGAACCGTTGCCGTTGGCCCCCTGACGCTCGATCGCGGCAAGCACGTCGTCCCGGGTGATCCTGCCGCCTGCCCCCGTGCCGGGGATCTGGGCCGGGTCGAGGCCGTGCTCGGCGATGAGGCGCCTTACAACCGGTGAGAGCAGTTTGCCTGGCCCGCCCTGCGCCGGCGCGCTGGGCGGCCGCTGGTCGGCCGGCCGTCCACCCGGCCTGGCCGGGCCGCCGGAGGGCGGCTTGGTGGCCCCGGGAATGCTGGCTGGCCCTGCCGGCGCTGCGGCCGCTGCCCGAGCCTCCACGGGCTCCGCGGCCTCGGGCCCCTCGGCGCCCGGCTCACGGGCGGGCGCGGTGGCAACTTCGCCGGCCGAGGCTGCCCCCGTGTCGGCGGCAGGAGCCGCTGGCGCCTCACCAGCGGGCGTCACGACGGCCAGCTTCGTACCCACTGCCACCGTTTCGCCTTCGGCAACCAGGATTTCGCCGACGACGCCGCTGATAGGAGAGGGCACCTCCGAGTCGACCTTGTCGGTCGAGACCTCGAAAAGCACCTCGTCCTCCGCGACCGGGTCGCCCGCTTTCTTGTGCCACTTAGTGATCGTCCCCTCGGTGACCGTCTCACCGAGTTGGGGCATCGTGATGTCAGCCAACGTGGATACCTCTTCCAGTGAGGGCGAGCATCGTCTCGCCGAAAACCTCTGACAACGACGGGTGCGGCTGCACGAACTGGGCAACCTCGTCGGCCGTCGCCTCCCAGTTGACAGCCAGGTACCCCTGCCCGAGCTGCTCGGTCACCCACGGGCCGGCCATATGGACCCCGAGGAGCCGCCCCGGCCGGCCATCGGGGAGCTTTTCGGCGACGAGCTTGACGACGCCCTCGGTGTCACCGATGATCGCTGCCCTGCCGTTGCCCACGAAGGGGTCCTTCTTCGTGACCACCTCGTAACCGGCCTCCCTCGCCGCCTGCTCGGAGTAGCCGGCGTAGGCGACCTCAGGGTGGGTATAGACGCACCAAGGCACCTTGGCGTAGTCGATCGGCACGGGCTCCCGCCCGAGCAGTTGGTCCATGACAACGATGGCCTCGGCAAAACCAACGTGAGCGAGGCCGGGAGTCGCCACCAGGTCACCTAGGGCCCAGACCCCTTCTGCGCTCGTCCGCAACAGCTCGTCCACCTTGACAAAGCCCCTCTCGTCCACCTCGACACCGCAACCGGGGGCGAGCAGCTCTTCGCTGTAGGGGCGGCGGCCAACCGACACGACCACCGCTCGCACCTGCAGGCTGGCCGCACCCTCGCTCGACTCGTAGCGAACGGTGGTCGACTCCCCGTCTTCGGAAGTGTCGTGGCCCTTCACGGTCACGCCCGTCTTCACCTCGATGCCTCTCCGCGCGAAGGACTTGACCACCACGGCTGTCACGTCAGCGTCGACCCCAGGAAGGACGCTCGGGAGGGCTTCGAGGACCGTGACCTTGACGCCCATGTCGGCCATCATCGAGGCGAACTCGCAGCCGACCACCCCTCCCCCGATCACCACCGCCGACGCCGGCAACTTCTCCAGTTCGAGCAACTCGTCACTGGTGAGCACTAGCCGCCCGTCCACGTCGAAACCAGGGATCGTACGGGGTACCGAGCCGGCGGCGAGCAGAACGGCAGGCGCCTCGAGCTCGGTGACCGCCCCGTCGGCGCCCTCGACGCGCACCACCTTGCCGGGCTGCAAGGAGCCCCTCCCTATGAAAGTGGTCACCTTGCACTTCTCGAGGAGCCCTTGAAGGCCCTTGTGCTGCTGGTCGACGACCCTCTTCTTTCGCGCCTGGGAAGAGGAAAAGTCGACCGATATGCCGTCCACGGCGATGCCGTAACCCTTCGCGCCCTGGACGGTGCGGTAGACGGCGGCCGTCTCCAGGAGTTCCTTGGCGGGTATGCACCCCCGGTGCAGGCATGTGCCACCCACCTTGTCCTTTTCCACCACGGCGACGGATAGGCCCTGGCGCCCACCGTAAAGCGCCGCCGCATAGCCCGCCGGGCCGCCGCCGATCACGACGGCATCAAACGAACTAGAACTCTGGGCCGTAGGGACCACCACCTTTCTCTTCCCACAGGTTATTGCCAGCGCGCTGATAGGCCCAACCGGGGCCGCTCGCGCGCCAGCCCTGCCTGCCGAGCCAGGGTCTGCGGCCGTGACTTGCCGCTAGGGGCAGCCGGGCACGACTCGCCGGCGGGCAAGTCGGGCGTGGCTCGCGGGCGGGGGCGGCCGTGTACGGCTGGCTGGGACAGCAGCGCGTGACTCGCCGCTAAGAACAGCACGGTGCCATGCTCGAAGGGTGAGCCGCGCCCGACTGGACTTTGCCCAGGCAAGGCGCGCACCGGGGCGAGCCCTCACCGGCGTGCTCGGTGGCCTGCTCGTCGGGGCCGCTCTGGCCGGCTGCGGCGCGAAGGCTCATGGAAGCGGCGCAGCTGGGAAGTCCCGGCCCGCCACGGTCGACTCCGCCCTGGCCCACCCCCTCCGGGTCGTGGCCACTGCCTTTCCCTTGGCCCAGCTCGTGGCCTACGTGGGCGGCGCAGATGTCAAAGTGACCGACCTCGCCCCGGCCGGCGTCCAGCCCGAGGGCCTCACGCCGTCTGCCGCCCAGCGCAAGGAGCTCGCCTCTGCTCAGCTCGTCGTCGAAGTCGGCGCCGGCTACCAACCGAAGGTGGAAGCGGCCGCGGCTTCACGCCGCCACTTGGCGCTGCTGCCGGCAGTCACAAAGAAGGCTGGCTCGTACGAGTTCTGGCTCGACCCGTACCTTTGGTCTTCGGCCGCAGGAAAAGTGGCGGACGCCCTCTCCGCCGTGAGCCCGGCCGGGAAGCGCCAGTTCGAAAACGGCGCTCGTGACTTCGAGTCCCTCGCCTCTTCTATTTCCTCTGACTACTACAGCTCGCTCTCGAGCTGCCCGCTACGGGAATTCGTGACCGCAGACGACGCCTTCGGGCGCATGGCGTCGGCTTTTTCGCTCGTGGACGTCGCCGTCAGCTCGACCGGGGTGAAAAGTGCGCTGGCGACCATAGCCCAGTACTCGATACCGGGCGTTTTCTCCGAGCAGGGTGTGCCTTCTGGCCAACTCTTGCAGGTGGCAAAGGCCGACCACCTCGAGGCAAAGAGCCTCGACCCGATGGAGCTCGCTCCCGCCCCGGGCACGAAGTACCAGACGTATTTCGATGTGATGGAGGCCAACCTCCACGCGCTCGAGGGCCCCTTGGAGTGCGACACCTCCGCAAGCTATTACTGAGCACATGAGGATCTGCGTCGATCAGCCGATCGAGGCCAGCGTGGAAGAAGCGCAGGCGGCCTTCCTCGACCCCTCTTTTTACCGCGAGCTAGGCGCCCTCGAGGGCATTTCAGCGCCCGAGCTCAGAACACTCGAAACCAACGGGAGACGGGCCCGGGTGGTGGTCGGGTACAAGTTCGCCGGCCGGCTCAACGGGCCAGCCGCCGTGATCTTGGACCCCGCCAAACTGACCTGGGCACAAGTGAGCGACGTCGACCTCGACCGGCGGTCCACCCAGGTGACGATGCTGGCCGACAACTACGCCGGCCTGCTTTCCTTCTCGGGCTGGTACGAGCTCGTGGCCAACGGCGAGGCCGCCTGCTACCAGCACTTCGAGGCCGACCTCCGCGTCAACATCCCCCTACTAGGCCCGCTCGCGGAGCGCGCCATTGCCGGCAGCATCCGCCAGAACCTCGCCGAGACGGCGACGCTAATGGGCCGCTACGTGGCCGCCCGCCGGGGGTCGCCGGCGTGACGCCCACGGCGGAGACGAACGGGTTCCCCAACGATCCACGGGGGGTCGCCGGCGTGACTCCCACGGCGGAGACGAACGGGTTCCCCAACGATCCACGGGGGGTCGCCGGCGTGACCCGGCCCGCCGGTCCCGGAGCAGGGCTCTCAGCGGGCACCGGCCTCGAGGCCGCACTGCGAGCCCACATAAGCAGCTGGCCCGGAGAGGCGGCCTGTGGCGTCGTCGGCCCCTCCGGCACACTGGCGGCGAGCGGCCCAGCCGAGCAGCCCTTTGCGTGGGCCTCGGTCACGAAGCTGCTGGTGGCCTTGGCAGTCCTCGTGGCGAGCGAAGAGGGCACCCTCGGCCTCGACGAACCCGCCGGCCCCGAGGGCTCCACGGTCGCCCACCTGATGGCGCACGCGTCGGGCCTCCCCTTCGAGGGGACGAGCCCCCTCTCCCCGCCCGGGCGCAGGCGCGTCTACTCCAACACCGGGACCGAGGCCCTGGCCGCCCACTTGGAGTTCCGTACGGCTATGAGCTTCGAGCAGTACCTGCGAGAAGGCGTACTCGGCCCGCTCGGCATAAACCGCACCACCCTCGCCGGCTCACCCGCCCACGGCGCCCGCGGCCCCCTCTCGGACCTGCTCCTCCTTGCGAAAGAACTGCTCGCACCTAGCCTCGTCGGCGAGTCGACATGGAAGACGGCCACTTCAGTGGCGTTCCCGGGCCTCGCCGGCGTGCTGCCGGGCTTCGGGCGGTACGAACCCTGCGACTGGGGGCTCGGGCCGGAGTTACGCGACAACAAGTCGCCCCACTGGACCGGCACCCGCAACTCGCCCTCCACCTATGGTCACTTCGGGCAGTCCGGTTCGTTCGTGTGGGCCGACCCCGAGGCCGGCGTGGCGCTCGCCGGCCTTTCGTCCGAGCCCTTCGGTCCCTGGGCCAAGCAGGCCTGGCCGGCGGTTTCCGACGCAGTACTCGCCTTCGCCGGCGCCGGTTAGCGTTAGCTGTTAGCACCAAAAGCAGGGCAGCCGACCCACATTGCGTCGCCGGCGCCGATTAGCTATTAGCAGGCCGCCTGGCCGCCGTGCCGCCAGGCCGCCGTGCCGCCAGGCCGCCGTGCCGCCAGGCCGCCGTGCCGGGGGGCCGCCTGGCCCGGGACGCCCCGACAAAGCCGCTCTCTAAGGCGGGGACGCGCGAAAAACTGACTGATGTGCGCCGCCAGAGGCCACATCCATCAGTAACTTGCGCGTTTTCGCCCAGAAAACCGACAAATGTGCGGCTAACGACTTCAGATCGGCCTGGTTTTTGTACGCCAAGACCCTCCGTTGTCCTATCTGTCGCGCCTTCGGCCGGATCAAGCGCTCGCGCGCTCTTTGGCCTCGTCGCTCTCGGTCTCGCCCGTACCTTCCTGGCTTCGAGAACGCCTTCCAGCCCGGGCCAGGCTCGCCTCCAGGGCGGCCATGAGATCCACCACGGGAGCGGGCCGTTCGGGCCCTTCCGGCACGGCAATTTCGTTGCCCGCCGCCTTGGCCTCGATCATGGCAAGGACCTTTTCCCGGTAGTCGTCCTTGTACTTGGCGGGGTCCCATTCGGCGGCGAAAGTACTTACGAGTTGGCGCGCCATGTCGAGCTCCCGCTCGGTTGGCTTGGTGTCCTTGGTCGTGCGCACCTCGAAATCGGCCGCCTTCACCACCTCGTCGGCAAAAAGCAGTGTCGAGAGCACTAGCACGCCGTCGCGCGGCCGTAGCGCGGCCAGGTACTCCTTGGTGCGTAGCACGAAGCGGCCGATCCCGGCTTTGCCTGTGCCCTCGATCGCCTCCACGAGCAGGGCGTAGGGCTTTTCCGCCGGCCCGTCTGGCACCAGGTAATAGCTGTGTTCGAAAAACAGCGGATCGATGGCCGACAGCTCGACGAACTCTTCGATATCGATCACCCGGCTCGCCTCCGGCGCCAGCGCTTCGAGCTCTTCAGGCTCGACGACCACGTACTCGCCTTTGCGCACCTCGTAGCCCTTCACGATCTCGGAGTAGTCCACTTCTTCGCCGTCGAGGGAGCAAACCCGCTTCTGGTTTATCCTCCCCCCGTCCGCCCCGTGCAACTGGTGGAACCTGACGTCCTTCGGCGAGGTCGCTGTCACCAGCTTGACCGGCACATTGACCAGACCGAAACTGATCGAACCGCTCCATATGGGCCTCGGCATAATTCCATTGTGCCGCTCGGGCGGCGGGAAGAGGAAAGGGCGCCGGCGTGGGGCGCCGGCGTGGGGCGCCGGCGTGGGGCGCCGGCGTGGGGCGCCGGCGTGGGGCGCCGGCGGTGCACCTAGCGCCTACCATTCCGGCGTGCCCACGATCAGCGAAGCGGCCGAGGCGCTGGCAGATCTCCTCGCCGGCCGTTCCCAGCAGCTCTCGGACCCGACTGGCAGCGATATCGAGTTTGCAGCCCAGGTAGAAGCGCGCCCGCTCGACCGCACCGCGCCACCGGTCGACTGCTGGGCGGTGGACGGGGGCCAGGCGCTCGTGGCGGACGCCCGTTCCGTTCAGGTCTGCATCACCCGGGCAGCGCGGGTGCGCTGGCAGCAAGGGCGCTGCACGCTGGAAGAGCAGGGTGAGCTGTCCGCCCACGTGCTGGCCGGGCCGGGCGGAGGCGCTGAGGCGAAGCGTTCCTTGGCGATGCTGGGCGCACCTGTTGCATCTGACACACCGGTCGATCTCAACCTGCTGAGGGACTGGTCGGAGTGGAGGCTGGTGGCGCGCTGCGTCGAGGAAGCCGAGCCTGGCGCGCTGGTGCTGGTAGACGGCGACTTGCAGCCGGACTGGCGCATCCCAGCCCGATGGCTCGGGGAACTGCTCCTTCGGGCGGCCGAGCGCGACATCGCGCTCGTCGGCGTCACCAAGCACTCCTCGCTCGCCCGCGGGGGCGGGCCTCTGGTCGGCCAGCTCGAGCTAGAGGCAGAAAAAGCCCTTGGGGCGCGTTCGTGCTGGTGGGCTCCAGTCGGCATCCTGCGAGCCGAGCTGGGACCGGGCCTCTCCGTCGTGGTGGCCCGCTTGGACCCCGACGCCCGCTTCGCCTTCCGGGTCGACCTGCCGGGCGACCGGGATCCGGCAGCGCTGCTCGGCCAGCTGTCGGCCTTGGCCGACGACGCCGCCTTCCCGGGCTACCCGTACTCGCTCTCGGTAGCCGACCGCCTCGCCTCGTGTCCCGGCTGGCTCCGCGAAGAAGCCTGGGCCGAGCTGGACGATGCCCTCGCGGCTGCCGGCGTGGCCGAAGAGGTGCGCGAGCGCGCCTTCGCCGACCGCCACAGCTTGATGGAGCGGGCCTGAAGAGCGGGAGGGCCCTGAAAGCGCAGAGTGGTCCTGAAAGGGCGGGGACATGCGAACCCGGCCCGCACTGCTGGCCGCCCGTCACACTCACCTGCGATGCTGTGGGCGTGGACGCTGCTCGACCCGACGAGGCCCGTGAGGTACCCAGCCAGGCAGTCCCCGCGCCGGTAGCCGAGGACCCCGCAGGCGCCAGGCCCCTTGTGACCGACGCTCATGCGCCGGCTGGGCCCGACGTGGCTGCGCAGGCTGGTCTCCCCTCCCATACGCGGGGGCGGCTCTTCGGGCGCAACGTGCTGGAGGCGCTCTTCAGGGCGACGCCCGACGAGGACCTGTTCCTCGGGGAGCTGCTCGTCGGGGTGGACCAGGCGACCGGCCGGCGCTACCTGTTCAGGGTGGTCGACGTGAGCTATGGCACCGAGCACCGCGAGCCAGGATGGGCCGAGAGGGTGGCCGGCACGCTACTCGCAGACGACGCCCGGGGCGAGAGCGGTGCTCATACGCTCCACGAGCAGGCCAAACGCACCTATCGCCTGGCCGAGTGCCGCTGCCTCGGCTACCTCGCCCCGCCGGCGGCGCCCGGTGGGCCCCGAACGGTGTTCCGCAAGCCCAAGAGCTTGCCCACGCAGTTCTCCAAAGTGGTCTCGCCGACGCCCGAAGATTTCGCCTTCCTCGCCCAGCGTATGGGCGACGTCCCGGTCGGGAGGCTGCGTAGCGGGGAAACAGTCGTCGAGTTCCCGGTCGGCATCCCCGGCTCGAGCTTGGCCAGCCACATTGGCATATTTGCGACGACCGGGATGGGGAAGTCCAACCTTCTCCAAGTCCTTTGTGCCGGCGTCATGGCAGCCAACGGCCGCTACGGGCTCCTCGTGATCGACCCGCACGGCGAGCACCGCACCGCTCTCGCGCGCCACCCCTGGGCGCCGGCCTCGCTCCGCACCTACGCCGACCGCCGGCTCCCCAACACCTCGACCCTCCGGGTCAGCCTGGCTGAGCTCTCCGTGGACGACCTGCGCACGGCCTACGAGTGGACCCGCCCCCAGGAAGAGGCCCTCCACGAACTGGAGCGCCACTACTCGGCGGCACTCCCGAGCGACGACCTCCCAGCTGCCAACGGCGACGCCCCAGGCGGGCAACCGAGTGCTAGGACCCGTGCCGAGGCCGGCGCCACCGGCGGCCAGGCGGGTGTCACCAGCGGCCAGGCAACTGCTAGAGCCCGTGGTCGGCCGAGCTCCGCCGGCCTGGCCTGGCTCGCCGACTTCGCCCGGATCGATGACCTCGCCGGCTTCCGGGACGTGGAGCTCTCGTCCCGAGTAGCCCTCAACACGCTCCAGGTCGTCCATAGGCGCGCCCGGCGCATAGTTGACCTGCCGTGCATTTCCGCTGACCCCGCTGTCTCGGTTGGCCGGCGCATCCTCGGCGAACTGGCCGAAGGCAAGGTCGTGCTGGTCGACGTGAGCGGGCTCGGCAGCACCGAGGAGGTCCTCGTGGCGTCCTACCTCACCAGGCGGGTGCTCGAGGAGTGGCAGGCGGCGTTCCTGGAGGGACCTGAGCGCAGGCACAGGCTCCCAGTGGTGGCGGTGGCCCTGGAAGAAGCCCAGAGGGTGCTGTCCCAGAGCAAGGACCGGGAGACCAACGTGTTCCCCCGGGTAGCGCGCGAAGGAAGGAAGTTCGGCGTCGGGCTGCTCGCCGTCAGCCAGCAGCCCAAGCTCCTCGACGACGAGTTGCTCAGCCAGTTCAACACGTTCTTCGTGCTGGGCCTGGCCGACGAGAGGGACCGCAACATCCTGCGTTCCTCGGCCAAGCAGGACCTTTCGGCCCTCGGCCCCGAGATCCAGACCTTGATGCCGGGCGAGTGCCTTGTCGTCAACCTCTCTGCCCCGTTTGCCGTACCGGCCTCCGTCTACCTCTACGACGAGGTCGTGAGGGCCGCCCCGCCCGCGCCTTCCCCCCGGCCCGTCGTGGCCGCCAACGTGTCGGCGCTCGTCGATTGAGGTGAGCCTCGCCGGCGCCGGGCGGGGCAGGTGGTGCGCCGGCGGCGCGGGAGCGAGCCGCCGGCACGGCCTACCCGCACCTGCGTCCCACCGCAGCGAGCAGCCCCGAAGATGGCGGCGGATCGAGCCGTGCGGACCCCTGGCCTAGATCTGGCCCAGATCTGGAGCGAGCTGTTCGGCGCCCGCTAAGCACCAGGCTCGCGCTCGCCGGCCGGGCTCTCGGAAAAGTCGCCCGCGGCCTGCCTGAAGCGCCGCAGTACGTCCACCAGTTGCGTGAGGTCCTCCTCCGCCATGCCCGGGCGGCAGAAAATCTCTTCGTTTAGGGCTTTGGTCGCACGCAGGGCGAGCTCGCGCCCATGGGAGGAGATCTCGGCGAGGGTCGTACGCCGGTCGCTCGAGTGCGGCACCCGCTTGATCAGCCCTTGCTGCTCCAAGCGGTCGACGGCGTTGGTGACGCTCGTCGGGTGCACCTGCAACCTGGCGCCGATCTTGTTGAGCGGGAGAGAGCCCCGGCGGGAGAAGAGTAGCAACATGAGGACCTCGTAGCGGGCAAAGGTGAGCTGGAGCGGCCGGAGGGCCGCTTCGATGCGCCCGAGGAAGATCTGCTGGGCGCGCACGATCGAAGTGACCGCCGCCATGCCGGCGCTCGCTTCCTCCCAGCCGTGAGCAGCCCACTGCCGGCGGGCCTCCATGATGGGGTCGAAACTGAGCGGGCGGGACATCCCGTTCTCGACACTATCCGCGTGGCAGTCCCACCCCCGTGCTGTACTGGGGACCATGGAGCAACGAGAGACCCTCACGGAGAACGGCCCGGTGGCGGTCCCGGGGCCATGAAGGTCGCAGCTATAGGCGACGCCCACCTCGGGCGCTCGTACCTCCCCTACGTGGCCGAGCCCGGGGTCAACCAGAGGGAGCGGGACTTCGAGGTCTCTTTCCAGGCCGCCGTGGACCTCGCTCTCAGCCAGGAGCCCGACCTCGTCGTGTGGCTGGGGGACGTCTTCGACCACCCTGCCCCCCACTACCGCTCCTACCGGGTGGCCCAGCGCGCGCTCGCCCGCATCAGGGACGCTGGCCTGCCCGCGGTCGTGATCAGCGGCAACCACGACACGCCCCGGCTGCCGGGACGGGGAAGCCCCTATTCGGCGCTCGCCGACACTTTCCCCGAGATCTGCTTTGCCTACCGCCTTGCCTACGAGCGCTTCGAGATCTCCGCTGGCGCCGACCGCATCGTGGTGCACGCCGTCCCCCAGACGATGAGCGTGGAAGCCACGTTGGAGGCGTTGGAGCAGGCGGCTGGATCCCGCAGCGCCGAGCACACCAACTTGCTCCTCACCCACCCCCGCGTCAAGCAGGTCGAGCCGCGCCACGCCGACATCAACGAGATCGAGGTCGACCTTGGCGCGCTCCGCTCGGACCTCGTCCTGCTCGGCCACTACCATTTCCACGCCGAAGTGGCAGAGCGCATCTGGTACGCGGGGTCGACCGACACCTTCAGCTTCGCCGACGACCCGGACAAGCCGAAGGGCATAGTCGTCCTCGACACGGCGAGCGGGTCGTGCCGCCACCTGCCCCTGGCCGGCCAGCGACCGCTCCTCACCTTGGCCCCCGTGCGCGCCCTCGGCCTCTCCCCCGCCGAGCTGGCGGACGAGGTCCTGGCCCGCGCGGCCACGGTGCCAGCTGGGGCGGTCGCCCGGCTCTACCTGGAAGGCGTCGACCCGGAGGCCTTCCGCCTCCTGGACCGCCAAGCGGTCCGGGAGGCCGCCGGCGCCGCTCTGCACCTGGACCTCCAGCCGGAGTTCCAGGACCTCGCCGTGCCGGCTGAGCTACCGAGGGTCGAAACCCTGGGCGGGCAGTGGGAGTCCTGGCTCACGCACCAGGACCTGACCGGCCTCGACCGGAGCCGGGTGCGCGACCTCGGCCACCGGTACCTTCAAGCAGCCATCGAAACGGCGGGCTGACAACAACGTGCTGATCGAGCGCCTCTACCTACGCAACTACCGCGTGTTCGAAGACGAGGTCGACCTCGAGCTGCCGCCAGGGCTGGTGGGCGTCTACGGCCCCAATGGCGCCGGCAAGTCGACCATCCTCGAGGCCGTGCTCTGGGCCCTCTGGGGAAAGGCGCGCACCACCAAGGAGGAGATCCCGACAGCGGGGAGCCACGGCGAGTGCGTGGCCGAGGTCACCTTCGAGCACGAAGGCCACCTCTACGTCGCCCGCCGGCGCATATCTGGTGCCACGGCCACCGTGCAGGCCCAGGTCAACTGCGACAACCTGGTGGTTGCGGAGGGCGTCAGGGACACGGCCAGGTACATGCACTCGGTGCTCGGTATGGACGACGCGGCCTTTCGTGCCTCCGTCTTTGCCGAGCAAAATCAGGTGGCGGCCTTTTCCGGCCACAGCCCTGCCGACCGGCGCAAGCTGGTCCTCTCCCTGCTCGGGGTGACACCCCTGGACGGAGCGCGCGACCGAGCCAGGCAGGACGCCCGGGTGGCGGAGGACCAGCACGCCAGGCTCCAGGGCATGCTCCCCGACCTCCAGGAGGCAGAAGTTTCCCTGGCAGACGCCGAGGCGCGTTCCGCGGCGGCCGAGGAAACAGCGACGGAGGAGGAAAGGGCGGCCGTATCGGCCAAGGACCGCGCGGCCTCGACAGAAGAGGCCTTCTTGCGGCTCGACCGCCTCCGCCAGGAGCACGACATGCTCGTCGTCGAGGGAAAGGCGGCGCGCACCGAGCTAGAGCGGGCCAAGGCCGACGTCGAGCGCCTCTCTGCTGAGCTGGCCGGGCTGGCCGAAGCCGAAGCCAGGCTGGCAGAGCTCGAGCCGGCGGCCAGTACCTTGGACGGCGCCAGGGACCGTGCCCAGCTGCTCGATGCCCTGGCCGGCGCCGCGGCTGAGCTCGACGGCCTGCCCGACGTCCCCGCGCTGGCGCCACCCGACGAGGAGGGCCTCGCAGCAGCGTCCCAGGCCGCGATGGCAGCCCAGGCGGCCTTGGGCGCGGCCAAGGGGGGCAGCGACGCAGCCGAGCGTGAGCTGGCGCGCGCCAAACACGCCCTCGAACAGGCCGCTTCCCTCTCTGGTCAGGAGAGCTGCCCGCTTTGCGGCCAGTCCCTGGGCGACGCCTTCGGGCAGGTCCAAGCGCACCGCGCCAGCGAGCTGGCTTCGGCTGAGCAGACCTTGTCCGAAGCCAAGAAAGAGCTGGACGCAGCCAGTAAAGCGGCCCGGCAGGCGGACAAAGAGCTCAGGCGCATCACCGAAGCGGTGGAGACCGCCCGTGAGGCGCAGGCCCGCTACCAGCAAGCTCGGGCACGGCGCGAGGGTGCTGTCGCCAGGCTCGAAGGCGCGCTCGGCGCGCTCCGGGCCCATGACCCCGAGCTCGCTGGCAAGCTCGGGCCGGCTCCGGCACTTCCCGTCGTGACCGAGGTCCTGGCCCTCGCAACCCGGCAGCTGGAAGAGTGCCGTAAAGCCTCGGAAGAAGCCAACCGCGTGCGTGGCCGGCTCGAGCACCGGCCCCAAGCAGAGCTCGCCTTGACCGAGGCCGAGGAGCGAGCGGACAGCGCCTCCGCCCTGGTCGAGACGCTCGAGGCCAAGGTGAAGGGGCTCGGGTTCGACGCCGGCGCGCTCGACGCCGCCCGCGCCGCTCTGGCCGACGCGAAGAGCGCCGCCGAGGAAGCCGACGGACTCGCCCGCGAGGCGCGCGTCGCTGCAGCGACCGCGCGCGCCGGCGCAGAGGCGGCGTCCAAGCGCCTCGCCGAGGCACGAGGTCAGCACGAGCGTCTCGCCGCCCTCCAATCGGAATCTGTCCACCTGCGACGCACGGCCGAGCTGCTCAACGCCTTCCGCACCAGTGTGGTGGCGAGCGTCGGGCCCCGGCTGGCGGCTGAGGCGGCCTCCTTGTTCGCCGAGCTCACAGACAACGAGTACGACCGCCTGGAAGTCGACGCCGAGACTTATGGCTTGCAAATCTCAGACGGCGGCGTCGCCTACGACCTGGAGCGCTTCTCGGGCTCGGAGGTGGACCTAGCCAACCTTGCCCTCCGGGTCGCCATCAGCGAGCACGTGCGCTTCATGTCGGGGGGGGCAGTGGGGCTCCTCGTGCTCGACGAGGTCTTCGGCCCCCTCGACGACGAGCGCAGGACGAGGATGCTGCTCGCCTTGGAGCGGCTCCGGGCCCGCTTCCGCCAGATCCTGGTCGTCACCCACTCGACGGACATAAAAGAGCAGCTCCCGAGCGCCATAGAAGTGCAAAAGAGGCCGGGCCGGCGGGCGGCCCTGCGACTGGTGGGCCCAGCAGAGTGATGGCGCCGCCGGCACGCCTCGACAAAACCCGCCCAGTCGGTGCCTGGTGGCGTAACTTTTGGCCGAACCGGGTAAACAAGGCCAGGTGGATCTAGCGTCGGGGGTGCCAGCTGGCCGAGAGGCACGCCGGCCTGACCCGCCCGGTGAGGCGGTGGGCCAGGCGGCCTACTCGCGCTTTACCGACGTGTTCGGTTCGGTCCGCGAAGCCCGCAGCGCCATCGGCAACCTCGGCCTCCGACCGGACCTCGAGGAAAAAGCCGCCCTCGTGGTGACCGAGCTCGCGACCAATGCCGTGCTCCACGCCGGCGGCCTCTTGTTCGTGCGCATCTGGTACGGCGACGACCGCCTGCGCCTCGAGGTCGCGGACGGCTCGAACGTGCTACCCGAACCGGCCGCGCCCGGCAACATGAGCGGGCGCGGCCTTCAGATCGTGAGCGCTCTGGCGCAGGCCTGGGGTTCCCAGAGCCGCCCCGGCGGGAAGGTGGTCTGGGCCGAGCTATCCTGAGCACTGCAACCTCCAGAGTTTTGTATGGTCGGGACATGGGTTCCTGGATGGCACAAGTTCTCCGGTGGCCCTGACCCTCATCGCCACTGCCGCCGCCCTCGTCGGCGCGGCGTTGTACGCGATCTCTACCGCGCTGCTGCACCGTTCGGCCGGGCTGGTGGCGCAGGCGACCGGCGGGCGGGGTATGGCCAGGTTTGTCGCCAGGACCTCGGTCCACCCGCTGTGGCTCCTTGGCATGTTGGGCCAGCTCTTCGGCTTTGGCCTCCACGCGCTGGCGCTCCACGACGGCCCCCTGACGCTGGTCCAGCCGCTCATGGTCACCGAGGTCGTGTTCGCCCTCCCGCTCCGCCACCTCTTGGAAGGCCGGCGCCCTCGCAACTCCGAGCTGGCCTGGGCAGCCCTGCTCTGCACCGGGCTCGCTACGTTCCTCGTCGTGGCGACCTCCGCTGAGGGCCCGGGTCGTGCCCCGGACGCGCTGCCAACATTTGTGGCTGTCCTAACCATCGGAGGAGGGATGGGGCTCTGCACCTTTCTCGGCCGGAGCGCCAAAGGCAACTGGGCTGCCGCCGCGCTGGCGGTTGGTGCGGGGCTCGGCTTCGCAGGTACGGCTGGCGCCTTGAAGCAGGTGACTACCGAACTCGGGCACGGGGTCGGCGCCGTGTTCTTGGACTGGCCCGTTTACGCCGTTGCCGTCGGCGGTGCAGCGGGGATGCTCCTCACGCAACTCGCGTTCAAGGCGGCGCCGCTTCGCGCCAGCCTTCCCGCCATGGCCACCGTGGACACGGTCGCCAGCCTGGTGCTCGGTGTGACGGTCTTCGACGAACCCTTCAGGGTTACGCCGCTCGCTCTCTTTGGTGAGGTCACCGGGCTGGTGGTGGTGGTCCTCGGCCTCGCGTTGCTGACCGGCGGCGAGGGACCAGCCGCTCCCGCGAACGGGCCCGCTGGGGGCACAGCCGGTGCGCCGGGGCGGCCGGCCGAGTTAGTGGGGGGAGACGTCGCCTGATTTGTGTGCGCCTACACCGCAGGCACACTCGCCGGTCACGCCCAGGTAGCGAAGGCGGCGACGGGTACCTGAACGCAAGGGGTGCCTACCTGAAGCCGACCGTCCGGCGCCACGAAACTTCCATGTGCGCTCCCCCTCCTGGCGCGTCGCCCACCCGCCACTTGCCACCCGTGCTCCTCACCACGGCGTCAGCGATGGCTAGCCCGAGGCCGGCGCCGCCGCCGTTGCCGGCAGCCATCTCCGAGGCCCGGTAAAACCGGTCGAAGAGGCGCGACCGAGCCTCGGCTGGGATCCCCGGCCCGGAGTCTTCCACGGCCAGGCTAACCGTGGTCGCACGTGAGCTCACCGTCACCCACACCGAACCGTCCGGGCCCGCGTACCGGCAAGCGTTGTCCAAGAGCACGCCGCAGAGGCGGTCGAGCCAAGCCGGGGGGGCCTTCACGAGCGCCGGGCCGGCGCCGTCTGTCCTCACCGCGAGCTCGATCCCGTTGCCGGCAGCCACCGGGGCAAACCGGCCGGCACAGCTGCCGGCCAGGGCGGCCAGGTCCACGGGCTCGTCTCCCGGTACCGGCGGCGCCGAATCGAAACGGGCGAGGAACAGCAGTTCCTCCACGATATGGCGAAGGCGTTTGCCCTCTGTGCCTATCCGTTCGAGGGCTTCCCGGTAGGCGCCACTGTCGCGACTGGCAGAAAGCGCCAGCCCGACCTCGGCCTCGATAACGGTGAGAGGGGTGCGGAGCTCGTGCGAGGCGTCCGCCGTGAAGTCGAGCTGGCGCCGGCGTGCCTGCTCGACCGGGCGGGAGGCCATGACGCCGATGGCCAAGGCGCCGAGGAACATAGCCACCACCAGCACCGGGCCGGCAACGAGTTCGGCCCCGTCCACGATGGAAGAAACCCGCAGGGTGTCCGCCAGGTTTTCGCCTGCTACCACCCAGCCGTCCGAAGTCGGGGCAGCGAGGAGGCGGAAGTCCTCGTTACCCAGCCTGGCCGTGGTGGGCCCGCCCGAAGCCTGCCAGGCGTGGCGGGGAAGCGGCGGGGCGCTCGGGTTGAGAGGGACGGCCGTCCCGTTGCGGCCCACGAGCCAGATCAGGATCGGCACACCGTCCACGTCTGCGTCGGCGTCCCTGTCGAACGGCGTGTCCCCGCTGGCGTGAGAGCCCTTGTGGGCAGTGGTGCCCCCGGTGGTCGAGGTCAAGGGGCTCGAGGTCAAGGGGCTCGAGGTCAAGGGGCTCGAGGTCAAGGGGGAGGTGGTGACCGGTACGTTGGGGTGGAACCGGTGCACTTCGTGGAGCGTGTCGGTGAGCTGAGCGTCGACTTCTCCGACGAGGTGAGAACTGTCGACGACGTCGAAGCTGACCACGACCGCGACGTAGAGCGCGGCCATCAAAGCAGCGGCAATGGCAGCCACCCGGGCGGCGTGGGTCCACCCCGGCCGGCGCGCCACCGCGCTCAGGACCGCAGCGCCCGGCCAGCGCCTCACGACGCGAGCACGCGGTAACCGACCCCGCGGACGGTTTCGATCCGGGCATGGGCGGGCGCTAGCTTGGCGCGCAACCGGGCCAAGTGGACGTCGATCGTGTTGGAACCGACCGCGTCGGCCTCCTGCTCCCAGACGTGCAGCGCGATCGACCGGCGGTGCACCACGGCGGGCGAACGGCGCATGAGCAGTTCGAGTATGGCGAGCTCGGTAGACGTGAGGGTAGGCCGCTCCCCCGCGGCGCGCACCTCCCGGGTGGCAGGGTCGAGCTCGACGTCCCCGACGACCAGGGTGGTCGGGTGCAGCGCGCGGGGCCGGCGCTGCAGAGCCCGGATGCGGGCGAGCAGCTCCCCGAAGTCGAACGGCTTCACGAGGTAGTCGTCGGCCCCCTCGTCGAGGCCCGTCACGCGGTCGAGCGCCGTGTCGCGCGCGGTCAGCATGAGAACGGGCACAGGGTCGCGCCGCGCTCGCAAAGTACGCACCACGTCGAGGCCGGAGAGCTTGGGCATGCGCCAGTCGATGATGGCGACCTCGTACTCGAACTCTCGAAGGTACCCGAGGGCAGCTTCGCCGTCCGCCACCGAGTCAACGACGTAACCGTGCTCTTTCAGGCCGCGCTCCAGCACCGACCGGAGCGCCCTGTCGTCCTCGGCAACCAGCACACGCATCCGACTGCTGCCTAGTCACCGAGCCTTAATCGCAGCTGATAGCTGATAACCGCCATTGTACGGCGGCGGTCGGATACCCCGGGGAGGGCTGCCCAAGGCGCATGCCAAGACCTCGGGTACGCCGGCACCTACGATCGTGACGTGGCACACGGGGTTGCCGCCCACAGTTACCCAGTCCACGAGGTGGGGCACGTGGCGAGATTTTTTAGACGGCTGTTCGTTGCGCTACTGGTCGTCGTCATCCTGGCGGCGGCGGGCACATTGGTGCAGCTCTTCCGCGCCTTGCCGACCGCAGCGGTCTCCTTTGTGCTCCCGACCTCAACCGTGGTGCCGGGACCTGCGCTCTCGCTCCCTTGGCCCGCCTATGCCGCTTCGGCGGTCGAAGTTCAAGGCCTCGGCACCATGGGAGGCGTCCGGCAGGACGAGGTGAGGCCGCTCGCCAGCGTGACCAAGCTGGTGAGCGCCCTCGTCGTGTTGAAGCAGCACCCACTGGCGCCAGGGCAAAGCGGCCCAGACATCACTGTGAGCACGGCAGATGTCGCCGCCTACCGGACCGACGCGGCGCAAAAGCAGTCCGTCGTCCCGGTGGCCGCAGGCGAGCGCCTCTCCGAATTGCAGGCCCTCGAAGCGATGCTCGTCCCCTCGGCCAACAACGTGGCCGACATGCTCGCCAGCTGGTCGGCCGGGAGCACCAGGGCCTTTATAAGGGACATGAACCAAGAAGCGGCGGCAATCGGCCTCCACCACACCCATCTCGCCGACCCCGCCGGCATCAGCCCGGACAGCGTCGGGACGGCCGCCGACATGCTCCGGCTGGCAAGCGTCGTCATGGCCAACCCCCTCTTGCGCCAAATCGTTTCGATGCCCCAGGTCACCCTCCCCGTCGCCGGCACCGTCTACAACTACGACTACGTGCTCGGCCGCGACGGGATAATCGGAGTAAAGACCGGCTCTACGACAACTGCCGGTGGTAACTTCATCTTCGCCGCCCGCCGCGTCGTCGCGGGGCGCACAGTGATGGTGCTCGGCGCCGTGCTCGGTGCTCCCGGCGTGCAGCCTTTGCCGGCTGCCTTGAAGGACGGGGAGAGTCTTGCGTCCGCCGCCTTTTCCCAACTCCGCGTCGCCACCGTGCTCCCGGCCGGGCGGAAAGTGGTCGTAGTCAAGGCGAAATGGGGCAAGGAGGTGGTCGCCGGCACCTCCCGCCCGGTCAGCGTCTTCGGTTTCACGGGCGAGCCCGTCCGGCTGAAGGTCACGCCGGCGCCTGTCCTCTCCGGTAAGGTCACGACGCTCACCGCCGGCGAGAAGCTCGCCACCGTGCTCGTGACCGCGGCGGACGGGCAGGCCCAGACCGTGCCCGTGGTGGCTCCCGGTCCGCTGCCGCAGGCATCCTTGAAGTACCGCCTGACGCGCTTTTGACCTCCGCCATGTGAGGGCCGGCGAGGGCGCGGTTTGCGCCGGGGAGGGCCGCGGTTCTGCCTCTCGCTAGTGCCCCGCCAAGGCGATAGCGGCACCAGGGCGGAGGAGCTCTGGGACGGGCTAGCTCGGGGCGTCGCACGAGGGGCGCCGGCGCTCTGCCGCACGGTCCTCGAGCGCGGCGCCGAGGAGCGAGAGGGCCTCGAGGATCTCTCCTCGCCTCCCCGTCCTCTCTGCGAGTTCCTCCAGTTCGGCCGACATCGCGGCCTCGGCCTCCTCGAGCAGGTCCTGCCCCGCCGGCGTGAGGGCCAGCGCTATAGAGCGCTGGTCGCCGGCGTACCCGCTACGGGCGAGCAGCCCGCGGGCGCAAAGAGCCTCCACCGACGCGCTGACGGCGGGTTTGCCGAGCGCCAGGCGCTCGGCCACTCGGCTCGCCCGCTCGTCGCCTTGTGCCACTGCCATCAGCACTCGGTAGTGGGCGAGGCTGATCTCGCCGGCGCGGCGTTCGAGCGCCCGGGAGAGCCTCGTCAGCGCTCGGACCGCCCTCATCGCTTCTGGAGCGGGCAGGCGGGCAGCCGGGGGCACCATGTGATGAGCCTACTGCCAGCCCTTGTGCGAACTTTTCGCGCTCGATAGCGAGACCTGTACGGTGCATCGAGCACTGACCTGGGTCTATTTCGGTAGGATCAGCGCCATGGCCAGCCGTATGTCGAGGCAAGAGCGATGAACACTGGCGCGAACGGAAAGCCGGCGACGCTTCGCGACGTGGCCCTGCACGCGGGTGTCTCGCTCGCGACCGCGTCCTGCGCCCTCGGCCAGGGGCGGCGAGGGGTGAGCGACGTGATGCGGGCCCGGGTGCAGCGCGCCGCAGACGAGCTTGGCTACGAGCTCCGGCCGAGGGGCAGGCGCCGGGCCAGGCCCCTCTGGGTCGGAGTGGTCATCCCCGAAGTGACCAACACGTTTTTCGCAACCTTGACCGGGGCCGTGGACGAGGCGCTCGCGGCGGAAGGCCACCGCATACTGGTCGCCCCCTCGCGCGAGGACCCCGAGCTCGAGGACCAGATCGTGAGCCTCCTCGCATCGCGTATAGACGGGCTCGTGCTCGCACCGGCCTCCCAGGTCGGTCCGGCCACCCTGGCGCTGGCCAGCCGTGGGGTGCCGGTGGTGCTCGTCGACCGCGACGGCGGCGCCCCTCAGCTGCCGAGCGTGGCGATGGACAACTTCGACAGCGCGTACAGGGCGACCATGATCCTGGTCGAGAGCGGCTTCGAGCGCATCGCGCTCGTCAACGGGCCCCAGCGGATATCCACGGCTCGGGCGCGGACCGAAGGCTACATGGCGGCGCTCGCCGCCGGCGGGCTCGAGAGAAGTGACGAGCGGATATGGGTGGGCGAGTTCAATTTCCAAGACGCCCGCCGCTCGGTCGACTGGCTGATGCAGGCTCCCGAGCGCCCCGACGCCATCTTTTCCACCAGCGCCGTGCTCACCTCCGGCGTGCTCACGGGCCTCCGCCAGCATGGCCTGCGCTGGCCCGACGACGTCGCCGTCGTGGGCTTCGGCGACGCCGTCTACGCCGCTCTCGTGGAGCCAGGCGTGACGGTCATCGAGCAACCCACCCGGACCATGGGCGAGACCGCCGCCCGTATCCTGCTCAACCGGACCAGCTACCAGCAGGAGGCGCCGCACGTGCTGCTACCCTCCAAGATCGTGCTGAGAGACTCGCACTGGCGGCGCGCCCGCGGCAAGCCCGCCTCCCGCCGGCGGGCACAGAGAGCACCCGCGGCGGCGGAGCGGTGAGCGCCACAGCCGAGCTCGGTGCAGCCGTGCTCGGGTGCGGTTCGATCGGGCCGCTCCATGCCGAAGCGCTGGCCGGCGTCGAGGGGGCACACCTCGTGGCCGTGGCCGACACCCGGCCCGAGCGGGCCCATTCCCTCGCCGGCCGCTATGGCGTCACGGCCTGCTCCAACGTCGACGAGCTGCTCGCGCTCCCAGAGGTTGACCTGGTCTGCGTCTGCACGCCGAGCGGCACCCACGGGGAGCTTGGCAACCAGGTCGCCCGGGCGGGGAAGCACGTCGTGCTCGAAAAGCCCGTGGACGTGAGCCTCGAGGCGGCCGACGGCGTGATCGCTGCGTGTGCGGCCGAAGGAGTCGTGCTCTCGGTGATATCCCAGCACCGCTTCGACGCCGGGGTCATAGCACTGAAAGAAGCGTTGCGCCGTGGCGACCTCGGCCCCGTCGTGCTCGCCGAGGCGCGCGCCTGGTGGTACCGGGCCCAGTCCTACTACGACTCCGACATCTGGCGGGGGACCGCCGCGCTGGACGGGGGAGCCCTCATGAACCAGGGCGTCCACCTCGTAGACCTGCTCATCCATCTCCTCGGCCCGGTGAGCTCCGTTTACGCACGGGGCAAGACGGCGGCCCACAAGATGGAGTGCGAGGACCTGGCCCTGGTCTCGATCGAGTTCGAAAGCGGCGTGCTGGGTAACCTCTGCGTCACCACGGCCAGCTACCCCGGCGCCCCCGAAACCCTGGCGGTAACCGGGAGCTCGGCCACTGTCGTGCTCGAAGCGGGTTCGGTCCTTTCCTGGCAAACCGACGAAAGTTCTTCCTACGACCTCGACCCCGGCCCTCGTGGAGCCGGCCCCAGCGCGGCGAGCGCGGCCGCCGGCTCGCGCAACTTGGCCGTGACCGCCCATCGCGCCCAGCTCCAAGACGTCGTCGATGCCATCCGCGAGGGCCGCCCACCTACCGTCACGGGAGCGGACGGCAGGAAAGCGCTGGAGCTCGTCAGGGCCGCGTACGACTCCTTTTGCTCGGGCCAGCCGGTGCGTATCGGGCTCGAGAAAGCGGCAGGCTGACCGGGCCGCGGCGGCGGGCAGACTCGTAGACGGCGAGGACAAGCTCCACAGCGTTCCTCGCCTCCTCGCCCGTCATGAGCGGCTCGCGACCTTCGTCAATGGCGGCGAGGAGGTCGGAGACCTGGCTCGCGTGGGCGTCGTTGCTGATGGCAGCGGGATCGGAAGCGCCCGAAGCCGCCGCGTCTTTCGCCTCGCTGCCCACGCGAGCGCCGTAGAGGCCGACATCGCCGTGCTCGGAGGCGAACTCGCGCACCACGATCCTGCCGTCTTCGACCACCACCGTGCCCTCGGTGCCGCTTATCTCGAGCCGCTCACGAAAGCCGGGGAAGACCGCGGTGCTCGCCTCCAAGGTGCCGAGCGCGCCGGAGGAAAAGCGCATCACGGCCAAGGCGAGGTCCTCGGTCTCCATCTTGTGGGCCTCGGTCGCAGTGAGCGCCATTACCTCGTCCACCGGGCCCATGCACCAACGGAGCAAGTCGGTGTAGTGGACGCCCTGGTTCATGAGGGCCCCGCCGCCGTCGAGGGCCCAGGTCCCGCGCCAGTCCCCACTGTCGTAGTAAGCCTGGGTGCGGTACCACTTCACCCGGGCGTCGCCTAGCACCAGGCGTCCCAGGCGACCCGCGTCCAGCATCTGGCGCAGTTCCACCAACCCCGGGTCGAAGCGGTGCTGGGAAATGACGGTCATCTTGACGCCCGCCTTCTTCACCGCCCCTACCAGCCGATCGGCGGCCGCGAGCGAGATGTCTATCGGCTTTTCGACCACCAGGTGCTTGCCGGCTTCGGCAACCTGGACGCCGACCTCCGCGTGAAGGCCGCTCGGCACGCACACCGACACGACGTCCACGTCGTCGCGGGACAAGAGAGCCTCGAGGTCGGGCTCGAAGTCGCCACCATGGGCTTCGGCCAGCGCTTTGGCCCGGTCGGGGACGACGTCGGTACAAGCGACGAAACGAGCATTGGGCAAGGCGTCGGCCACCTCTGCGTGGCGGGGACCGATCACCCCGCACCCGACGACACCAAAGCCGTACGTGCGTGCGCTCCCTGGACTGGTCATGGGCCTGGTTCCTCCTCTTGATCTCTCGTCTAGCTTCGTTGCGGCGCCGCCCAGGCGCTTTCCACCCAGGGCTTCAAGACCTCTATGTGCTGGGGCAGGGCCACCCAGGGCTCTTCGATCTCGGGGTGCCAGCGCTTCTCCCACTCGACCGATACCACGCCTGAGTAACCACCCCCGGCCAGCACGGCCAGCATGTCACGAACGGGCACCTCTCCCTCGCCCATGAGCACGAGCTGCCACCCGCTCGGCTCGCTGTCGCTCTTCCGGGCGTCTTTTACCTGGGCGAGCACGAGGCGAGCCCCTATGTTCGCGTAAACCTCGGCTGGCGTCTCGCCCATCCGGTGAGGGTGGTGGCTGTCCCAGACAGCACCGACCCATCGGGACGGCACCAGATCGAGCAGCTCGGCCACCACGGACGAAGCCGAGAAGCTGTCGTGGGTCTCGAGCCCGACCGCCACACCCAGGCGCTCGGCGAGGGGCGCCACTTCTTCCAGGACCTTCGCCGCCTCCTCCAAGGCCCGGCGACGTTCGGCAACGCCTTCGGGCAGCTTGCCCCCGAACACCCGCACCGCCGGCGCCTCCCAGTCGTTGGCCAGCTCGAGGAACGCCTTTATCTGTGGCACGGGGCCCTCCTCGGTGAGGCGGACCGAACTGTCCACCGCGACCACGGGCAGGCCACCCACGTCGCGCTTTACACGCCTGCGCTCTTCTCCGGACATGGCCGGGTCGATCAGCTCACCGTCCACGAGCCGCAACTCGATGCCCTCGTACCCCGATCGCCGCCCGAACGCGGCCGCCTCGGCGAGGCTCTGGCTCGGGAAGGCGAGCGTCGAAAAAGCCAGACGCGGCAGCTGCCGATCAGCTTCAACTTGGCCCACAAGACCCACCTCCAAAGCAGACACTAGCCTGGCCGCCACGGGCGCGCCACTGCTGGCAACAGACATAGTTGCGAAAAATGGTGCAGCTCTCGCCCCATGCTCCGCAACCTTCGGCTGTCCGCCCCGAGGTGCGATGGCACCCGCCCCTAGGTGCGATGGCACGGTGACTTGTCGGGTGCCGGCCCACCCTGCTATGTTGACGGGCGCAGCGAGTACGCGAACAAACATGCGTACAAAATGGAGGCTGTCCACCAAAAAGGGGGGGAAGGGGCTCGCGTACGCGCAGCCGAACTTCAACCAACCACCTCAAAGGAGCAACGCATGAGAAAATTACGTAGGCGCAACCTGCGCCGGTTGATGGCGACCGGCGCGTCGCTCAGTGCCATGGTCTCTCTCGTCGGGGTCGGGGGCGTGGCGTCCGCGGCTCCAAGCCCGCATCATGGCGCCTTCTCGGGTATGACCCTGACAGCACTCGATGGCGCACCGACCGGAGCGGACGTCAAGCAGACGGTGGAGTACTACAACTACGTCGCCAAGGTGTTCAAGCAGCAGACCGGGGCGACGCTCAGGTGGCAGTACTACTCGTCTCCGTCCCAGGAGGTCACCGATATAGAGACCGCCACCGTGTCGGGCAGCGGGCCGGACGTGATCTCCTACGGGACGTCTTTTGTCGGGACGCTCTGGGCCACCGGTGACTTCACCCCGCTCACCAATGCCGACTGGAACACGCTCGGCGGCAAGAGCTCGTTCATGCCGTCCACCTTCTACGACGCCGGCGTTAGCCAGTCCGCCCAAGACATCACCAACGTCAACGCGCCGGGCAACAAGTACATCGGTGTTATCAACGAGGTCAACCCCTTCGTGCTCGCCTACAACACCAAGTACTTCAAGGAGGCCGGGATCGCGGGCCCGCCCAAGACCTGGAACCAGCTCGTTGCCGACGGAAAGAAGATCCAGGCCAAGGTGAAGGGCGTGTACGGGGTCGCGATAGATCCCCAGGACCCCTACGACCCCTGGAAAAACGACTTCTTCTACGACGCGCAGCTCGGGGGCGCCAAGCCCTGGGAGTGGATCAGCCCCGACGGGAAGGTCGTCAACTTCGACACGCCGCAGATGCAAAAGGCGGTGCAGTTCTACTTCGCGCTCGAAGACCAGTTCCACGTAGCACCGCCACAGTCGCTCGGCTGGAACGGCTCCGAAGCGGCAGCAGCGTTCGAGAAGGGCCAGGTGGCGATGTTCATCCTGGCCAGCTACGGCTGGAAGGCCGCCGTCCAGGGCACCCCGGTACAAAACGACCTCGGCTTCGCGCTCCTCCCGACCGTCCCCTACGGTTACTCGAAGCTGCCCCCCAACGGGATCCCGGTCGAGACCGAGACCACCGGCAACTACTTCGCCATCCCGAAGTACGTGACCGGCAAGCTGAAGCAGCTAGCCCTCCAGTTCGACAAGGTGACCGTGAGCCCGGCCGTCCAGCTCTACCAGTTCAAGTTGAACGGCAACATACCGGTCAACAACGCTGGCATAAAGGCCGTCGAGGCCTACGCGCCGGAGAGCAAGGTGTTCATACAGGCCGAGGAGGACGCCATCCCGACCTCTGCCGCTCCGGTCTGGTCCTACGTCGAGCCGGGCGTGCTCACCGCCATGCACAACATCGGTAGCTACCTGGCCACCCACGGCAGCAAATGGGACCAGGCCTACGCCAACCAACAACTGGCGCAGGCCAATGCGGCCGCGCAGGCACACGCCTGAGCTGGCCGCGCCAGCTGCTGCAAAGATGAGCGCTGGGAAGGCCGGCCGGGGGCTGGAGACTTGGGCACCCCGGCCGGCGCCCAGCTATGGTTTCGACCCGGAGGCACGTTGAAACAGCTGCCTGGCACTCCCCAGGGGTCGCGGTGACCGCACCCGTCAAGGCGCCACCGGGCCCGCTCGCCAAGAGCTACACGGCCGCGCGCCCTGGTGAGGGGCCGGCCGTCGGCTCGTGGTGGGCCCAGGCGACCCGCAAATGGAGGGACCGGCCGCTTTGGATGCTCATCCCGGCTACGGCGGCACTGGTCATCATCGTGCTGGTCCCCACGGCCATCACGGTGTGGCTCTCGCTGCTCAACGTCAACGTCCACACGCTCCACGAGTGGCTGGGGGCGCCCTTCTACGGCCTCCAGAATTTCGTCAACGCCTTCACCCAGCCGAGCACCCTCGGGGTGACGCTCGGGTGGTCGATCTTCGTCTCGTTCGCCTTCTCTCTCCTCACCACCCTCGTCATCACCCCGATCGGGATGCTGGCAGCCTTCTCGGTGCACCGCCGCTTCCGGGGGCGGGGGATAGTACGGGCCATCTACCTCATCCCTTACACCATCCCCACCTTCGTAACTGCCCTCACCGCCCGGGTCGTGTTCCTGAACGGCTCTGGCCTCGTCGACAAGATCCTCGGGGGCCTCGGGATCACCAACGGCCAGACCTACTGGCTGATCGGGCCGCACGCCTATTGGGCCATGCAGCTCACCGAGATCTGGGCCACGTGGCCGTTCATTTACCTGATGACGCTGGCCGGGTTGCAGGCTATCCCGAAAGAGCACTACGAGGCCTCTGCGCTCGACGGCGCCTCCAAGGCCCAGCGCATCCGCCACGTGATCATCCCCGAGCTGTCCGGCGTGCTGAAGCTCGCCATGCTGCTCTCGACCATTTTCCACTTCGGCAACTTCACGCTCGCCTTCGTGATGTTCGGTAGCCCGCCCCCTCCCGGGGCCGAGGTGCTGCCGATCGCGGCGTACTACAACGCGTTCACCTTCTTCAACTTCGGGGACGCGGCGGCCATCGCCGTCGTGACGATGGTGATCCTGATGGTCCCCGCCTACATCTACATGCGCTCGACCCGCCTCGCAGGAGGGTTGAACTAGGTGGCCCAGGCCTCAGCCGCTCTCGGGGCCGCCGGGCCAGAAGCCGCCCGCGGGGCCGGCCGGAGGTCCTGGCCGCCACGTCAGCGGAAGGGCTCCGCCGTGCAGAGCGAGGCCGAGCTATTGCTGCCCGTCTGGCTCTCCCGGCTGGTGGTGGTCTTGGTCCTGATCGCCGTGCTCGTGCCGCTGGGCTACATGCTGCTCATGTCGTTCACGCCCAATTACGATGTTGCGGCGGGCGTGGTCAGCTTCGCGGTGCTCACCGCTCAAAACTACGTGAGCATGTGGAGCACAGCTCCCCTGGCCCAAGGCCTGGTCAACACCTTGATAATCGCAGGTACGTCTGCCGCTCTATCCGTGGCCGTCGCGCTCATGGCCGCGTACCCCTTGACCCGCTTCGCCTTCCGAGGCCGGCATGGCTACCTCTACACCCTGATCGGCGTCCAGACCATCCCGGGCACCACGCTCCTACTGCCGCTCTTTGCCGTGTTCTCCTGGGTCCAGACGACCGTCTCGGTGCACATGATCGGGACGTACTTCCCGATCATCCTCACGTACATGACCTTCGGCGTGCCGCTTTCGACCTGGTTGCTGGTGGCGTACATGCGGACGGTGCCTCGCGACCTCGACGAAGCCGCCCTCGTCGACGGCTGCAGCCAGCTGGGGGCGCTCGCGCGCGTGATCTTCCCCGTCATGTTGCCCGCGGTGGTGGTCGCCTTCCTCTTCGCTTTCCTGGTGGGCTGGAACGACGTACTGTTCGCAAGCGTGTTCACCAACCAGAACACCCAGACCCTGGCCATAGCGCTCGAGCGCTTCTCGGCCAACTCAGAAGAGGGCGGGTTGCCCGTCTATGGCCAGCTGATGTCCTCTGCAGTCGTGAGCGCGGCGCCGGTGGTCATCATCTATTTGATCTTCCAGCGCTACCTCGTCCACGGGCTGGCGGCCGGGTCAGTCACGGGTTGAGGGGGCTTAGGTTGGCAAACAATGAAGAGGAGGCACGACCATGAGCACACAAGTCACTTTCGGCATCTGCACGGGGGCCCCGGGCGAGGCCCGCGCCAAGTCCCTCCGCGACGCCGGCTGCGACTATTACGAGCCGGGCGTAGCGACGGCGGTGATGGGGCCGAGCCGGGCCGAGTTCGACGCGCACCTCTCCAGCTGGAGCGAGGGAGGGCTGGAGCCGAGGAGCGCCAACTTGTTCCTGCCAGGCGAGCTCAAGGTGGTCGGGCCGGAGGTGGAGCCAGACAAGGTCCAAGCCTACATGGGAGAAGCGCTGCAAAGAGCCAAGGCCCTCGGCATCAGGCGCATCGTGTTCGGCAGCGGCAGGGCTCGCGAGGTGCCAGAGGGGTTCCCGAGAGAGGAGGCCTATAGACAGCTGAAACAGGCTGCGCGCTGGGCTTCCGAGGCGGCCGAAAAGGCGGGGGACGGGGCCGTGATCTGCCTCGAGCACCTGCGGCACCAGGAGACCAACATCATGAACAACCTGGCCGAGGCGGGCCAAATAGCCCACGAGCTCGACCTACCGAACGTTGGCCTCGTCGTCGACATCTACCACCTCATGGAGGAACAAGAGGACTTCTCGGTCGTCAACGAAGTCGCGGACAAGGTGGCCCACGTCCACGTTTGTGGGCCGGAGCGCCACCCTCCCGCACCAGGAGACGAGAAGCGCCTCGTTTCGCTCTTCGAGAAGCTCACCGGCATCGGCTACCAGGGCCGTATCTCGATAGAGGCCAACTTCGCCGACGTCGAGGCCGAGGCGCCGACGGCTCTCGGCGTCGTGCGCCACGCCGCGGGGGTGGCCGGCCTTGCCTGAGCAGCCCATGGAAGGCGTCAGCCCGAGCGCCGGCGGCCTGCGGTGAGCGAGCTGTCGTTGCACCCGGACCGGCTTTTCCCATCTTCTACTGAGCAGAGGGGGGCGGCGCGGGCCATCTTCGCCGAGATCGAACGGTTGCCGATCGTCTCACCGCACGGGCACTTGGACCCCGGGCTGTTCGTCTCGAACGAGCCGTTTTCCGACCCGGCCCACCTGCTGGTAACGAGCGACCACTACGTAGTGAGGCTGCTCCACGCCCAGGGCGTACCGATGCCCGAGCTCGGCCTTGGGGCCCTCGCCAGTGGGCGACGCGCCGACGGGCGGGAGATCTGGCGCCAGCTGTGCTCCCACTGGGGCGCCCTCGCCGGCACCCCGTCACGGCTTTGGCTCGAGCACGAGCTCTACGAGCTGTGCGAGCTGCGCACCACGCCCTCCCCCGAGACGGCCGACGAAAGCTACGACGCCATCAAAGCGCGGCTCCAGGAAGACGACCTGCGGCCACGTGCCCTCTACGAGCGCTTCGGGCTCGACGTGTTGACCACGACGGACCCCGCCACCGACGACCTCGCCCTCCACGAGGCCCTCGGTAACGACCCCACCTGGAAGGGCCGGTTGCTGCCCAACTTCCGCCCGGACGAGGTGGTCGACCCCGCCCACCCGAGCTTCGCCGCCAACCTCGGCCGTCTGGGCGAGGTTTCGGGCATCGACACGAGCACCTACACCGGCTTCATAAGCGCCCTCGAGAGCCGGCGCGAGTTCTTCCGGGGGCGGGGGGCGACGGCTGCAGACCACGGCGTGCCGGTGACGACCACCGAGCGCCTGGAGCCGGCGGAGGCCGGCGAGGTCTACGCCCGGCTACGGCGGGGCGAAGGCTCACCGGCGGACATCGAGGCCTTCCGGGGCCACATGCTCGACGAAATGGCCCGCATGGCAGCCGACGACGGGATGGTGATGCAGTTGCACGTCGGCGTGGTGCGCGACTACGACCCGGCTTACGCGGCCACCTACGGGAGCGACATCGGCCAGGATTTCCCCTATGCCATCGAGTTCACTAGGACCTTGCGGCCACTGCTTTCCCGCTACGGCAACGCAGAGGGCTTCCGCTTGGTCCTCTACACCGTCGACGAGACCACGTTTTCGCGCGAGATCGGGCCCCTCGTCAGCTATTTCCCATCGCTGTTTGCCGGCCCACCCTGGTGGTTCCTCGACGCACCGGACGCCATGGCGCGTGCCTTCGTCGCTCTGGGCGAGACAGCAGGGATAGCCAAACTGACCGGTTTCGTGGACGACACACGGTCGCTCTTCGGCATCGGCGCCCGCCACGACGTGGCGCGGCGCGTCTGCGCCGGCTACCTGGCAAAACTGGTCTCCGAGCACCGGCTCTCCCTGGAGGAGGCCACCAGGCTCGCGGTCGGTTACGCCTACCAGCGCCCGAAGGAGCTGTTCAAGGTGTGAGCCGCTCGGCGGAGAGCTCGGCCGTGATGCACAGCTCGGCCGCCTTGAAAGCGTGCTCCTGGCTCATGGCTGTCTCGGTGCGGTCCAGGCAGTCGCGCACCAGTTGGCCAAAATACGGGTAGCCGACCTGACCGTGCACCGAGAAGTGGTGCTCGCCCTTCCCGTCCACCATGTAGACCTGGTCGCCGACGGGCTCGCGAGCCACGTCTGTGTACTTGCGTAGCTCGATGTAGCCGTCCGTGCCGAGCAGGAACAGCCGGCCGTCACCCCATGTCGAGAGCCCGTCGGGCGTGAACCAGTCGACACGGAAGTAACCGCTCGCGCCGTTGTCGGCGACAAGCGAGCAGTCGCCGAAGTCCTCTAGGCCCGGGTACTGCTTGTGCGCGTAGTTGGCGACACGGCTATAGGCGACCCTGGCGTCCTTGGCACCGGTGAAGAAGAGGAACTGCTCGACTTGGTGGCTACCTATGTCGCAGAGGATCCCGCCATAGCGCTCTTTCTCGAAGAACCACTGAGGACGGCTCGGCACGTTGGCCCGGTGTGGGCCGGTGCCGAGCACCTGCACCACCCTGCCTATGGCACCCTCCTCGACGAGCTGGCCCGCGAAAATCGCCGACTCTACGTGCAAACGCTCGCTGTAATAGACCGCGTACTTGCGGCCGGTGCGTTCCACAGCCTGCCTCGCCGCCGCGAGCTGCTCCAAGGTGGTGAGGGGGGGCTTGTCCACGAAGAAATCCTTGCCGTGCTCCATGGCCCGGAGGCCCACCCCAGCCCGGTCTGCGGGCACGGATGCGCAAGCCACGAGCCTCACTTTCGGGTCCTCCAGCACTTCTTCCTCGGACGAAGCCGCCTTGGCACCCCGGTAGCGCTCGAGGAGCGCCTTCACCTTCTCGGGGTCAGGGTCCCACACGAGCGCCAGCTCGGCTCCGGCCTCGACCAATCCGTTGCACATGCCGTTTATGTGGCCGTGGTCCAAGCCCACAGCCGCGAAAACCATCTCTCCCGGCTCGCACGCACGCTGCGGCTTGCCCCTCGGCGCGTAGTTCATCCCGTCTGCTGTGCTCATTTTTGGGTGCTCCTACTATTCTCCAACCCAACCCTAGCAAGTTCGCCGGTCCGCTATGCTCACGTGTGGAACTGACCGTGGGACTCGAAGACAACAGACCTGCGCACGCGCCGCAAGCAGTTCGCGTGCCGGCCAAACCCTTGATGAGGGTCCCGGATTTCCAGAAGCTGTTCCTCTCCGCCAGCACCGCGCAGTTGGGCGCGCAGGTCACGCTGCTCGCCCTTCCCCTGGTGGCCATTCTCGGCCTTCATGCGAGCGCCGTGCAGGTGGGCCTCCTCGCGGCGCTCGGCACCCTCCCCTACCTCCTGGTAGGGCTGCCCGCAGGGGCCTGGCTGGAGAGGGCGCGCCTGAAGCGGGTGCTCTCTTTTTCGGCGCTCGGAAGAGCCGTCGTGCTCGGCTCCGTGCCGTTGTTGTGGGCATTCCATGAGGTCGACATGGGGTTCCTGTACGCGATCGCTGTCGTTGTCGGGCTCATGAGCACCTTCTACGACATCGCCTGGCAGTCCTACCTCCCCTCGCTCGTGGGCACTTCGCGTCTCCATGAAGCGAGCTCGCGGCTCAGCATCGCCAGTTCTGGCGCCCAGCTGTTCGGGCCGGGCCTGGCGGGGTTCCTGATCCGTGCTCTTTCCGCGCCCTTGGCCCTCCTCGCTGATGCCATCGGGTTTGTCGTGGCCGCCACGTCGGTGCAAACGATCGAGGCCCAGGACCCGCCGCCTGCCGAACGCGCGGACGACGCGGGCGTGGCCAGGCGGGTGGTGGAGGGGCTCTCTTACGTCACCCACCACGAACTGTTGCGCTGGATAGCTGTGGGGACGGGTGCCTGGAACTTCGTCGGCACCGCCCTCAACGTCGTGCTGGTCCTCTTCGAAGCCCGGGTGTTGCACTACTCGGCTGGCACCATCGGGCTCGTGTTCCTCCTCGGCAACGTCGGCTACGTGATCGGCGCGCCCCTGGTGCGCAAGGTCACCGCCCGCCTCGGAGTGGGCCGCACCATGCTGCTCGGCGCAACCCTGGGCGGCCTCGGGCCGCTGCTGCTCCCGATGGCGCGTCCCGAAGACGCCATGGGACTGCTGGTCGGGGGCTGGTTCTTCCGGGCCCTCGGTTCGCCCTTGTACACGGTCAACCAGATCAGCGTCCGCCTGGCTATAACCCCCGCCGAGCTCACGGCACGCATGACAGCCACCATGAAGTTCTTCGTGATGGGAGCGATGCCGCTCGGTTCTTTCCTTGGTGGTGCCCTGGCCGGGGCGCTCGGGTACCGACCGACCCTGTGGGTCATCGCCGCCGTGGCCGTCGCTCCCGTCCTCGCCACCGCCCTCTCCAAGCTCCGGCTGCTCTCCGACCCGCCAGAGAAGCTGCGCCCGGGCGCCGTGGCGCTCCGCCAAGCCTGACGGTAGCTTTGGCAGCAGCTATGGACGTCTTCGTGATAGTCGGGGCCGGCCTCGCCGGCGCCAAAGCGGCCGAGACGTTGCGGGCCGAGGGCTTCGAGGGCCGCGTCGTGCTCGTTGGCGAGGAGCCGGCCCGCCCCTACGAGCGGCCTCCCCTTTCCAAGGAGTACCTCCGGGGCGAAAAGGGCTTCGACCACGCCGCCGTCCATGCGGCCGGCTTTTACGAGGCCCAGGGGATAGAGCTTCGTACCTCCACTCTCGCCACCCGCCTCGACCCGGGCGCCCGCGAAGTAGAACTGGCGTCCGGAGAGCACCTCCGCTACGACAAACTGCTCCTCACCACCGGTGCCGCACCGCGGCAGCTCCCCGTGCCCGGGTCGGACCTCGCCGGCATCCACTACCTGCGCACGGCACCCGACTCCGATGCCCTGCGCGAGGCGTTCTCGGGCGGCCCCCGGGTCGTCGTGATCGGTGCCGGCTGGATCGGGGCCGAGGTGGCAGCCTCGGCGCGACAGATGGGCGCGGAAGTGGCCCTGGTGGAGATGGCCTCCGTCCCCCTCGAACGGGTGCTCGGCAAAGAGGTCGGCGCTGTCTACCGTGACCTGCACGCGGAGCACGGCGTCGAGCTCCACCTGAACGCCAGTGTGGAGGAGCTGTCCGGGGACGGCCGGGTCGAGCAGGTGCGCCTGACCGACGGTACGGCGTTGCCAGCGGACGTGGTCGTCGTTGGAGTGGGCGCGGCGCCACGCACGGAACTGGCGGAGGCGGCCGGGCTCGAAGCGCGCGACGGCATCGTCACCGACGAGTACCTGGCCACGAGCGGGCCGGGCATCTACGCGGCCGGCGACGTGGCGAGGGTGTTCTACCCCCGTTACGGGGCCCACATCCGCCTCGAGCACTGGTCGGCCGCGCTCAACCAGGGCCCAGCGGCGGCGCGCAACATGCTCGGCCAGGCCGCCCCCTACGACGAGACGCCTTATTTCTACTCTGACCAGTACGACTTCGGCATGGAGTACCGGGGCTGGGCGCCGGATTTCGACGCCGTGGTCTTCCGGGGCACCCCACCCAGTTTCATAGCTTTCTGGCTCCGTGACGGCAGGCCGCTCGCCGCCATGAACGCCAACATCTGGGACGCCGGCGAGGCCATCGAGGCGCTGCTGCGCGCCCGTCCCCGTCTAGATCCGGCCCGCTTGGCCAACCCTCGCGTCCCCTTGGACGAGCTGACCGACGCCGGCGGGGCAAGCACGAGCGCCGGCTGAGCGGCCCGGCGGCTCAAGTGGTAAGAGCGCTCTCGGCAGCGCCGGCATAGAGCTCGCACGCCCTCCAGCAGTACCAAGCCACGACCGAACGGTAGGGGCTGAATGGGTCTCCGAGCGGGCCGAGCTCGCGTTCGGTCGGCATCGGGACGCCCCACGCGAGCCCGTACCCGCGGCGCACCCCGAGATCCCCGGCCGGCCAGACGTCCAGCCGGCGCAGCTGGAAGAGGAGGAACATCTGGGCCGTCCACCTTCCGATGCCGCGCACCGTGGAGAGGCGGGCGATAACCTCGTCGTCGCTCTCTTTCGACAGGCCCCTCGGGTCGAGGACCACGGTGCCGTCGAGCACCTTGGCCGCCAAGTCTCTGAGCGACGCCGCCTTGTTGGCAGAGAGGCCGGCGCCCCGCAACACCAAAGGCGCGAGGGCGAGCAGGGGCTGGGGGGACACGTCACCACCCAGGGCATCCACCAGGCGGGCGTGGATAGCGGCGGCAGCCGGGCCTGCCAGCTGCTGGTACAGCACCGAGCGGACGAGGGCGGCGAAATGGGACTCCATCGGCCGCCGAAGCGCCGGCGGGCCCGCCGCCTCCACCAGCTTGGCGAGGACGGGGTCCCGGTCGGCCAGTTCCATAGCCGCACGTCTGTGGCTCACCTTGGGCACAACGGCCAGTCTGGCCGGCGCAGCCGGCCAGCGCCGCTCTACTTCTACCGCCGCCCTACTGCCCGTTCTACCGCCGCCCTACTGCCCGCCCTACTGCCGGCTACCGCCGGTGCAGCCTGTAGGCGACCGGCCCCGTGCCCGCCAGGTCCAAGCGGACGACGCCGACCAGCCCGTGGCGGGACTCGTAGCCATGAGGCAGATGGAGGGCGCGCTCGACGGGCCGGTCGGTGCTCACCTCGACGTGCTCGCCCCTAACGGAGAGGCGCAGGCCGGCCGGTTGCGGCTCAACTACCGGGCGGGCGCCGTCTCCCCGGTCCCGCAGGTACGGCACGATCAAGCTGCACGCTCTCTCGCCGGCGCTCTCGACCACGCTCAAGTCACCAGCCACGACACCGGCGCGTAGGCGGTAGCGCCAGCCGTCCACCAGCGCACCGGCCTCGAGGCAGCCCGTGGCCCGGTCGAAGCGTGCGAAGCGGTCTTTCACGCTGGCCGCTGCAGCCAGGGGCCGCAACACGCCATCGCTCCCCCGCACCGCCAGCCCGAGTGTGAGCGGGGAGCCGGTGCCCACATGCCGCGCCTGGCCACCGAAGCGCAACCACCGGCCCGTGCCGGGCGAGACGTCGGCCACGCCAAAAGCGTCGTAACCGGGCTGCGGCGCTAGGTTGACGTGGACGGACCAGCCGTCTCGGTGAAGCAGGGAACGCCACAAGGGCTCCGCCTCTATATACGCCTGGGGAGAGGCGTCGCCGCGGGCCGTGGCCTGGCCCCGGGCGCCGGCCGGCTCCTCGGCCCCCGTGAACCCGGACATAACCGCGCTGGCCAGGAAAGCGAGAGCCAGCGGCACGTAATGGGCGTCGGCGGTGTAGGGCTCGTAACCCACCCGGAAGTTCGCCGGCAGGGCGTTTTCCACCGGGCTCAAACCGCCGTCCCGCCGGCGGCACCCTAGCGCCGCTGCGAACGAGCGCGAGGCGGCCTCTCGCGCCTTGTCGGCCAGAGCCTCGCCGGAGCGCAGCTCGGCGGCCCGGTAGAAGTAGGCGCACTGCGCGGTCAAAGTCCACAGCTGGCCGGTGCTGCGGTGGGCGCTCGGTAACGAACCGTTGGAGAGCTGCACGGCCAGGCTCCGGCGAAGCCCGGCGAGGAGGAGCTGCTCCAGGGCCGGCCGGTGGCGGCCGGCATAGCCTTCCGCCAATAGTTCGAGGAGGTGGTAACGAGTGAACAGGTCATATGAGTTGGGGTACCCCGGCTCGTAATAGAACCCCTTTTCCAGGTCGACCCTCGCCTCCGGCCCTTCGAAGAAGGGCGCCAACCAGGCGTCGAAGGGCTCGGCAGGCTGGGACGAAAGCCCCTCACGGGTACGTAGCCACTCCCCCACCAGCCACACCGCCGCCCAGTTGTGAGGTGGGCGGGCTGCGAACACCTCCGGCACCGCCACTTTCCGCACCTGCTCGGCCAGGGCATCGAGGCCGGGGCGGCGGGTAGCCCGGAGCAGCCGCAGGCACCGCATGACGGGCAGCAACATGAAGTCGCGGTGGTTGCGTGCCGTGGGGCTGGCGATGGGGGGCGCGTACGAACTGGTCGCCGGCGGGTCGGCCGGGTCGAGGAGGTGGCGCAGCGCCGCTCCCAACCCCCGTTGCGCGCTCTCGAAGTAGGAGGCCGCTGCGGGCCCCCGGCTCATCTGGCCCATGGCCGCATTTACGTAGGCGAAGTAAGCCGTACCGTACTGGGTCGGCTCTCCGAAGACGGGGTCGTACAACTCGCCGGACGGCTGGAGGAAGGGTCGTAAGTGCACTGCTCCCTCGCGCAGCAGCTTGAACGCCGGCGTCACTCGCCGGGCCCTCGTACCCGAGAGGCCAAACCCGTCCCAAAGGTCGTCACGAGCCGTCCCCTGCCATGCCTCTCGGACATCAGCTTCCCGGCGCCTGGGCGGCGCTGCGCTCTTACCCTAGCCCAGGCTGTAACGGTGCTCGGGCCGTCCAGCCTTGCCGTAACGGGGCCGGACCGTGGCGCGCTCCAGGGCTTCGAGGCGCGCCAGGTAGCGCTGCGCGGTCGCCCGGCTGATGCCGAGGCGCTCCGTCACTTCGGCCGCAACCGAGGAGACGACAGCGCACCTGGTTGGGCTGCTGATCAGCACTCTGCGCGGTTACAAAACGCTGAAAGTGCCCGAGCCCGCCCGGAGGGGCGCGCGCAACCCGCCTGTTAGGCGCGCTACCCTCGAACATTTAGGTTCCCTTAAGGCACGCGCCGGCAAGCCAGCAAGGCATGAGTAAGGCACGGGCCGGCGAGGCACGACGAGGAGGTCGAACATGAAACAGAGAGGTCATTGGAGAGCAATGGCCGGGGCGGTTGCCGCCGGCAGCGCTCTCGTGGCGGTCGGGGTGGTGGGCTTGCCGGGCGTGGCGAGCGCCAAGACCACGACGGTGGCGGCAGCCAAGGCGAGCGTGGTCACTTTTGCCGAGCAGGCGGGGGCCTCGCCCAACTACATCTTCCCCGAGACCAGCACGGCCAACCAGAGCCTGTACAACAACAGCCAGTTCATCAACCTGATGTACCCATTGGTTTACCTGCCCGACCCGTACCAGCCCAAGATGGACTTCAACCGGTCGATGGCCTACAAGCCGGTCTTCACCAACCATGACACGGTGGTCACCGTGAAGCTGAAGCACTGGATGTGGTCCGACGGCGTCCCCGTCACCGCGCGCGACTTGGTCTTCTACATAAACCTCGGGAAGGCCATGGGGGCAACCTGGGGCAACTACGCCGGGACGAGCCAGTTCCCTTACAACCTGAGGAGCTATACCGCAGTCAACCCCACCACTATCCGCTTCGTGCTGAAGAGCCCGATGAACCCGACGTATTTCATCGACAACGGGATCGACTACATCACGCCCCTCCCCCAGCACGCCTGGGACAAGACCTCGCCCAACGGGCCCATCGGCAACTACGACATGACCCCGGCCGGGGCGAAAAAGGTCCTCGCCTTCTTGCAAAAAGAGGCTTCCGACACGAGGACATATGCCAGCAACCCACTTTGGAAGGTGGTCGACGGGCCGTACACCTTGAAGAGCTTCGGCGGTGCGAGCTCGCCCGACGTCTTCGTGGCCAACCCGCATTACTCGGGCACCCCGCCGGCGATCAAGACCTTCGAGGAGATCCCCTTCACGAGTGACTCGGCCGAGTTCACCGCCCTCGAGTCGGGCACGGTCGACTACGGGTACGTGCCGACCCAGGACATACCGGCCATCCCGAGGGTGAAGGCCGAGGGCTACAACATCTCCCCGACACCGGTCTGGGGCTTCGACTACATCATCCCCAACCAGAAAAACCCTCAAGTCGGCCCGATCCTGAGCCAGCCCTATATGCGCCAGGTCCTCGTTCACCTGGTCGACCAGGGCACGATGATCGCCCACTTCATGCAGGGCTACGGGACCCCGACCTACGGCCCGACCCCCATCTACCCCAAGGGCAACCCGTTCCTGTCGCCGTCGGAATCCCATAACCCCTACCCGTACTCGGTGAACGCAGCCGAGAGCCTCTTGAAGGCCCACGGCTGGAAGGTCAACCCCGGCAAGGTGGACATCTGTGAGGTGCCCGGGCCCAAGGGCTGCGGCGCCGGCGTGACCAAGGGCCAGAAGCTCTCGCTCAACTTGCTCTACTCGAGCGGCTTGACGATCCTTCAAGAGGACACCGACCTCTTCCAGTCCGATGCCGCACTGGCCGGCGTGCAGATCAACCCCAAGGCCGAGACCTTCAACTCGGTGATCACCCAGGTACAGCAGTGCAACCTCCCCAAGGGCAAGGGCACCCCGCAGTGCAACTGGCAACTCGGCGAGTACGGTGGCATCAGCCTGTCCACCTACCCGAGCGGGGAGGGCCTGCTCAACACCGGCGGGGCCTTCAACGCCGGGCAGTTCTCCGACCCCGTCCTCGACAACCTGATCCAGCAGAGCACGGTCTCCACCGACCTGTCGGTGTACAAGAAGTACGAGGACCGCGTAGTGAAGGAAGTGCCCTGGATCTGGCAGCCAGTGCCGGACAACATCTTCGCCACCAAGAAGGGGCTCTCGGGCTATGGCCTCACGAGCGAGTTCGACGGCGGCTTCGGCTACATCGAGCCCAACTTCTGGACCTTCAACGGCCGCTAACAGCTAGCGGGGACGCCATGAGCACGGCGGCCGGGCCTCGGGCAATTTCCGGGGCCCGGCTAGCCGTGCCAACGGCCCAAGTGTTGGGGGGCCCAGTAGCACGTTCCCCCTTGGCACAGGAGGGATAGTTGTCGTGAGCGGTTACATCGCCAGGCGTGTCCTGCAATCGCTGCTGGTGCTACTGCTCGTCACGCTCGTGATGTTCCTCTTGTTCCACCTGCTGCCCGGCAACCCCGCCAGGGCCGAGCTCGGGGTGAAGGCAAGGCCGGCGGCCATTAGGGCCTTCGACAAGCTCCAGGGCCTCGACAAGCCGGTCTGGTACCAGTACTACCTGTACCTGGACCACCTCGTCCACGGCAACCTTGGCTTTTCTTACATACAAAACGCGAGCGTGGCCCTGCTCTTTCTCCAGCGCTTCCCGAAGACCGTCCTCCTCGTCGGCCTGGCCACCATCGTCGCCGTGCTGATCGCTATACCTCTCGGGGTCATGCAGGCCGTGCGGCGGAACAAGCTCGAAGACTACGTGTTAACGGGCACGTCTTTCGTGCTCTACTCCTTCCCCACCTTCTGGCTCGGCATAGTTCTGGTCGAGATATTCGCCATCCAGCTCCACTTCCTGCCGCCGTTCGCGCCCCAGGGCAACTCGGTGACGGCCATCCTCGCCCACTGGAGGGGCCTCGTCCTTCCGGTCATGACCTTGGCGCTCATCAGCATCGCCGCCTACAGCCGCTACATGCGCTCGGCCATGATCGACAGCCTGGCCCAGGACTACATCCGCACCGCCCGGGCCAAGGGCGTGAGCCGGAGGGCGATCCTGCTCCGCCACGCCCTGCGCAACTCGCTCATCCCGATGGCCACACTGATCGGGCTGTCGGTCCCCGCGGTGCTCTCCGGTGCGATTATCACCGAAGAGGTGTTCAACTACCCCGGCGTAGGGCTGCTCTTCTGGCAGTCTGCCCAGAGCGACGACTTCTCGGTGCTGCTCGGCCTCACTCTCGTGGCCGCGGTTGGCGTTATCGTGGGCAACCTGCTCGCAGATATCCTCTACGCCGTGCTCGACCCGCGGATCCGGTACTGACATGGCAAGCATCGGCATAACCGGCGTACAACCAGGGTTTGGCGAGCCGGTACCCGGCGGCGAGCCGGAGGGGGTAGCCGAGCGCTACGAAGGAGGCGAGGGCCGCTCCTCGGGCAGCGTGCTGCGCCTCACGCTGGCCACCTTTATCGAAAACAAGCTGGCGGTCGCCGGCATCGCGATCTTGTTACTGCTGGTGCTGTTTTGTTTCCTCGGCCCGCACATCTACGTGACCAACCAAAAGACGGTCAACCCCGTCTTCTCCAACTACGCCCCGAGCGGCCGGCACCTGCTCGGGACGGACAGCGAGGGCTTCGACGTCCTCGGCCGCCTCATGGTCGCGGGCCAGAGCTCGATCGAGATCGGCATGGCGGCCGGCGTCGCCGCAGCCATCTTCGGCACCCTCTATGGAGCCGTTTCAGCCGTAGCGGGCGGCATCTTGGACGCGGTGATGATGCGCGTCGTAGACGCCCTCTACTCGCTGCCCTCTCTCTTTCTCCTCATCCTCCTCTCGACCATCTTCTCCCCCAACCTCCCGCTCATGATCGGCGTGCTCAGCTTCATCGCCTGGCTCGGCCCCGCGCGCCTCGTGCGCGGCGAGGCGCTCACGCTTCGCACCAGGGAGTACGTGCAGGCCGTGAAGGTCGCCGGGGGCACCCAGCGGCGGATCGTGCTCCGCCACATCGTCCCCAACGCGATCGGCACGATCATGGTCAACACGAGCTTCCTCATCGCCGACGCCATCCTTGCCCTGGCCGCCCTCAGCTACCTCGGGCTCGGCCTCCCCGATACCACTCCCACCTGGGGCGGGATGCTCTCCAACGGCGTCAACGTGATATTCGACGGTTACTGGTGGCAGATCTACCCCGCTGGCGTGGCCATCGTGCTCACGGTGATCGCCTTCAACTTCATCGGCGACGCCCTCCGCGACAGCCTCGACGTACGTCTCCAGCGGCGCTGAGCGGTACCGGCAGCTCGGCCCGGTGGCGCCGGCGGTGGGGCGCTACGCTGGCGCCGCGCTGAGCGAGGCCGGCTCCTCCTCCAAGGGCTGTTCGAGCGGGAAGTGGCAGGCCGCCAGGTGGCCGGGCCCGAAGCGGCGCATAGGAGGCTCCTCTGCGGCGCACACCTCCTGGGCGAACGGGCAGCGGGTCCTAAACCGGCAGCCGCTCGGCGGGGAGATCGCTGACGGCAGCTCACCCTGCATCGCCGCCTTGCCCCGCCCGCTGGCAACGAGCGGGTCGGGCACGGGGATCGTCTCGATCAAGCCCCGGGTGTAGGGGTGAGCGGGGTGCTCGTAGACGTCCTCCGACGGCCCGACCTCGACCAGCTTGCCCAGGTACATGACGCCCATGGTGTCGGCCAGGTACTTGACCACCGCCAGGTCGTGAGAGATGAGGATGTAGGTGAGACCGTGGCGTTCCTGGAGCGAACGCATGAGGTTGAGGATCTGGGCCTGGACCGAGACGTCGAGAGCAGAAACCGGTTCGTCGGCCACGATCAGCTTGGGCTGGAGGACCAAGGCGCGGGCGAGGCCGATCCGCTGGCGCTGGCCCCCGGAGAACTCATGGGGGTACAAGTCGCCGGCCTTGGGTGACAGCCCGACTTCCGCCAGCACCTCCGAGACCCGGTCGTCCTGGTCGTGGCGGCTCCCCTGGTGCTGGATCACGAGAGGCTCGCGAATGATCGAGCGCACCCGCATGCGAGGGTCGAGCGAGGAGTACGGGTCCTGGAACATGAGCTGCAGCTCTCGCCGGCGGAGCCGGAGCCGCCTCCCCCGGAGCGCGGACACCGTCTCGCCCTCGAAGCGGACCGCGCCACTTGTCGGCCTTTCCAGGGCCACCACAAGCCGCCCGGTCGTCGTCTTGCCGCAGCCGGACTCGCCCACGAGGCCGAAGGTCTCCCCCTGGCGGACTTTGAACGAGACACCCGAGACCGCCTTCACCGTGCCGATGGACCGCTGGACCACCGCGCCGGCAGTGACCGGGTACTTCTTGTCGAGCTGGTCTACCTCGAGGATGACCTCGCTGCCTGCCAGCCTGCCGAGCCATGGAGAGCCGGGACTCCCCCTGTCGCCAAGCCCCTCCCCGTCGCCGGCCTCGCCACGCTTGGTGGCCGCAGCGGGCTGCCGGGTCGAAAACGGCCCCGCCGACGCGTCGAGGACGCCAGGGATCTCGTAGGGCGTGGAGGCAACAGCGCGGGCGGCGTCCTCTCCAGGCAAGGCCACCTCGGCCCGGGTGGCGTCCCCCGCCGGCAAGGTCACCTCGGCCCTGCCACCGTCTTGCGCCGGCGGGCTCCCGTCCCCGCCCGCTCCCGTCACCGGGTGGAAGCAGGCAAACACATGCTCGTCCAGGGGGTCGGCGGGGCCGCTGGCGGCAACGCCACCTGCTTCGGGCGAGAGCAGCGGTTCTTGCTCGGTGCACTCCCTGGTCATGTAGCGGCAGCGCGGGGCGAAACGGCAACTGTTGAACGTCCTCGACAGGTCCGGCGGGAGCCCGGGGATCGAGTAGAGGCGCCGGCTCCTATCCTGGTCGAGGCGCGGGATCGAACCGAACAGCGCTTCGGAATAGGGGTGGCGCATCGAGCCGAAAAGCTCTCTCGTGCTGGCAGCCTCGACGACTTTGCCGGCGTACATGACCATGACCCGGTCGGTGCGCTCGGCGATGACGCCCATGTCATGGGTTATGAGGAGGACCGCCATGTCGAGGCGTCGGCGCAGGTCGTCGATCAGGTCGAGGATCTGGGCCTGGATCGTCACGTCGAGGGCAGTCGTAGGCTCGTCGGCGATCAGGACCTTGGGTTCGCACGAAAGGGCCATCGCTATCATCACGCGCTGGCGGAGGCCCCCGGATAGCTGGTGCGGGTACTGGTGGAGGCGCTCCTCGGGCCGGGGCATCCCGACGAGGGCCAGGACCTCGGTGGCCCGCTCGAGCGCTTCGGACCTGGTGGCTCCTTTATGGATCCGCACGGGCTCTGCTATCTGGCGCCCGACCGTCCAAGTCGGGTTGAGCGACGTCATGGGGTCTTGGAACACCATCGCCACGTCGTTGCCTCGGACCTTTTGCATTTCCTTCTCGGAAAGCGGCACAAGCTCCCGGCCTGCGAGGCGGATGCTCCCCCCGGTTATGTGGCCGACGTTGGGAAGGAGCTTCATCACCGCGAGGCCCGTGGTGGTCTTGCCACAACCGGACTCGCCGACGAGGCCGAGGCACTCGCCGGCGCGGACCGAGAGCGACACCCCGTCCACGGCACGTACGTTGGACCGGCGCAGGTGGAACTCGGCCCGCAGATCGCTTACCTCGAGTACGGGCTCCTCAGCACTTGCGGCCCCTTGGGCACGACCGCGCGAAGGGCCCGCCGACGTAAGCTCTGGCCCGTAAACCACAACCCCAGGCTAGCCGCGGGCTGGCCAGGTGGCCCTTCGGCCAGACTGGTCGGCCAAACTGGTCGGCCAGACTGGTCGGCCAGACTGGAGCGATGAGCGACGGAGCAGGCGTCCCGATGGGGCGCACTGAAGAGCCACCCGCCGGCAAGCCGGGCGCGCAAGGGAAAGAAACCAGAGCCGCGGCCCTGGACTTCCGCCGGCTGGCTGCGGACGCTATCGACGACATACTGCGCCACAGCCCGGAGTGGGCGACCAGCCTCGGCGACCACCGCTTCGACGACCAACTCGACGACCTCTCCGAGGAGGGTAGGGCACAAATGGCGGCCGTCCTACGGGCGCAGCGCGAAAAGCTCGCCGCGCTACCCCCCGACGACCTCGGCCCAGAGGACCAAATCGACCGCGCCGTCCTGCTCGGGGAGCTCGAACGGCGCGAGTGGTTGGCCACCGAGTTGGCTCGCGAGCGCTGGGACCCCCTCTACTACAACCCGGGCGAGGCCATCTACCCGCTCGTAAGCCGCGACGTCCTGCCCCCGCCGGACCGTCTGAGAGCCATCGCTGCCCGCCTCGAAGGCTTCCCCGCCCGCCTGGAGGCAGCCCGCCGGCAGCTCGACGCGCCGCCCCTCCTCCACTTAGAAACGGCCCTCGACCGCAACAGCGGCACCGTCACCCTCGTGAAGGAGGTCGGGCGCCTGCTCGAAGCCGAGCCCTCCATGGCCCCCCTGGTCGAGCCGGCGCAACGACGAGCGCTCGAGGCGCTCGACAAGTTCGGGGCCCACTTGGAGCACCTGCGCGAAGGGCCGCACCGGTCCCCGCGCCTCGGCCCCGAACGCTTCGCCCGCAAGCTCGCCCTCGAACTGTCTTCGCCCCTCGCCCCCGAAGATGTCCTCGCGAAGGCTCGGGACTGGATGGACGAAGTCCAAAGTGACCTCGAGGAGGCGGCCGGGCGTTACCTCGCCGCTATCGGGGAGGACCGCCCAGGCGGAGGGCGATCTCCGGCTTCGGCCCAAGTGGGCGTAGGCACCGTGCGCACTGCCCTCGAAGCCGTTGCTTCGGAGCGTCCCGACGCCGGCAGCTTCCTCCCGAGCATCGAGGCCGCTCTCCTGCGCTGCAGGGAGGCGGTCGCGAGCCTGGGCGTGGTCACCCTGCCGGACGACCCGCTCCGAGTCGAGCTCATGCCCGCCTTCCGCCGGGGGGTGGGCGGCGCCTACTGCGACCCCGCGGGGCCGCTGGAGGAGGGGGGCGAGACGAGCTTCGCCGTCGAGCCGACCCCCGAGAGCTGGTCGGAAGAGCAGAAGGCTTCGTTTTACCGCGAGTACAACCTCGCCATGATCACCAACCTGACCGTGCACGAAGCCATGCCTGGCCACATGGTGCAACTCGCCCGGGCCCGGCGCTTCTCCGGCCCCACGCTCGCACGCAAGATCTTCGAGAGCGGGCCCTTCGTCGAGGGCTGGGCCGTGCACGCCGAGCGCATCATGGCCGAAGCCGGCCACGGCGGGTTGGCGGTGCGCCTCCAACAGCTGAAGATGCAGCTCCGCGTGGCAGCCAACGCCATAATCGACGTCTCGGTCCATGCCGGCGACATGGGCGAGGACGAGGCGCTCGCCCTCATGACGGGCCGCTGCTACCAGGAAGAGAGCGAAGCCCGTAAAAAGTGGCGGCGCGCCTGCCTCACTTCGGCACAACTGTCCACCTACTTCGTGGGCTACAAACAACTGTCCGACCTCTTCGCCCGTCTGGGCAAGCGCTCCAATTACGACGAGGTGCTCGCCCACGGGAGCCCGCCGCCGGCGCTGCTCGCCAAGCTGCTGCTGCCGTGACCTGCCGCCGGCGTGACCCGCCGCCGGCGTGACCTGCCGCCGGCGTGACCCGGGCCTCCCCGACGACAGCCGGCCCCTCCCTGCCCGCCTGGCGGGACTTCTGACGCTTCCGACCACTTCTGACCCGTTCAGGGCCTATTTGGCCACGAGGTCGACATTTTTGGACAAAGTGCCCATTTGTCGTGCCTCACCTCGCCTCACCTCGCCTCAGCCTCGCCTCGCGAGAGACCAAGGGGAGGGCTCCCCAGCGGCGCCGGGAACCACTGGCACCGGCCCGGCATAGAAGCTGGTATGAGACGCCCGAGGAGCACCGCAAATCGGGTGCGCGCGATGGCGGCTGCAATATGCGCGGCGCTGGCCGCTCTTCTGGCAGCGGTCACGGCGCCGGTCGCCCTCGCCGCAGTTCCCACGGGCGACAGCGCTTTCCACCCGCTTTCGGTGACCTTCGTCTCGCTCAGCACGGGCTTCGTGCTCGGCACCGTCCCCTGCAAGAGCGCCGGCGCCTGCCTGGCGCTCCGCGAAACGACAAACGCAGGCCGCAGCTGGGCCCCGAGGCCGCTGCCGGCGAAGCTGGTAAGAGACGCCGACCGAACCATCACCAATGGCCTGCCCAAGGGCTCGCCCGGCTCGGTCAGGCTGCCGGCCGCCCTCTACGGGCTTTACGGCGGCCTGGAGGTCCGCTTCGCCAACGCGCAGGACGGGTGGATCTACGGCGGCCTATGGCGCTCGGACAGCACGCTGCAGGCGGTCCTCTGGTCAACCCACGACGGGGGCGCAACCTGGCACCACCTCGCCGTCCTCCCGGGGAAGTTGCGGCGCTACGACGGCGTTGTCTTCGACTTGGAGGCGGCCGGTGGCACAGCCTACCTGCTGGCGCCCAACAGCTCCAACGCCGTGAGCGTCGAGAGCTCGCCGGTCGGTTCTGATAACTGGCGCACCGACACCACACCTCCACTCCAAAACCCCGCCGGCGGGGGCCAGCAAAGCGGCACCATCGTCCTCCAGGGCGGCAGAGGCTGGCTCGTCGAAGGCAACGACCGGGGCGTCACGGGGAGCGCGCAACTTCTCGCCACAGGAAAGACCAAGTGGTCGAGCTGGGCCCCGCCCTGCGCGAAGGTGGGCAACAGTTTCTTCGTCCCGGCCGCTTCCACCGCCACCGACCTCGTCGCGGTGTGCCAAATGGGCGGTTTCGCCAACGCGCTTTCAAAGAGCGCCCCGCCCGGCGCCCGCCTCGGCTCTTACTGGCTGTATGTCTCCAAAAATGGCGGCGCCAGCTTTTTTGCCGGCCCTGAGCTCGGAGGCCTGAGCTACCCCTTTAGCGGCCTCCTCGCGTCTTCGAGCCCCGGCCACATTTTCCTCGGCTACGGAGCCAACGAACTTTTGGCCAGCTTCAATGGTGGGCGCACCTGGGCCAGGGTCTACAAAGGCGGCTTCTTCTACCTCGGGTTCACGAGCCCCACCCAGGGCGTCGGGCTGATCCGCCCCTCGCCCCGCGACCGGGCGACCACGCAGATGGTAATGACCTTCGACGGCGGCAGGCACTGGGCACCGGTCGCTTCCTAGCGCAGGTACGCGAGGTGCTCCCCGTGGAGATCCCGGTACTCGGCCAGCAGCTCCCGGGCTGCAGTGATACCGGGCACGAGGGGATTGAGCGCTAAGGCGCGCTCGGCCAAGCCGGCGTCCCCGGTAACCGCTGCCTCCACCAGGGCACGTTCGTACTCTTTCATTTGGGTGACAAGGGCGCGCGCCGAGCGGGGGAGCCCACCCGAGGCCAGAGGCTGGATCCCCCCACCGTGCACATATGCCGGTACCTCGACGACGTCGTCGGCCTCCAAGAACCCGACCGCCGAGCCGGCGTTGGCCGTATTGACGATCACGCGAGCGGGCTGGCGGGAGGTGAGGCCGGCTATCACCCGCAGGGCCACGCCCTCGTACCCCCCGATCTTGGCTTCCTCGAGCAGCTCGGGCCCCTTCTCCGCACGCGCCGCCCGGGCCTCGGCCTGGCGGTTGTCGCCCTCGGTATCGGTCCGCATGTAAGTGTCCCGCCGGACCCCGAGAACTTCGGAGTACGCCGACCAGGCCTCTTTCACCCCGCCCTTGTCGAACGCCCGAGCAACCCCTGAGAGGAGCTCCTCGTTCAGGCGAAGGACGTCTTGGCCTCGGCTCGAACCCGCCCGCGCCACCCCGTCCACGTAACGGTGGGCGTCGTAGTAATAAAACACGTACTCGGTCGGGACGGCCCCCACCTCGCGTACCATCGCGGCGTCGAAGGGGGCGAAACGGTGGTCGAAGCGCTGGAGCTCCTCGTAACGGGCCAGCAGCTCCCCCATCCTCTCCTCTCCGGCGACCTTGAAAGAAGTGACCCAACCGAGGTGGTTGAGGCCGGAGTAGTGCCATGACGTCTCTCCCGGGGCGGCACCAAGGAAATCGGCCAGCCTCTCCAAGGCGCCGCCCGGCGTGTCGCACACGCCCACCACGGGCACTCCCCCGTGCAGCGTGAGCGCCTGGGTGATGACGCCGGCAGGGTTGGTGAAGTTGATGAGCACCGCGCCGGGGGAGCAGCGCTGGAGCGTCTCGCAATAGGAGAGGACGACCGGGATGGTCCGGAGCGCCATCATGGCACCACCCGGGCCGGTAGTCTCCTGGCCGACGAGGCCGCGCCGGAGCGCCACCTGCTCATCGATAACCCGGCCCTGGTCTCCTCCCACCCGGACGGCAGAGAACACGAAACTGGCCCCCGTGAAGGCCTCTTCGGCGTCGGCGGCCAGGGTGACCGCCCCGGGCCGGCCGAGCTCGCCCGCCAGCTCTACGGCCAACCGGCCCGTCGTTTCCCGGCGGAAGGGGTCCGGCTCCCAAAGCGTGATCTCCTCGAACAGGTCCCCGCCAGGCACGGCGGCACCGCCGGTCAACATCGCCCGCACGAACGCGGGCATGCGGACGCCTCCTCCACCAAGGACTGCCAGCTTCATTCTTGTTGCTCCTCTCGGCTCACTCTGGGCCCACTTGCCCTCCGGCGGCCTGCCACCCGCTGGTGGCCTGCCACCCGCCGGCGGCCAGCCGCTGTTCGGAGGTCTCGAATTCAAGGCCGGTCATTTTAGAGGTGGCGGCTTTGGCTTCTGGCGGCCGCTCCACACCTCGGGCACATCCAGTGGGCCGGTCGCCCCGAGGCGGCCCGCAGCTTCGGACCCTGCCGCGTTGGCCGCCGTCACGGCCTCGAACAAGCCGGCGCCTTTGGCCAAGCTCCCGATGAGGGCGCCGGCAAAGGCATCGCCGGTGCCTGTCAAGTCCTCAACCTCCACGTCCAAGAGCCCATCCGCCACCTCGGTGACAGCACGGCCCTCGGCGACCGTCGCGCCGTCGCGACCGCGCTTCGCCACTACGAGGGGGCACCAGGAGGCAGCCGTCCCGAGCGCCTCATCGAAGTCCACCGAGCCCGTGATACGCCGCAGCTCCTCCTCGTTGGACAGGAACAGCGCGGCCAGCCGAGCACATTCGATGACCGCCTCGGGGAACGCCTCGATCTCCTCCAAGGTGACGTCGAGGGCGACTTTCGTCCCGACCTCACGAGCTTTTCGCAGCACTCCCAGCACGTCAGGGCTGGCGTGCAGGTACGCCCAGGACGGCCGGACCTGGTCGAGGATCTCGGCCCAGCGCTTGGGTTCTGGCCCCTCGCCAGCGGAGCGGTGGGGCATGTGGCTGATGAAGGCCCGGTCGCCGTCGTAGTTGAGCACGACCGTGATGCCTGCAACCGCCCCCTCCACCCGTCGTGACAGCGAGAAGTCCACACCTTCAGCCAGGCACAGCCGCTCCGCGAGGCGGGACCCAAGGTCGTCACCGAGTACCGTGGCCAAGCCGGCGGAAGCGCCGGCCCGGCTGGCCGCCACCGCCGACGTGACTGCCCCTCCCCCGCAGGAAAAAGCGAAGGAGTCTATGTATATCTCCTCACCCGGCCGGGGCAACTGGTCGGTATGGCCGAAGGCGATCTCCAAGAACACCGAGCCGAAGCTGAGCAAGTCGAGACGTCCTCCCGACCCTCTGGACGGCTCCACTGATCTAGACGACGTCACTTCAGGGCAATGGGCGTGTGGCGGCTTGCTGCCCGCCGCCGGGAGACGCGATGGGGGCCGGGGCTTCCGGTGGTGCCTGCTCGGACGCGCGTTGCCCGACGAGAGAGGCCGCTTCCATTTGGGCCACATGGCACGCGGCCAACTGCAAGGGCGCTACTTCGCCCAGGGCCGGCGTGACATGGTGGCACTGCTCGACCGCCACCGGGCAGCGGGGTGCGAAGGCGCAGCCTGGCTTGGGGTCAACTACCTTCGGGGGCTCGCCGGCATCTGCCGCCTCTGACAGGTCGAGGGGAGCACGAGGGTCCGGCGCCGCCCGGAGCAGCAGTTTCGTATACGGGTGCCTGGGATCTGCCAGTACCTGTTCGGTCGGCCCCTGTTCGACGATGCGCCCGGCGTACATTACGAGGACCCGGTCGGCCACGTAACGAGCACTCGCAATATCGTGAGTTATGTAAAGGAAAGAGACCCCCTCTTCTTCGCGCAATTTGGTCATCAGGTTGAGCAGGCCGACCCGGATCGACACGTCCAGCATCGACACAGGCTCATCGGCGATGATCAACTTGGGCCGCAAAGCCAGGGCCTGGGCGAACCCAACGCGCTGGCGCTGGCCGCCGCTCATCTCGTAGGGGTATTTCGCCAGCATCATCTCTGCAGGTACCAGCCCGACCGCTTCCATGACCCTTACCGCCTCGGCATGGCGGCCGTTTTTGTCGAGCTCCCGGCGGTGGAGCTTCATGGCCCGGAGGACCCCGTGCCCCGCCCGGAAGACGGGGTTCATCGAGCTGAAAGGGTCCTGGAAAACCATGGGGACCTGGCTGCGGTAGGCAAGTACCGAACCCCTGCGCCTCAGCTGGCCCACGGGGACCCCTTCGAACAGGATCTGGCCCGCGGTCGGAGGGTAGACCTTGGCCAGCAGGCGGGCCACAGTGCTCTTGCCGCTACCGCTCTCCCCCACCAGGGCGACTATCTCCTTCCTCCCGATGACTAGCTCGACGTCTTCCACGGCATGAAGGGTGTGGCCGGTAAGGAGCCCACCGATGCGGAAATGCCGGGTGAGCGAACTGGTCTGGACGAGTGGCGCTCCGGCGCCATTGTCGGCTGCCGGACGGTGGGTGCCCGCCGTGCCCGCCCCGCCGACTGGGGCCGGCGCCTCGGCCGTAGCCGGCCGGCTTGGCCTGTTGAGCTCCTCTTTTCTGCCCAAGCCTTCATAGCTCGCGTCCTTGTAGAGCAAGCACCTGACCGTTGTCGAGCCCCGCCGGTACAAACCCGGTTGCTCCACCGAGCATTCTGGCATGGCCCAGGCGCACCTTGGGTGGAAGCGGCAGCCGCTCGGTGGGCTCACGAGGTCGGGCGGGTAGCCAGTTATCCCCGAGAGGACGACCTTCGGCCCTCTTATCGAGGGGAAGGCTTCTATGAGGCCGCGCGCGTACGGGTGGAGCGGTTTGGCGAAAAGGTCTACCGTCGGCCCTAGTTCGGCTACCTCGCCCGCGTACATGACCATCAGCCGGTCGGCGAAATGGCTCACGAGCGACATGTCGTGGGTAACGAAGATGACGGCGAAACCGAGCTGCTTTTGCAGCTCCTTCACCTGGACCATGAGCGACCGCTGGGCAACCACGTCCAGGGCCGAGGTCGGCTCGTCCATGATCACCAGGTCCGGCCTGAAAAGCAGCGCCATGGCGATCATGGCTCGCTGGCGCATACCACCCGAGAGCTGGTGGGGATAGCTGTTCAAGTGGACGGGGTCGATCGAAACGAGCCTAAGGACCTCGCGCGAACGCTGTTCGATCTCCGCGCTCGTCATTTCCGTATGCGCCCGGCAGACGTCGGCCATCTGCTGGGCCACGGTCATGACAGGGTTGAGGGCGTTCATGGCGCTCTGCATCACGACCGAGTACTCCTGCCAACGCACGTAACGGAGCCGTTTTTCGGTCATGTCCACCATGTTGTGGCCCTTGAAGTCAATGGTCCCGCCGGTGATCGTCGCCGGCGGGTTGAGCAAGCGGGCCAAGGCGAAAAGCAGGGTCGACTTGCCACAGCCGCTCTCGCCGACGATGGCCAGGAACTCCCCGGGCACCAAGTCCAGGTCCACTCCATCCACCGCCCGGACGAGGCCGGAGTCGGTGGCGTAGGCGACCGAGAGCTGGCGGACCGAAAGCAGCGGTCGGCCCCGAGGACCGTCCTCGTCTGCCGCTCCTGGTGGCCGCCCGGATGGCGGTGCCGGCGTGGGGAGCGGAGGCCCCTCACGTTGGTCGCGGCCCGGGTTCCCCGGCCTCGGCGCCAGCCGTCGCGCCCGTTGCGCCCGGACGCGGACCGGGCGCAGGGCGGGGTTGGAGATCTCGTCGAAGGCGTAGTTCAACAGTGCGAGCGCCGCACCGAGCAAGGCCACGCACACACCGGGCATGAGGGCCCACAACGGCATGCCAGCGCCGAGGGCTTCGTTGTTCTCGGCCCAGTAGAGCATCGTGCCCCAGCTCTGCATGTTGGGGTTGCCGAGGCCCACGAACTGCAGGGCGGCCGCGGTAAGGACCGCGTACACGGCGGTACCGAGGAAACTGGCCACGATGAGCGAAGTCATGGTGGGCAGGATCTCCATGACGATCGCGTAGCCCCTCCGCTCGCCCCGGACCCGGGCCGCCTCTAGGAAGTCGCGGTCGCGCAGAGACAGCGCCTGTGAGCGCAGCTGCCGAGCGCCGTACGACCAGCCCAGCGCGCCGAGGACGATGATCATCATGACCGTGCCTGCGCTCTTCAAGTAAGCGGCTATCACGATGATCAGAGGGAAGACGGGGATGACGAGGAGCACGTCGGTCACAAGCGAGAGCACGCCGTCCCAGGCGCCCCGCAAATAAGCAGCGGATACCCCGACGATGACCGCGATGCAGGTGGCCAGGGCACCCACCGCGAACGCAATTATCAGGGACTGCCTGGTGCCCCAGATCAATTGCGACAGGACGTCCTGGCCGTAGGCGGTCGTCCCAAACCAGTGCGCGCCCGACGGGCCGAGGCCGGGCTGGAATATCTCCGCCGTCCCGCTGTAAGGGGCGATCTGCCCGGGGAAGATGGCCAAGACGAGGAAGAACAACAACAATATGACGCCGGCGGTTGCCTTGCGGTTGTGCCTCACAGCTCGCCAGAACTTTCCCCCACGCCGCCGCTGGGGGCTCGGCGCCCCCGTGGCCCCTCCGGCCACGGTCATGCTGGTGAGGGTGGTCATCAGCGCAACTCGCGTGTGCGGGGGTCGAGGAGGGCGGTGAGCACGTCCGACAGGAGTATGGCCAGCAGGACCGCCACGGTGATCAACAAGAAGAGCGCCTGCATGAGGCCGTAGTCCTCGTTTTCGACCGATTGGAGCAGCATCCAGCCCACGCCGGGGTAGTTGAACACGTACTCGACCAAGATGGCGCCGCTGACCACGAAACCGAGCGACATGGCGAAGCCCGTCAGGTTGGGGAGGATCGCGTTGCGGCCGGCATAGCCCCACATCACCGTCCACGGCCGGAGGCCCTTGGCCCGGGCCATGCGCACATAGTCCTCGGCGAGCACCGTTATCACGGTGTTCCTCATGGTCAGGATCCAGCCGCCGATGGCCGTGACGAGGAGCGTACAGGCGGGCAGGATGGAGTGCCGGAGCACGTCCCCGATGAAGTGCCAGGTGAAAGCGATCTGGTCGTTGGTGGCATAGCCGCCGCTTACAGGGAACCACCCCAGCTTCAAGGCGAACACATAGACGGCTACCAAGCCGACCCAGAAGTACGGGAAGGCGGACGTCACGACGAACACGGGTGGCAGGACGCTGTCCAGTTTCCCGCCCCGTCGCCACCCGGCCACCAAGCCGATCAGGGTGCCGAGCACGAAAGCCAGCACCGTTGTGACCCCGACCAGGCCGAGCGTCCAAGGCAGCGCCTGGATCACCTCGTGGCTGACCGTTTGGGGGAAGAAGGTGATGGAGAGGCCGAAATGGCCGGTGAAGACGTCCCCGAAGTACTGGAAGTACTCCGAGACGAGGCTGGCGTGGGTGTTGACGCCGAATGCGATCTCCAGGGCCTTCAAGGCCTGGCCGGTCACGCGTCCCCTGAACGAGGCCATCATGGCAAGGGCCGGGTTGCCCGGCATGAGGCGCGGGATGAGGAAGTTGAGGCTTATCGCCGCCCACAACGTGACGACGAAAAACCCCAGCCGTCGTAGCACGAACCTCATTCCCGCGCCTCCACCATAGTTACGGTCGCGCCGCCTAGCCCTTGGGGTACAGGTGCGTCAGCACGACACCCATGTCGGGGTAGTTGTAGATGGCAGGCAGTGCGTAGGGGTTGGACGGAGTGACCCAGCCCCCAACCTTGCCGGTGTCGTACTGGTACCACGACACCTCTTCGGTCACCGGGACGACGGGCACGTTGGAGAGCATCACCTTTTCGAGTTGGTTGATGATGTTGTGCTGAGCCGCCACGCTGGTCGTCGCCGCGTAGGAGTTGAGCAGCGCGTCGGTCGCCGAGCTCGAATAGCGCTCATAGTTGGTAGACGCCACCTTGCCTATAGGGGCAGTGTTGGCCGAGTAGAGCCACTGGCGAAGCTCGTAATAGGGACCGGGCCCGCCGGTCTCACTGCCGTAGGCCAGCTCGTAATTGCCCGTGTACAGCTTGGTTTGATAAGTCGTCGCGGACAGGTTCACTGGCGTGACCTTTATGCCGACGGCCTTCAGGTCTTGCTGGATGACGGAGCCGGCCGCGACCCAGTCCGAGAAGCCTCCGTTGTTGAGGAAGGTGAAGGAAAGCTTCTGGCTACCCTTTCGCATCACGCCACCCACCATTTTGAACCCGGCCTTCTCCAATATCGACTTCGCCTTGGCGGGGTTGTAGCTGTAGCCGTACTTGTTGGCCAAGCTCTTGTCGAGCCAGCTGGAGAAGGTGGGCGTGACGATGCCCGTCTGGTTGCTGGGCGGCTCGTAGCCGTACTCGCCGATCTTGGAGACCAAGGGACGGTTGATGGCATATGCGATCGCCCTGCGTACGGCCAGGTTTTGGAGCACCGGGTTCTTCAGGTTTATGAAGACGGACACGTTGGCTACGGGTGGGAACCAGTAGTGGTAATTTGGGCTCTTCGAGAGGTAGAAGCCCTTGATGTTGGGGATAAACTGGCTGCCCCACTGGGCCTGCCCCGTTGCCAGTTGCAGGTTGGCTGGGGTGTTGGAGGTAAAGGCAGGGTAATAGACCGTCTCGAACTTGGGCAGCCCCTTCTGCCAGTAATTGGGGTTCTTCTGGTAAACGATGTTCTCGGGCGTGCATTTCTGCATCTCGTAAGGGCCGGTGCCGACCGGGTTGGCGTCGAGGTAGGTGACGGGGTTTTTGATCTTGGACCAGATGTGCTCGGGCACGATCGGGACCTGGTCCGCGATGTAGTAGAAGTACGGCACCGCTTCGGTCTTGAACTGGAAGACGACCTGGTTGGCCCCCTTCAAGCTGACGCTCGACAGCACCGACCAGACCGAGTTGAGGTCGAGCGCCGGGAACTTCTTCAGCAGGTCAAAAGTGAACAGGACGTCCTTCGCGCTGAAGGGCTGGCCGTCGGACCACTTGACACCTTGACGGATCGTGAACGTGAGGGTTTTGTTCCCGTTGGACCAGGCGTACGCGGTCGCGAGCCACGGTGTGGTGGCACCGCTCTTTAGGGTGTTGACATAGACGAGCTCCTCGTACACCTCCCCGAAGGTGATCCCGTTGCCGATGTTGCCGGTGTTGAAGGGGCTGAACCCGCACGTCCAGGTACCGCCGATCTCGTTGTCCAACGTAAGGGACGCACCTGAGGCGGCGCTTGCCTGCAACGGGTGGGGCGACGCCGAGGCCGCTTGCAAGCCCCCACCGGCAGCCAAGCCCGAAAAGACGAGACCGGCGGTCAGGAGCGAGACCAACTTGTGGGTTTGTTTCATGTCTAGTTTATCCTCTCTCTTTCTGTCTTTGAGTCTCTATCGAGTAGGTCATGGGCCAGAAAACAGTAACCCTGAGAAACACTATTTTGCATCCTGTCTTTCCTGTCTTGGCATGTGACGGGCGAGAACTGGGCCCTTCGCTAAGCTCGCTCCCGCTGCCTCGGTAGCAAGAAAAAGCGCGCCCACGAGCGGGGCATTGAACGGGTAGGCGGCTAGCACGAGCTCAGGGGGGTACGGGACGTCGGATTTGAGCGCCCGCTCGAGTGGCCCCTGAAGACGTCCCCATGACCGCACCATCCCGCCACCGACGGCAATCCGGGCCGGGTCGAGCGCAATGGTCAAGTTGACCAGGTGCGGGCCGAGGACGGCGAGCATGTGGCCGACCATAGCATCGAACTCGGGATCGACCTTGGCAGCTTCGAAAACCTGGCCGGCGTTCACGGTGTAACCAAAGGCGCGAGAGCCGTTGACTGCTAGGGCCATGCCGCTCACGGTGTCCTCCAGCATTGGCCGAGCACCTATCCCGAGCCCAACATGCGTGGCGTCCATGACGTTGTAGCCGATTTCCCCGGCGGCGCCGTGAGCCCCTTCTACCACGCGACCGCCTACGACGATCGCCGCGGCAAGCCCCGTCCCGAGGTTGAGGTAGATGGCCGGGTCCGACCCGGCGAGAGCACCCGAGCGGGCTTCGGCCGCAGCCGCGGCCTTGACGTCGGTAGCCGCCTTCACGGGTACGCCGAAGGCGGCACCAACAGAGCGAGCGAGTGCGACACCTTCCCATCCCGGGATGGCCGGAGCCAGTTCGACGCCGCTATCGAGGGGCACCCCGATCGTAGAAATGCCTATGGCGGCGAGCTGGTAATCCCCCTCGACCCCGGCGAGGAGGGCACGCCCAGCCGAGATAGCGCGCGCCAAGACCATCGGCCCACCCTCCTCCGGTCGCGTGGCCACCTCTTCTTGTGCCACGCAGTGCCCGTCCAGGTCACAGACTGCGAGCGCGATCTTGGTGCCGCCGATGTCCATTCCGAGGACGGCCCTGGCTTCCTTCATCACGACCTTCCCGAACGTTGTGCCCGAGCACCTGGAGGGCGCAATAGATAGTAAGGTATCCTATTCGATGCAGGGCTGGCAAGTCAGCCGGACAGGCAGAACGCTCACGGGGCTACAAAGCGCGACGTCGTGTGACCGATATGGCTAAGGGCGCGAGAGCTGGCCTGCCACCCACGAGCCAAGTTGAGCCTGTTGACGCCGGCGCGTCTCGAGTCCCCGCCTTTCGAGGGAGGCCCGGCCGCCGCGCCACGTTCGGCGAGGCAGGTCACCGAGGTAACGGCGAGGACCACGAACCCGCTGACAGCCTGCCTCTCGGCGCGGGCAACGGGGCAATCGCCGGCAAAGTGGGGCGCCCACAGCTCATGCGGGCCATCAATGAGAGGCTGCTACTGGAGCACATCAGGGCGGTAGGGCCGGTGTCGAGGGCAGAGCTCGCCCGAGCGTCAGGCCTGTCCAAGCCCACGGTCGCCCTGGCGCTCGCCAACCTGGAGCAGGATGGGCTCCTCGAGTTGGCCGGACTGCGGACCGGGTCCCGCGGCCCGGCGGCAGTCCTCTACGAGGTAAGGCCCGACGCCGGTTATGTGCTCGGCCTCGACGTGGGTCGCGAGTACTTGCGGGGTGCCTTGGCAGACGTAGGCGGCACGGTATTGGCCCGGCTCTCCCGCCCAGCCCACGCCGCCAGTGCGAAGGTGCGGGTTGCCGAACTGATCGCGCTCGCCGACGAGCTCGCCTCCGCCGCCGGCGTGACCCGCAGCCGGGTGACCCAGGTCGTGATCGGCAGCCCCGGCGTGTACGACCGTGCCCGTGGGGCCCTGACCATGGCGGCTAACGTCCCCGGTTGGGAAAACCCCAAGATCCTCGTGGACCTCGAGCGCTCCCTTGGCCCCACCACCATCGTCGAAAATGACATCGACCTGGCGGCCCTCGCTGAACGCGACATGGGCCATGGGCGCAAAGTGGCGAGTTTCTGCTTTGTCTCGGTCGGTACGGGCATCGGCATGGGGCTCGTGATCGACGGCCGGTTGCACCGGGGCGCCCACGGGGCTGCCGGCGAGATTGCCTACCTACCGATTGGCGACGTCGAGGTCACGTCCACCGAGGCCCGCCGGCACGGGCTGCTCGAAGCCGCCGCGTCCGCCTCGGCCGTCGTGAAGGCCGCCAAGAGCCAAGGGATGCGCCCGTCGGCGTCGGCGCGCGAGGTCTTCGCTGCAGCTGCTCGCGGCGCCAAGGCGGCCACTGCAGTCGTCGAGCGCGAGGCATGGCTCATCGCACGAGCTGTGTCTTCGGTCGTCGCCGTCGTCGACCCGGAGTTGGTGGTCCTTGGCGGTGGCATAGGCCAAGCTCCTGGCTTCGCCGAAGCCGTGGCTGCCCAACTCGCCCACTTGGTGCCGTTCCTGCCCGACGTGCGGGTCTCAGCCCTCGGCCACGAGGCCGTCGTCGACGGCTCGCTCGTCCTCGGCCTCGAACGGGCCTGGCAGCGCATCCTGGACCGGAGCTGACCTACCGCCGGTCGGCCAGCGCCCACGCCAGGGCGGCCATTCCGGCGCTCACGAGGGCGACCGCCGGCCAGGCTCCCACCTTCTTCGCCAGCGGGTGGGAACACCCAAGGGCGCCGGCATAAGACGCCGACAGCACGCCGGCGGGCAGGGCCCCGGTGCGAAGCCACTTCGGGAAGCACAAGGCGCCGGCGGCCAGCCACACGGCACCTCCGAGAGGCCGTTTGTGGGTCTTGTTCGCAACCGCGAACCCACCGGCCAGGCCGGCGGCGGCGAGGGCGGAGGTCGGCAGCCAGGAAGGGAGCTTTGCCATGGCGCCCGAGCCTACCGAGCCAAGGCCAGCCGAAGGCGGGGCCGACGTGGCCGAGGCCGACGCGGCCGAGGCCGACGTGGCCGAGGCCGACGCGGCCGTGCCCGAGAGCCAATCGCTCGGCAAGTGCTCCCTGCGTACTAGACCGTAACCCTATGAGGTACGTCTTCCGGCCGCCGGCGGACATCGCCTCGGGCCTGCTCACGCTCCCGTGGCACCTGCCGCTCGAGGAGTGGCAGGACGAGCGGCTGGTGGAGATCCGCCACCGGGGTACCTCCAGGCATGTGGTGCGTTTCGTCGCCGACGGCGCGCGCCTCTATGCCCTGAAGGAGATGCATGAGGTCCTCGCCCGCCGGGAGTACACGATGCTCCGCAAGCTGAGCGAGCTCGGCATACCTGCCGTCGAGCCGCTCGGGATCGTGGTCGACCGGGGCGCCTACGAAGCTGTGCAGCTCGACGCCGTCCTTTGCACTCACTACCTCGAGTACTCGACCACGTACCGGGCCCTGTACTCCGACCCGCACCGGCCCCGTCCTACCGACCGGCTCCTCGACGCGCTCGTCGAGCTCTTGGTCCGGTTGCACCTGGCCGGGTTCTTCTGGGGTGACTGCTCGCTGTCCAACACGCTCTTCCGTCTCGATGCGGGCGCCTTCCAGGCCATCTTCGTGGACGCAGAGACGACCGAGCTGCACTCGCCGCTCAGCAACGGCCAGCGTGAATACGACGTCGAAGTAGCCTTCGAAAGGGTCGGTGGCGAGCTCCTCGACCTGCAGGCCGCCGGACTGCTCCCGCCCGACGTGGAACCGCTGGACCTCGCCGAGGAGATCCCGAAGCGCTACCGCCGCTTGTGGTCCACCTTGTCGGAGGACGTCGTGATCCGGCCCGAAGAGCAGCGCTACAAGATCTCCGAGCGCCTTCGCAAGCTCAACGAGCTCGGCTTCGATGCCGACGAGGTCGAGCTCGTGAGCGCTGACGGGGGTTACCGCTTACACATCCGCACCCGGGTGGCCGAACCTGGCCACGACCGGCTCACCCTGCGGACCCTGACGGGCCTCGACGCACAGGAAAACCAGGCTCGCCGCCTCTTGAACGACATCGCCGGCTTCCGGGGCCACCTCGAGAAAGAGACGGGCAAACGGATCCCCATGATGGTCGCCGCAAGCCGGTGGCTGCACGAAGTCTACGACAAGGTCATGAGGCTCATGCCCCCAGAGCTTGCGACCCGCCTGCCGCCGGCGGAAATCTTCCACGAGGTACTCGAGCACCGCTGGTTCCTCTCGGAAGCGGCAGGTCGCGATGTGGGAACAACGGCGGCGGCGCGCGACTATTTCGCACATGTACTACCGTCCGTCCCAGAGCAGCTGCTCACGGTGCCGGCGGAGGCACCCACTCCCCGCTTCGGTGAGGACACCGGGGAATGGCGGCTTGGGCTCGGCACAGGCGAGGTGCCGGCGGTAAGGGCCCGCACCGGCGAGGTGCCGGCGGTAACGACCGACACCCCCGGAGTGCCGGCGGTAGCGAGCGGCGAGGCTGCCAGCGTTGTACCCCAACCGAGGGATCCTGACCGGGCTGGCGATGGCGGCCAGGCAACAACCACCGAAGCGACACGCCCTCGGGTTGACGAGCCATTAGGGCGGGGAGGAGGTAACGTCGCTAATGGGAGGTGAGTGAACCCAACCGTTTGGGTAGTGGCAATAGTGGAGGACTTGTCTGGCGCCGGCGATAGCGAGGGCCGTTGAGCGCAACCGCTTGCGTTGCCCGAGGCGCGGGGCTACTATCCGCCTCGCCGGCCGCCGAGCCGGCAGGGGCAGGGGGATGAGCAAAACGACCATAAAGGACGTTGCCGGCTTGGCTGGTGTCTCGCCGTCGAGCGTGTCGCGCTCGCTTCGGGGCATGGGCGGTGTATCTGCAGGTACCACCGAAAGGATCCGGGCCGCAGCCGACCAGCTCGGTTACACGGTGTCGCCGGCGGCCTACCGCCTGGCCACCGGGCGGACAGGCACGATCGCCGTAGTGATGCCCTATCTGACCAGGTGGTTTTTCGCCGAGCTCCTGGGAGGCGCCGAGGCGGTGATAAGGCAAGCAGGCCTCGACCTCCTGCTCTACCACATAGGCGACCTCGAGATGCGCAAGAGGTACTTCTCTTCGGGCATCTTGCGCAAACGGGTCGATGGAGTGCTGATCGCCACCTTGGCCCTCACCGAACCAGAGGTTTCTGCCCTCCGCTCCCTCGACGTGCCGGTGTGCATGGTGGGGACCCTGGTCGAAGGCTTCTCGAGCGTCTGCATAGACGACGTGGCCAGTGCGCGTACCGCCGTCCAGCACCTCATCAACCTCGGCCACGAGCGCATCGCCCTTATCGCCGGCGACCCCCGAGAGCCCATGCACTTCACCGTCCCCCCGCAGCGCCATGCCGGCTACCTGGCCGCCCTCGGGGCGGCGGGCCTCCCCACCGGTCCCGAACTCGAGGCGCAAGGTGCTTTCACGGTAGAGGGGGGTGAAGAAGCGACCGTCCAGTTGCTGGGGCGCGCCGAGTTGCCCACCGCCATTTTTGCCGAGTGCGACGAAATGGCTTTTGGAGCCCTGCGGGTGCTGGACAGGGTCGGCCTGCGAGTGCCCGACGACGTGTCCGTGGTCGGCTTCGACGACCACCCGATGGCCTCTTATTTCGGCTTGACCACCGTCGCCCAGGACGTGGCCGAGCAGGGCCGCGTCATAGCCGACCACCTGGTGCGACGAGCCCAAGCCAACGGCACCAAGCCGGCCCGCCTCGGCGCCTCCACACGACTCGTAATTCGCGCCACCACGGCCGCGCCTCGCAACAAGGCGCACAACGCGCACAACGCGCACAAGTCTCGCACCCTCCGGGCCACCGGGACTGCCGGTGCCGCCCTGAGCGCGGCGCGGCTCCGCCGGCCGGCACTCGCCAATGGCCATGACCCCCTAGAGAGACCGCCCGGACCACGCCCAGACGGGCACGAGCGGCTCGCAACAATAAAGAAAAAGAAAGGAGAAACACAGCAATGAAGAGGACAATCCAGGAGGGCCGGGCAGCCCACGCACGCCCGCGCCGCGTGAAGGCCGGCGGAGCCGTCGGCACCCTCGCTGCCGCCCTGACCATTGCCGGCGTCGTGGCAGCACCGAGCGCCATGGCCGCCACCCGCCACGCTCCCAGCATCACGACGATCACGTGGTGGGCGAGCCCGATCTCGACGAGCGGGCCCGACCTGCGCCAAACGCTCATCAACGCCTTCGCAAAACAAAACCCCAACATCCACGTGAAGCTGGAGACAGCCCCCACCAACACCGACACCAACCGCGCCGACCTCGTTACGACGATCTCGGGTGGTGCCAAGACCCCCGACGTGTTCATGGGCGACGTGATCTGGCCTGGCCAGTTCGGCGCTCACGCCCTGGCGCTGCCGTTGTCCAAGTACCTCCCGAAGAGCTTCTTCAACCGCTTCGCCTCCGGCCTGGTCGCCGGGGCGAGCTACAAGGGGCAGGTCTACGGGGCGCCGTTCTTCCAGGACCAGGGCTTCCTCTATTACAGAAAGGACCTCCTCGCGGCCGACCACATGTCCGTGCCGAAGACCTGGGAGCAGCTCCGGTCCGAAGCGGCAACCCTCGTCAAGCAGCACAAAGTGAAGTACGGCTTCGTCTTCGAAGGCCAGTCCTATGAAGGCGGCACCTGCGACTTCATGGAGTACTACGCCGACACAGGCGGGCAGGTGCTCAACTCGACCGACACCAAGTCGGTGCTGAACGTCGGAAAGGTCACCAAGGTCTTGAGCTTCGTGCGCAGCCTTGTCACCTCTGGCGCGTCGCCGGCAGCGGTCAGCACTTTCGAGGAGCCCCAAGCCATGGCCGCGTTCCAAAACGGCGAAGCGGCGTTCCTTCGCAACTGGGACTACGCGTGGAGCGTCGCCAACACCAAGGGCATGAAGTCGGCCGGCAAGGTCGGTGTGGCACCACTGCCCACCTTCGCCGGCCAGCCCTACCCGGGCTACTCCAACATCGGGGGTTGGAACCTTTACATCAACCCCCACTCGAGGAACATAAAGGCAGACCTCACCTTCATAAAGTTCATCACGGGCACCGAAGCCCAGACGATCGAGGCTCGCCCGCCGTTCTCCGAGATACCGACCAACGCCGCAGTCAGGGCCAACCCTAAGATCAAGGCGCTCAACCCGCCCTTCGCTGTGCTCTCGAAGACCAAGCTGGTCCCGAGGCCGGCACAAAACCCCAACTACCCGAGGATCTCACAGGCGATCTACAGCAACTTCAACTCTGCGATCGCAGGGTCGAAGAGCCCGAGCGCGGCTGCAAACGCGATGGCGAGCCAGCTAAAGGCGGCCCTCAGCAGCTCGACCGGGCTGTGACAACAACAACCCTCTAGATGCGAAGCTGAAAGTGTAACGCTAAGTCACGCGGCAAGGCTGGTGGCCCATGAAGGGCCACCAGCACGGTCCGCGCCTAGAGCCTGCGCAAGGAAGGAGCGCAATTGGCATCTACCGAGTTGGCACCTGGTGAGGTGGTTGCCCCTCCCAGCCGCGCCGCCCCACCCAAGATCCGCCGTGAGCAGATCCAACGCCAGTATGCCCGCCTTGGCTGGACGTTTGCGGCTCCGGCACTCGCGGTCGTCGGCATCGTCACGATCGCCCCCATACTCTTCGCCATCTTCATGTCGTTCGAGAAGGTCAACGTCACGTCCGCCGGCTTCAGTTTCAGCGGCGCGACCCTCTCCAACTACCACACGATGGTGACCGCAGGGCTCTGGCACCACGCCCTGTGGTGGACCACCTTGTACACGGTCGTGACGGTCGCGGTCGAGATGGTGATCGGCACGATCTTCGCCCTTGTCCTCGAGCGCCTCACCGCAGGAAGGGGCCTGATGATGGCCCTCTTGCTCATCCCCTGGTCGCTCATAACCGTGATCTCGGCCGAGCTGTGGAGCTACATCTACAACGCGAGCTACGGGATATTGAACGGCCTATGGCCCAATGCCCTCGGCACCCCCTTCTCGGCAACGGTGGCCCTCATGGTCGCCGACGCCTGGAAGACGACCCCCTTCGTGACCATAATCGTCCTCGCAGGGCTCGTCATGATCCCGCGTGAGCTCTTCGAGGCCGCCGAGGTGGACGGGGCCTCTGGGTGGAAGACGTTCTGGCGGATCACACTGCCCCTCCTCCGCCCGACCATAGGCATCGCGGTCCTCTTCCGCGTCCTACAAGCCTTCGGCCTTTTCGACCTGCCCTACGTGCTCACCAACGGTGGCCCGGGCACCTCCACCCAGTCCCTCGCCATCCTCGCCTACAACACGATGTTCACCAACATCGACTTCGGCCCGGGAGCTGCGGTGGCCGTAAGCACTGCAGTGATAGTGGTCATCATGTGCCTTGTATTCTTGCGTGCCTTCAAGCAGCAGGTCGGGAGCGAGGAGGTGCCCGCCTAATGAGTATGCGTTTTCAACACGGCTGGAGACGCTGGGTCAACATCCCGACCGTAGGCTCGGTCGTGATCGCCCTTTTTGTGCTCCTGCCCCTTTATTGGATGCTGGCGTCGAGTTTCAAGTCACAGGGCAACGTGAGCGCGAGCCCGCCCCAGCTCTTCCCCATCCCCATTGCAACCTCGAGCTACAACCAGGCGTTCAGCGATGGCTTCGGCGGTTTCATCTTGAACTCGTTCGTCGTAGCCACTTGCTCGACGGCCCTGGTGCTCACGCTCGGGATCCTGGCCGGCTACTCTCTCGGGCGCCTGCCGGTCCGGGGCAAGTACCCGGTTATGGTTTCCCTTCTCATGATCTCGGTCTTCCCGACGATCGCAGTGGTGCCTTCCTTGTACGTCGCGATGCGTACCATCGGCTGGCTCAATACCTACCAGGCGCTGATACTCCCATATACGGCGTTCAACTTGCCGTTCGCGATCTGGATCCTCCGCAACTATTTCCTCGGTATCTCGAGGTCGATGGAGGAAAGCGCCCGCATCGACGGCGCCGGGGCGGTGCGGACGCTGGTACAGATCATGGTTCCCCAGGTAACACCGGGTATCTTCACCGCGGGCGTCTTCACGTTCACAGCGGCTTGGACCGAGTTCTTGATGGCGCTCTCGTTCGACTTCGGGAAAAAGACGATCCCGGTAGGGATCGCCTCCTTCGGGGCTCAGTTCACGGTGCCCTACGGCGCTTACTTTGCTGCCAGCGTGCTGGCCACGGTGCCGATCGCCGCGTTGGTCATCATCTTCCGCAAAGCGGTTTCCTCGGGGCTCACCGCGGGGTCCGTGAAGGGGTAGCTAGTGCCACGACAGGCCGCCTTCCCCCGGTTGCATGCCCCCCGACAGTTCGGAGGGACGCCGTCTACGAGCCGGGCAACCCGGCGGAAGGCCCTGCCGGCGGCAGCACCAGGAAGGGAGCGCGCTAAGTGCCATGGCCAAGCTGACTGAGATCGCCCGGCAGGCGGGTGTTTCCGTCTCGGTCGTCTCGCGCGTCTTGAACGGGGACCCCACTGTCCGCGCCCGCGAGGAGACCCGCCAGCGGGTGCTCCAGGTCGCCAAGGAGCTCAACTACACGGCCAATTACGCCGGGCGCGCACTGCGGCTCGCACGTTCCAAGGCTCTCGCGCTCATCACCCCCAACGTCAGCAGCCCCCTCTTCGCCGACCTCCTTGCCGGCGCCACGCAAGCAGCCGAGGAAGCCGACTACACGGTGCTGATCGGCCTGGCAGACACGATAACGGCAGGTAGCGACACGCTCCGGCGCCTGGTGGGCGAAGGGCGCGTCGACGGCTTCGTGCTGCAGCGTCACGACGACCTCTCTGACCAGGCCCTGGAGAGCCTGGTGGCCAACGACGCCAGGGTGGTGCTCGTCACGTCACGCACCCCCGGGCGGCGGGGGTCGGTGGTCCTCGACGACGTCACCGGCGCCAAGTTGGCAACCGAACACCTGATCGCACTCGGCCACAAGCGCATCGCGCTGATCGGGGGCGTCCCCCACAGCGACATCGCCCGCCGGCGCGAGCACGGGTACGCCCTCGCCCTCCACGAGGCGGGCCTCCGCCGGCGCGAAAGCCTCGTGTGCCGGCTCGGCTACACCCCCGAGGCTGCCGAGCGCGCCATCGAGAGCCTCCTCGGCACGGGCGCCCGGCCAACCGGCGTGGTCGTGGCCAACGTCAACGGCGCGATCGGCGCCCTGACCGCCCTGCGCCGGGCCGGTGTCGACGTCCCCTCGGAGATCTCGGTGGTCGCCTACCACGACGAGTGGGTGGCGGAGCACACCTGGCCGGCGCTCACCACCGTCAAGATGCCCTACTACCAAGTTGGCCTCCAGGCCGTGCGCTCGCTCATCGACCAACTCGGGGGCAAGCCCGCGCAGGACCTAGTGGTCCGCGAACCCAAGCCCGAGCTCGTGCTGCGCTCCTCCACAGCTCCCCCCAAGACCGCCTGAGGCGCGAGGGAAGGCCGGCGACCCGCTGGCGAAGAGGTGACCCCGCCGGCGAAGAGGCGGGGGCCACCCTGGCCGTAGCGGCTCTGGGGAGACCTTCCCTGAAAAAACGATTGCTCCCAGCCCCACCTTCGGGTACCCTGTAGCCGGGACGGTGTCAAGGCAGCGTCGCCGGTCTTTCGGGTCGCCGCGCCCAGCGCGATTGGTGGTCCGTTCGCGCCGGCGCTCGAGGAGGCAGTGAAGGTGAGCAGCGTCGAGACGGAGCCGCCGGGGAGGCCCGGGCGGCCTCCGTGGTTGCTGTTCGCAGTCGTCTCGATAGCCCTCTTCATGTCGTCGCTCGACGGCACGATCGTCTCGACCGGGCTGCCGACGCTGCGGCATGCCCTGGGTACCAGCATCAACTGGGCCAGCTGGGCCATGACCGGCTACCAGCTGGGGCTGGTGGTGGCGATGCCCATAGCCGGGAGAGTTGCCGACACCTTTGGGCGCAAGCGGGTGTTCCTCGTCGCCGCCGTCTTGTTCACTGGTAGCTCCTTATTGTGCGGCCTCTCCAGCAACATCGGCATGCTGATCGGCCTACGAGTTGTCCAGGCGGCGGGCGGGGCAGCCTTCATGCCTTCCGCGAGCGGGATCGTGATGGACACCTTCGGCGAGCACCGCCACCGGGCCCTAGGCCTTTTCTCTAGCATCTTCCCGCTCGGGGCGTTGGTCGGGCCCATAGCCGGCGGGGTTGTCCTCGCCACCTGGAGCTGGCGGGGCCTGTTCCTGGTCAACGTGCCCATCGGCGCCGCCTTCACCCTCCTGGCCTGGCACTACCTCCCCAAGTCCGAGCGCCACCCGGCGCGGCCTGACGTGCTCGGGGCGCTGCTCATGGGGGCCGCGGTGCTCGGCATCATGATGGCAGTGACCGACCTCGGCAACCCCGGTGCCGGGGTCACTTCCCCCGGCTTCGCCTTCCCCTTCGCCTTGTCGGTCGCGAGCGGCTGGGCGTTCCTCCGCCATTGCGCTCGCTCCGAAGACCCCCTTATCCCGCTCCACCTGCTGCGGGGCCGCGCGTTCGCGGCCACCAACGCCATCAACCTGGTGTGGGGCGCCTGTGCCATCGGCTTCGGGTCGCTCGTCCCGCTGTTCTCGGAGGACCGCTACGGCCTCTCCCCTCTTTCGGCCGGCACTCTGCTCACTGCGCGTGCCATTGGCGAGATCTTGCTCGCCGTCTCGGCCTCCTGGCTCATCCACCGCACCGGCTACCGGTTGCCCATCATCGGCGGCATAGCGCTCATAGCCGGCGGCCTCGCCATGATCGCTTCGCCGCCGCTCTGGGTCTCGCCCTACCTGTGGCTGGCCGCCGGCGCGACCCTCACCGGGCTCGGCACCGGGCTCTCGGCGCCGGCCGCCAACAACGCTTCGATCGAGTTGGCCCCCGACGACGTCGGCGCCATAACTGGCCTACGAGGCGCCGCACGTCAAGGTGGAGCGATCATCGGCATCGCCCTTGCCACCTCCCTCGCCGCGCACACGGGCCACGAGGCCGCCACCTTGGGGAAGTCGTTCTTCGTGCTGGCTGCGCTCCTGGCCTGTATGGCCCCCCTTGTCTACCTCGTCCCCGACGGGCGCGAGGGCCAGGCGGCCGGCGGTGCCGAGGCCCCCCAGCCGCTCGTCGCCCACTGACGCCCCCGCCCTACCGCGCGCCGGGCGCCTCCCCGAAATCGAATGCTTGCCGACAAGCAAGTAGTAAGCTGGTGGCGTGAGAGGCACAGCCGGGGCCGAGCCGACCGGCAACACGGCACTGCCTAGCGCCGGCGAGCCCGGGGCCACCGAAGCTGCCCGGCTCCGTATCGCCGTGTCCAAGATGTCGCGGCGGCTCGGGCCGACGGCCGCGGCTGGCACGCTCACCCCCACCGAGGTCGACATGCTGGTAGTGGCGGCGCGACGGGGGCCGGCCAGGATGTCCGACTTCGCCTCGTTTTGCGGGCTCAACCCGACCATGGTGTCACGCCTCGTGCCCAAGCTCGAAGAGGCGGGGCTCCTGCACACGCGCGCCGACCCGGACGACAAAAGGGCGCGGCGAGTCGAGGCGACCAAGAAAGCCGCCAAATTGCTCGAGCGCGTCCGTTCAGAACGCTCGAGCGCCCTCGCCCGTCTACTAGAACAACTCGAAGAGCCCGAGCGCCGAGCAGTTTTCGCAGCCATCCCGGCTTTGGAAAAGCTGGCAGAACGCCTGAGCCAGAGTGCCCTGGCCGAGGGCGAGGCACCGTGACCAGCCTCCGCTAGGAGCCAAACGCCGCGCCCGCGCCCTCGTCTCAGCGCAAGACGGCGAGCGAAGCGCTGAAGGCGTGCAGGAAGTTCTTGCCGCCGACGGGGCCCAGTTCGCCGGCCGCGAAGAAGCCGGCCGTCGGGACAGGGCCGAGGATCTTGGCGACCATGCCGGCATCGTGGTCGGATGTGGGGAAAAGGCGCGAGCCGCGCCCGTTGCACGTGAACAGCAATACGCCGGCTGGCTCCCGGCCCGCCAGCGCGACCACCTCGCGCTCCAGGGCGTCCCCGAGGTCCTGTTCGGCAGAGGCGGCATCCCGGGCCAGGAACTGGACCGTCTGCCCCACCTCGACTTCACCGGCCACAAGGACGCTACCGGTCTCAGGGTCAACCCCGAGCACCCCGCGCGCCAAGAAATCGCCCCGGCCCTGCCGGTCGCGGTACTCGTCCATGGCGACGCCGAGGAGCAGGCCTCCGCCCGCCAGCAGGGCGCGTTCGGCTTCGGGGATGTCAGCCACCAGCCGCTCTAGCCGTTCGTAGGCTGGACGACCCCCGACCTCGACCACCATGCGGCCGTCCGCCTTGGTCACCGTGTAGGGGTTGCCGAGTGGCCGGCACCCCTGGGAGACCAAGAGGTCGGCCTGGCCGCCGGGCAGGTGTGCCCCGATTGCCCCTTCGTGGAGGACCTCCCCGTCCAAGAACAGCTCCGAGCGCCGCCGCTGCAACCCTCCGCTCGCCACACCGCCAGCGACCAGGGCGCCCGGGACGTTGGTGTTCAAGTGCAGGAGGAGCTCCTCTAAAGGAAGGCTGAAGGGGTCACTGAAGACCAGGTACGGTCCGCCTCCTGCCTCGAATCGGTGGCCGGCGAAGAGACCCCCGCTCGCCGTAGCCAGGTACTCGACGGCAAAGGTCTCGACCGGCGCCGCAAAACCGTTGGCCACCCACAACGAGACGGCGGGCTCGTCCTCGACCTCGCGGCCCCGGCCGATCACGCCTTGTGCCACGCAACCGACGAGGGGCACCGAACCGAGCGCGGCGCGCAGTTCGCCGAGCAGCGACCCCGCTTCGTCCCAGTAGTTGCTGCTGGCGAACAGGACGGCCAGGTCGGGCACGCCCCCGAGCCCGACCAGCACCTCTCCCGCCGCCCGCTCAGCAGCCTCGAGCGCACCGAGCCCCACTACCAGCGACGACGCCGCCTTCATCGCCCTCGCAGCTTAGTTACGGGCGCGCCGAGCTCAATTCTGACGACCTGGGGGACGCGGCAGCAGGCGCCAAGTAGAAAGTTGCCTACCGGCGCTCGCCGCCGCTCCTCCAGGGCTTGTTTTTTCGCGGTCGTTACCAGGCGTAGTCTTCGGGCGCCGTCTTGTAACCGGGGAAAATCTCGTCCAGACGGGCAAGGGACTTGTCGTCCAGGTCCAAGTCAACGGCGGCGAGCGCACTTTCAAACTGTTCGGGCGTCCTCGGCCCGATGATGGGCGCGGCCACCGCCGGTCGGGTGAGCAACCAGGCGAGCGCGACGGTTGCCGGCTCGGCGCCTAGCTCGTCGCAGAAGTCCTCGTAGCTTTCGACCTGGGCACGCCTAGCCTCCAGCATCTCCTTCGACCTGCCTTCGACCCGGCGCTTGCCCTCACGGGTCTTGCGGGCCGCGCCCCCGAGGAGGCCGCCTTGGAGCGGCGACCAGGGGATGACGCCGAGCCCGTAGAACTCGGCAGCCGGCAGCACTTCGCGCTCGACGTCGCGCACGATCAAGTTGTAGAGCGATTGCTCGCTCACGAGGCCAAGGAAATTGCGCGCCTTGGCGGGCTCTTGGGCCTGAGCTATGTGCCAGCCACCGAAGTTGGACGAACCGACGTAGAGGATCTTGCCCTGGTGGCGGAGGACCTCCATCGCCTCCCAGATCTCGTCCCAGGGGGTGTCCCGGTCGATGTGGTGCATCTGGTAAAGGTCGATGTAGTCGGTCTGGAGCCGGCGCAGCGAGGCCTCGCAAGCTCTCTTTATGTTGAGAGCGGACAGGCGGGCTTCGTTGGGCCAGTCGCTCATGTTGCCGTAGACCTTGGTGGCCAGAACGGTCCGCTCACGCCGGCCACCGCCCTGGGCAAACCACCGGCCCACGATCTCCTCCGTCCACCCGGCGTGCGACTCGTCCTTGCCGGCCACCTGCCCGGGTGGGCTCTGGCGCCGGCCGTAGACATTGGCGGTGTCGAAAAAGTTGACACCGGTCTCGTGGGCGCGGTCCATGATCGCGAACGCCGTCGGCTCGTCGGTGAGAGGGCCGAAGTTCATGGTGCCGAGGCACAAACGGCTTACAGAAAGGCCTGTACGGCCGAGGTGGGTGTACTTCATGTAGGTGAACCTACCGCGCCGGCGGGGAGAGCGGCTTTATAACGGTGTTGACCAGGTACGGCGAGCTGAAGTCGCTGCGCTCGCCGGCGCTCCTGCCCGGCACGGGCAGCAAGCGGGCCGACAACGGCTTTTGGAGGCGGGCGGCCAGGCTGGCCATGTCGCAAATGACCTCCGCCAGCACCTCGGGCGGGGAGTCGCCAGGCACGGGTACGGTGTCGAGGCCCGTGCCGCACACAGCCGACCAGGCCAGCAGCTGGTCTATGCCGACGAGGCCCTCCTCCCACCGGCGGGCGAGCACCGAGTCCTCCATGACCGGCAGCATGAGCCCGCAGTACCCGCAACCCGGCAGCCCCGTCGAACGGACTCCGGCAGTGACGGCGGCCGCCAGCGCCAGCGTGCCGGGGGCGCCAAAGCGCCCGTGGCCCGCAAGCTCGATCGCCCCTGCGATGCTGTCGTCGCCGTCGGGAGCCGGCGACAGGTCGACCCCGCCGAAACAGGCACCGAGCCCGCCGGCGGACCGCTCGGCCAGCGCTACTACCGGGCCGGCGACCTCCGCCAGCTTTGCCCTCACCCTGCCTTCCACCTCGCCGAGCTCGGCGCCCGCCTGGAGGGCTTCGGCCACCACGCCTGCGCCCTGCAAAGCGACGGTCAGGGAGGTCGGGCCGGCGTGGTACGCGGCCGGGAAAAAGGGCGTGCCTGGTGGGACGCAACCCAGCGCGGCAAAGTTGAAGTTGCCGAGGCCCTGGTCGGTCCGCTCCGCCAGGGCGAGCATCGCGTCGGCGGCGGCACGCGCGGCGCCCGCGTGCACGCCGTGCTCTGGTGTGGAGACCATGACCGAAGCGGAGAGGGCCGGGTTGCCGCGCCCAGCGTGGGGTACCACACCAGGCGCGAGCATGTCCACCAGCGCCGCGGCCGCTTCGGGGGCCGCCCCCACCGGCGCCGGCCCGAGCGAGCAGAAGCCCACCCCGGCTCGGTCGAGGGCCGCTTGGAGGTCGCAGGCGTACTGGGCGAGCTCCTCGCGGCCCCAACCGGCGAGGTCGCCGAGAACTGGCCTGGTAGACAGCCGCAGCGTCTGGACCTCGTAGCCTTCGGCGGCGAAGGCGGCACCCGCGCGCTCGATGATCTCCGCCGCCCGGCGGACTTCTTGCTCTCCGAGCGGGTGGGGTGCTGCAACGCCCAGAGTGAGGGCACGGACGGGTGGCTTTGGCTGCACGCTCAGAGCCAGGTCACTTCCTCGTCGGGCTGGTCGACGACCTGCTGGCAGGTGGGGCAGTACCAGCGGGCCTCGAGGTGACCACCGCAGGTGAAGTGGCGTGGGCCGAGGACATCCTCGCCCGCGGCGCGCGCCCCCCAGCTCTCCAGCAGGCGCAATGCGCCGGCCAGCTCCCGCCCCACAGCGCTCACGTTGTACTGGTAGCGCACAGGCTTATGCGAGTACGGCTCGGCCACGATTAAGCCGTCGCGCTCGAGCCGGCGCAAGCGAGCCGACAAGACGTTGGGCGCCAGCCCGGGCACCGTAGCCTCGAGGTCCTTCCAGCGCCTCGGGCCGTCGAGCAGGGCGTCCACGATGAGCAGCGCCCAGCGGTCCCCCACCCGCGCCATGGCCAGGTCGAGCCCCGTCGCTTCGCTCACCGTCACATCTTCCTCCCAACCATCTTCCTCCCAACCATCTTCCTCCCGACCATCTTCCTCCAAAACTTGCGCCGCTCCATCCTCGGATCAACTAACTTGCAACTTGCAAGTTACTATCCAAGGGAGGTACCAGGTATGAGCACTCCGGCTGTCGAGTTTTCCGAGGCCGTTGCCGGAGCAGTAGCAGCGGCAGGGGCATCGGTGGTGGGGGTCGGGCGCGCGGGCAGCGGGGTCGTAGTGGCCGAGGGCCTAGTTGTGACCAACGCCCACAACGTAAGGGACACAGTCGAGGTCCACTTCGAGGACGGCACTACTAAAGAGGCGAGCCCGGCTGGGGTTGACATGGACGGTGACCTGGCCGTGGTGCCCGTCCCAACCGGGGGGCACCCGGCGCTCGCCCTGGAGCCCGGCGAGTCACCCGCCCTCGGCAACGTGGTCATCGGGCTCGCCCGGCCCCGCGGCCGGGCCTTGCGGGCTGGGGTCGGCTTTGTCTCCGGGCTCGACGTGCCCTTCGGCGGCCCGCGTGGCCACATCGTGACCGGCGCTCTCGAGCACAGCGCCGCCCTGCCCCACGGTTCGTCCGGCGGCCCCCTCCTCGACGTCAGCGGGCGCCTGGTGGGCATCAACACTCACCGCGAAGGAGACGGTTTCTACCTGGCCCTTCCGGTCACCGCCGAACTCAAAGGCCGGGTGGAGGCCCTAAGCCGGGGCGAAGTCCCCCGCCGCCCCCGTCTCGGGGTCGCGCTCGCCCCGGCCAGGGCGGCACGCCGCCTCCGCCAGGCCGTAGGGCTGCCGGAGCGAGAGGGCCTGCTCGTCCAGGCAGTGGCTGAAGACGGGCCGGCGGCGCGAGCAGGCATCCGGCGTGGTGACCTGATCGTCTCGGTCGCGGGCCGGCCCACCAGCACCCTCGTGGACCTCGCCCTGGCGCTCGAAGCCACGGCACCGGCCGGCACCGCGCAAATCGCGCTCGTGAGGGGCACCGACGACCTCACGCTCTCGGTCAGCTTTGCCGAAGCGTAAGGCCGGAGCACGCGCCGGCGGAGAGCCGTCCCGTTAGCCGGTTTGCCCCGGCTGCTCGGCGTGGCCCCCGAACTCCTTGCGCATTGCGGACAGCACCCGGTCTGCGAAGTCGGCTTCGCCCCGAGAACTGAAGCGCTCGTAGAGGGCGGCGGTCAGGACGTGGGCGGGCACCGCCTCGTCGATCGCCGCTTTGATGGTCCAGCGCCCCTCTCCCGAGTCCGAGACGCGGCCCTCGAAGCCTCCGAGCTTGGGGTCCTCGTGGAGGGCGTGCGCAGTGAGGTCGAGTAGCCAGGACGCCACCACGCTGCCCCGCCTCCACACCTCGGCCACCTCGCCGAGGTCGATGTCGTACTGGTAGTGCTCGGGGTCCTCGAGCGGGGTGTTCTCGGCATCGAAGCCTCTCCCGGACAGCTTGCCCACGTTGGCCTTCGCCAACACACCCAACCCCTCGGCGTAGGAGGCCATGACCCCGTACTCGATGCCGTTGTGCACCATCTTCACGAAATGCCCTGCGCCAGAGGGCCCGCAGTGCAGGTACCCCTTCTCGGAGGGCGCCGGGTCACCGGTGCGACCGGGCGTGCGGGACGCCGCCGCAACACCAGGGGCGATCGCCTCGAAGAGGGGCTCCAAATGGGCGACCACATCGGCCTCGCCACCGATCATGAGGCAATACCCGCGCTCCAGGCCCCAGACGCCACCGCTCGTACCCACGTCCACGAAGTGCACCCCCTTGTCCTTCAGCTTCGCGGCCCGTGAAATGTCGTCGTGGTAATGCGAATTGCCCCCGTCGATGACGATGTCACCCTTCGACAAAAGCCCACCCAGCTTTTCCACGGTCTCTCCTGTATATCCGGCAGGCACCATGACCCAAGCCGCGCGCGGTGCCTCCAGCTTCCCTACGAAATCTTCGAGGCTCGAACAGCCCGTCGCACCCTCTGCCACGAGCGCCTTCACCGCATCTGCGCTCACGTCGTAGACGACGCATGTGTGCCCTGCCTTCATCAGACGCCGCACGATGTTGGCGCCCATGCGCCCCAAGCCGACCATTCCGAGTTGCACGGCTACCTCCTGAAAAGATCTCGTGGCTTCACTTTCGGCTCACCCGCTTCGAGGAGGGCAGCCTCGGTAGCAACCTATCGGCAAGCATCCGCGAGTCGCGGGCCCCGATCAGACAGAATGTCGCGGTGAGCGGGTACCAGCCACGGCATACAGCAAGTGACTCGACTAACCCTGGCCGGGACGTCCCGCCGCCCCCTCCTACCATCCCGAGCGAGGGTGCCGGTGGCGGTACTGGCCCCCGCCGGCGGCGGTCCGGCGTGCTCGGCCTGGCTGCCGGCGGGGTCGCGGTGCTAGCAGTGGTGGCCGGGCTGCTGGTCGCTTCGTTGCCCCACAACAGCCACCCAGCTGCGGCACATGGTCCCCAGGGCACCTCCACCCCGGCTCGCAGCCCCAGCCGTTCCTCGGCCACGAGCGGCGCGACCGCCAGCTCGGCGAGGGCCGGTTCGACCGCAGGTCGGGCATCTGGCACTTCGGGCACCGCGAAGAAAACGCACCTCGGCAACACGCCCGGCACGGGGAGCAGCACCACCACGAGGACCGCGGCCAAGGGGTCGTCGACCACCGGGGCGGGCGCCCCGAGCTCCGTCCCGGCCAGCACGACCCCGACGACGAGCGCCGGCGCGACGAGCAGTCCAGCTGTCGACCTCCCGGTGCCGGCCGGCTTTGGCCCGCTGCTACGCCAGATGTGGGTGAGCGCCGACCCCGGCCGGGCCGGCCTAAGTCCCGAGGACGTGCTCTCGACCCTTCCCGGCTCCGTGTACTACGCAGAGCAACCGGCCATAGGCAATTATTGGGCCATCTCGGGCTTCGTGCCCACCGCCCAGGCCGAAGCGCAGGCGTCCACGCCGGCGGGCAAGGCCATGCTCGCCCAGTTCGGCTACATCGCAGTTTTCAACAAGGCCCCGGGCCGGGGCTGGGCCTACCTCGGTTCTTTCCGTCCCGGCTCGTGCTCTCCGACCGTGCCTGCGCCCGTCTACACGGCATGGGGGCTCTGCCAGGTCGGATCCTGAGACCCGGCTGCGGTTCCCGGCTGCGGTTCAGGGCAAGATAACGAGGTCGTCTCGGTGCACGACCTCCGGGGGCACGTCCGGTGGCAGGCGTGAGCTCTGCCATCCCGACCACCTCGCTAGGTCCTTGGCGCTGTGGCGGACCAGGCCCTTGGCGAAGACCCGCCCACCTGGCCCGGCCAGCTCGACGGCGTCGTCGGGCTGGAAGTCCCCGACGACTTCGTGCACGCCGGCGGGCAGCAACGACACCCCCCGCTCGATGAGGGCCCGCTCGGCGCCGGAGTCCACTACTACCCTTCCCGCCGGCGCCAGCGCGAAGGCGATCCAGAGCTTGCGGGCGGGGAGCCGGGCGGCGCGGGGCTTCACGAACGTGCCCACCCCGGCCTTGCCGGCCACCGAGTCCTGTAGGACCCGGGGGCGGTCGGCCGACGCGATCACGACGGCCACGCCGGACCAGGCGGCGATCTTGGCGGCGGCCAGCTTGGAGGCCATCCCCCCGCTCCCCCGAGCGCTCCCGGGCCCGCCGGCCATGGCCAGCACCTGGTCCACCTCGGCCACTTCCTCTACCAATGAAGCCTCGCCGTCTTGGCGCGGGTCGGCGGTAAGGAGGCCGGCGGCGTCGGTCAGCAGCACGAGCAGCTCGGCGTGAACGAGGTGGGCGACCAGTGCAGCGAGGCGGTCGTTGTCCCCAAAGCGGATCTCGTCGTCGGCGACGGCGTCGTTCTCGTTGACGACGGGCACCACGCCGAGGCCCATCAGCAGCTGCAGGGTCTGGCGGGCATGCAGGTACTGCGCTCTGTTGACGAAGTCCAACGGGGCGAGCAGGACCTGGCCGGCGACGAGCCCGTGGCTGGCGAAGGCCCGCTCGTAATGGCCCATCAGGCTGCTCTGGCCGACGGCCGCGACCGCCTGCAACACAGCGGGGTCGTTGGGCCTGGCGAGCTCCAGGACCTGGAGCCCAGCAGCAATGGCGCCACTCGTCACGACTACCACCTGGTTGCCCCCCGCCCTGACCTCCGCCACCTCCGAGCACAGCTTCCCCACCGCCGAGCCCACGATCCGGCCCTCCCCGTCGGTGATCGACGAGGTGCCGACTTTCACCACCACCGTGGGGCCGTTCCCGCCAGCCACTAGTCCGGCTCCCACTCGAACTCGAACCCCCCCACCCGCACCCGGTCACCCTCGCGAGCACCCGCCCGCACCAGGGCGCGGTCCACCCCGAGGCGGCGGAGCCGTCCCTGCGCGTAGGCGAGCGCGCCGGGGTCGGTCAGGTCGGAAAGGGCGACCGCCCTCTCGGCCTGGTGCCCTCTCACCACGAGGCAACCGTCCGCCGCTCGCTCGACGGCGACGCCGCTCGGGACGGGACGGTGCACCACGACACGCCGAGGTCGCGGCTCACGGGCTCGGGCCTCCGTCACCAGCTCGCCCAGGCGGCCAACGAGCCAGGCGATGCCCTCCCCGGTCAGCGCCGAGACGGGCGGCAGCCCGGCTTCTTCGCGCTCGGCCTCGTCGGCCAGGTCGGCGCGCGAGGCGACCACAAGCCGGGGGCGGTCGGCCAGTTGGGGTTGGTAGCGGCGCAGCTCCTCCAGTAGCACACGCAGCTGCTCGCCCGGCGGCCGACCGGCGTCGCGCCCGAGGTCGACGAGCACCACGAGCACCCGGGAGCGCTCGATGTGGCGCAGGAACCTGTGCCCGAGCCCCTTCCCCTCGCTCGCCCCCTCCACCAGGCCGGGTATGTCGGCCACGACGAACTCGCCGGCCGGCTCCCCGGCCCGGACGACCCCGAGATGGGGCTCCAAGGTGGTGAAGGGGTAGGCGGCCACCTTGGGCTTGGCGGCCGAGATCCGCGATATGAGCGTGGACTTGCCGGCGTTGGGGAAGCCCACGAGCGCGACGTCGGCCATCAACTTGAGCTCGAGCCCGAGCCAGCGTTCTTCCCCTATTTCTCCCTGCTCGGCGAACCTGGGGGCACGACGATGATTGGAAAGGAAACGGGCGTTGCCCCGCCCGCCCTCGCCGCCCCGGGCCGCCAGCCAGCGGGTGCCGGCCTCGGGGAGGTCAGCGAGCAACGAACCCTCCATGTCGCGCACGACCGTGCCCTCCGGGACCGGGACCGTGAGGTCGGCGCCCGAACGGCCGTGCCGGCGCTTGCCCTGGCCGTGGGTACCCGAACCCGCCTGGCGGTGGGGGTGGTCCTTGAACCCGAGGAGCGAAGCGACATTGCGGTCAGCCACCAGCCAGATGTCGCCGCCTTTCCCCCCGTCTCCGCCGTCTGGCCCGCCCAGGGCGACATGCGCCTCGCGGCGAAACGACACCGCGCCCGCGCCCCCGTCACCTGCCTTCAGGTGGACCTGGCACTCGTCGACGAACATTGAGGGGCGGGGCGCGGGCTATAGCCCGCGAGCTAGTTGCTGGACGCGACGGCAGGCTCGACGTCCACCAGCCGCCGGCCCCGCCGGCGGGCGAAGCGGACGCGCCCGTCGACCCGCGCGAACAGCGTGTCATCGCCGCCCCGGCCCACGCCAGTGCCCGGGTGGAACCTGGTGCCCCTCTGGCGGACGATGATGGAGCCGGCGCTCACCAGGCCCCCGTCGAAAACCTTGACGCCCAGGCGCTGAGCTGCGCTGTCACGACCGTTGCGGGTGCTCCCGCCGCCTTTGGTCTTGGACACTTTTCTAAGCCTCCGTGCTCGAAGTTGTTGTTGGCGCACCGCCGGGGACAGCTGCCCCGTCTTTGGCCAGCCTTGCCAGTGTGATCGAGGTCACCTCTATGGTGCTGTAGCGCTGGCGGTGGCCCCACCGACGCCGGCGACGGGCCTTGGGCTTGTAGGTGAAACCATGGATTTTGTTGCCCTTCTCCTCGCCGACGACCCGGGCGCTCACCGTGGCGCCCGCCAACTCGTCCGGCGTGGCGAGCACGCCGTCGCCGTCCACGACGAGGAGCGGCGAGAAGCTGACCTCTTGGCCGGCGCCCGCGCCGAGCAGCTCCACGGCCAAGCGCTGCCCTTCTTCGACGCGCTCCTGCTTGCCACCAGTCTCGATCACTGCGTACACAGGGCGCCCAGTATAACGGGCCTCGGGCGAGGTGGCCTGCTCGGAGCCCTCGACAGTACGCTGGCACAATCCGCAAGCGATGTAAGGAGGCCTCGCAATGGGAGTTCCGGAAGGCTCGGCAGGGGCGGCGACGCTGCGCTACGAAGGCACGGACATCGAGTTGCCCGTCGAGCGGCCCACCCTCGGCCGCAGTGCAGTCGACATATCGGGCATCGGCGCGCACGGGTTGGCCGTGTACGACCCCGGCTACGCCAATACCGCCGCCTACCAGTCGGCCATAACCTTCGTCGACGGAGAGGCAGGCCGCCTCTACTACCGGGGTTACCCGGTAGAGCAGCTCGCCATGTCGGCCTCTTTCCTCGATGTGGCGTACCTGCTCATCTACGGGGAGCTGCCGGGGAGCCAGCAATCGGAGGAGTTCGTCGCCCAAGTGAGAGCCCCCAAGGCTGTCCCCCATGTGGCCATAGAGCGGCTCTTCGACTGGTTCCCCGAGAGCATGCACCCGATGGCAATGCTGGCGACAGCGACCGAGGCGCTGACCGCCTACGCGGAAGAGGACAGCGCTGCCGACCCGGGCGCGAAGGTCGAAGCCGCCGGCGTGCGCCTACTGTCGGCCCTTCCGATTTTCACCGGCTACGCGATGTCGGTGGTGCGAGGCCTCCCGAGGGGCAGGAGCAACCGCTCGCTCGACTACGCCGAGGACCTGCTGCAGCTCTGCTTCACGATCCCTGGGAGCGACCACCTGCCGGACAACGCGACAGCGCGCGCGCTCAACACGCTGCTCATCTTGCACGCCGACCACGAGCTCAACTGCTCCACTGCGACCCTGCGCCTGGTGGCGTCCTCGGGCGCCAGCTTCTATTCGGGGGTCTCGGCGGCCATCAACGCCTTGTGGGGGCCCTTACACGGCGGGGCCAACCAGGCGGTCATCCGCATGCTCCAAGAGATAAAGGACTCGGGAAAGCCGCTCAGTTATTTCCTCGAGCGGGCGCGGGACAAGATGGACCCGTTCCGCCTAATGGGCTTCGGCCATCGCGTCTACAAAAACTACGACGCTCGCGCCAAAGTCATCCGCCAGGTCGCCTTGGACCTCGTCGAAAAGCTCGCACCGGCGGACCCTCTGCTCGAGATCGCCCTCCGCCTGGAGGAGGTCGCTCTCGCAGACGAGTACTTCATATCCCGGCGCCTCTACCCCAACGTCGACTTCTACTCGGGGATCATCTACCGGGCCATCGGCTTCCCCGACGAGATGTTCACCCCGTTGTTCGTGGTCGGCCGCAGCGCCGGCTGGGTCGCCCACTGGTTGGAAATGGCGACAGAAGGTAGCAGGATCGGCCGGCCCACTCAGCTCTATGTGGGCCCGGTAGAGCGTAGCGTACCCAAAGCTGCAACCACGGCCTGAGCAAGCGAGGAGGTCAAAATATGCTCGAACGCCCGATCGGCCCCAACCCGTACGACCTTTTGCCCAAGGTCGCCAGCTTCGCGCTGGCGAGCAAGGACTTGAGGGAGGGAGAACGGCTCCCGGAGGCCCATGTCGCCGGCTCGGCGAGGGGCGGCAACGAGAGCCCCCAGCTTTCCTGGTCCGGTTTCCCCGCCAAAACAGCCGGCTTCGCGCTCACCTGCTACGACCCCGACGCACCTACCGGGAGCGGCTTTTGGCACTGGGCCGTCGCCAACCTGCCGGCATCGCTCACCGAGCTGCCGCGCGGCGCCGGCGACGCGAGCGGCAAGCACCTGCCACCAGGGGCGGTACAGCTCCGCAACGACGGCGGGACGGTGGGCTACATGGGCGCCGCGCCTCCCAAAGGGGACCGGCCCCACCGGTACATATTCGCCGTCCACGCGCTGGACAGCGCCAAGCTCGACGTCGGGCCGGCCAGCTCGCCGGCGTTGCTCGGCTTCAACATCACTTTCCACGTGATCGCGAGAGCGACGTTGACCGTCACCTACCAGGTCAGCTGAAGCCAGGCCCTGGCCGGCGCTGCCTCCAGGGACGTTCGCCTATCAGGTCAAATAACGCCACTGATCATGGCGTTGACGGTCTCCTGGCTCGGGAAGTTGCCGGCCGCGCGCGAAAACTCCCCGGCAATCCTGCCGTGGCGCATCACGACGACCCGGTTGCTGATCTCGAGCGCCTGCTGGGTGTTGTGCATGATCACAAGCACCGCCACACCGCTCGCGGCGGCCCGCCTGGTGTACTCGAAGACGTTGTCCGTCTCCTTCACCGACAGGGCCGCCGTCGGCTCGTCCAAGAGCAGGAGCTTTTTCTCGAAGTACACCGCCCGGCCGATGCTCAAGGCTTGCCCTTCGCCGCCCGAGAGGGTGCCCACGCCCTGGTCCACCGAGCTCAGGTTGGCGAGGCCGATCTCGGTGAGGGCCCGTGCAGTCTCCCAGCGCATGCGCGTCGTGTCGAGCACCGACCGCTTCCGCAGCTCGGCTCCGAGGAAGAAGTTCCTCCACACGTTCATCGTGCCCACCAGCGCCAGGTCCTGGTAAACGGTCGAGATACCCGATTTGCGGGCGGCCTTGGAGCTCCTGAACGCGACGCGTCGCCCATCGAAGTACAGCTCTCCGGAAGTCGGCCGGTAGACGCCGGAGACGATCTTCACTATCGTCGACTTGCCGGCACCGTTGTCGCCCAGGAGGGCGAGGATCTCGCCGCCGCTGATGCTGAAGCTGACGTCATCGACTGCTACTACGGGCCCGAACTTCATCGTGACATGGCGGAGCTCCAACACGGGTGCCACTGTCTTGCCAGGCAACGCGCCGGCAGCAGGGGCCAACACTGCCTGCCCGTCACCGCCGAGCACGCCTTCAACCGGGGCGTGCTCCGCTGCAGGCGGCTCCTCGTCACCGCCAACCCCCGTCAGCCGCGCCGACGGCACCCTGTCCGCGCCCTGAGGGAGGGGCCCCTCACCGCGCGCTCTACTTCGCTCTGCGCCACCGGCCGCGGGAAGGTTACGGCGCTCGACGAGCGAGGCCAGGTTGAGGCCAAGGCGCTTCGTAACGGTGGAGAAACCCTCCATCTTTACCTGGAGCACCACCGCACCTATGAGGACGATCCCGACGAAGAACTCGTAGTAAGTGGTCGAGGCTCCCGAGAGCACCAGCCCGGTGTCGATCACACCGAGGAAGAAGGACCCCAACACACCGCCGTAGATGGTCCCGACGCCCCCGAAAAGTGCGGTGCCGCCGATCACGGCAGCCGCTATCGCCTGCAGTTGCAGGCCGGAACCAGCGGACGCCTCGACATCACCGTACAGGGCGAACAGGACTACGCCCGAAAAGGCCGCGGTGGCCCCGCATATCATGAACAAGGCCATCTTGGTCCAATTGACCCGCACACCCGTGTTGCCTGCGGCCTGCCTGGACCCACCCACCGCGAAGACATGGTTGCCGAAAGCGCTCTTGTGGAGCACGAACGCCGCGATCGCTGCGAAGCCGAACCACCAGACGACTTGCCACTGGACCTGAGAACCGGCGATGCCGCCGCTGAAGAGGTGGAAGCTCCGCGGTACAACTGCGATGCTCACCGGCGAACCGCCAGTGATCATGAGTACGACGCCGGCGATCCCGTAGTAAGTGCCGAGCGTCGTGATGAACGACGGGATGCCGAACGCCAGCGTTATGAGCCCGTTGAGGAAGCCGATGCCGGCGCCGAGTGCGACAGAGATCAGAAGAGCCGGAGCGATGCCGAGGGGCTGGAAGAGAGCGGCAAACGTCATCGCCGCGGCTACGAAGCTCTGGCCCACGGAGAGGTCGAACTCGCCCCCGATCATGAGCATCGTGACACCGATCGCGATGAAGCCGACCTCCGCGCTCGTGCTCAGTGCACCTCCGAGGTTGTTGACGGTGAAGAGCTTGCCTCCACTCGTGCCTTCCAGCACGAGCAGCAGGACGACCACGACGCTGACGACCGTGACCATGCGGACGCTGACATACGACGTGAAGCGCCGTGACAGCAACGACGGGGCCACTGCCGGTTCCGTTGCGCCTCGTGTCTTCGCTAGTGGCTGCAATGATTTCACGATCTCTCCCAGAGGTACTACCCGCTGAAGCCGGCACCAGCAGCCGCCGCCACCCCCGCAGGCGAGCCAAGGCCCTCATGACGGGGATGGCGGAGTGCTACTCAGCGCGTGGACGGTCCTACATCCCGGTTTGGTTGACGACGTTCGGCTTGAACCAACCCTTCGAGATGTTGTGCGGGGTGTAGGTCAAGAAGACCGGCCCGGTGTCCATGTTGATCGGGTAGGACTTGTAGTGGACCGCGTCGTAGAGGTTGACCAAGGCGTCGTAACCCTGGAGGAACGGCTGCTGGTCGACGGTCACCTTGACCCATCCGTCTTCCATGTAAGTGTTGGTCACAGCGTCGTCGTCGAAGCCGACCATCGGCACCTTCTTGGGCGTCAGGCCGAGCGCGGTCGCACCCTCGACCACCGCTTGCTCACCGGCGCTGCCGAGCGCCACTACAAGAGCCGGCTCGCCGTGGGCTTCGAAGTAAGCCTTCATTATGCTGGCTGACTGCGGGACGTTGTAGTCGAGGTTGATGACGGTGACCTTGATGCCCATGGGGTCGACGATCTTTTCCATGCCCTGGTACCGGTTGTTGCAGGTCTCGTTCGTGTAGCACTGGTCTGCTACGACGATGGTCTGGCCTTTGTGCAAATGGAACATGGGCACGACCTCTTTGGCCAGGTCCTCGCCGGCGACCTCATTGTGCTGGCCGACGTAAGCCTCGACGGGGTTGGTTGTGAGGTTTACGCCGTGGGGGAGGCTGTTGTAGGCAATTATCGGTATGTGGAGTTTCCTGGCCCTCTGGATGTTTGCCGAGAAGGCGGTTGAGCTCACGACCGAAAATGCGATCCCGGCGGGGTGTGAGTTGATGATGGTGGTAAGGAGGTCGTTCTCCTGCGCTATCTCTCCAGAGCACTTGAGCGGGTCCTCGATCTTGAGCGTGACGCCGAGCTGGGCAGCCGCGGCCCGGCCACCGTTGTTGACCGCAGCCCAGAACGGGTTGTCGGGGCAACTTTGATAGAGCTCGTAATAGACACCGCCAGAAGCCGCGTCCTTTGTCGAGGCGCTGGCGGTGCTTGCGGCTATAGGAGCCGTCGCCGCCAGCCCGAGCACGGCCAGAGGAGCTGCCAGCAGGGCTGCCGGTATTCTGCTCGCGCGTTTGGGTAGGAGTGACATCCGAATGAAAACCCCTTTCTACTGGAAGTGATACCCAGTCGTCTTTGTCTCTTCGGAAGTGGATAGTAGCACAGCGGGCAGTGCGGAAAGGTGCCGGCGGGCTCGCTAGGGCGGACGTGGTACCACGCTCGGCCCCATGTGGTCCTCCTCTCTTTTGGCGCCCCTTGTTTGGTTGGTCTTCAAAGGGACGTGGCCCGGGTCGCCGCGTCAGGGCGTTGCAGGATCTCCGGGCGTAACTCGGTACCGAGCCCGGGGCCTGGCGGGGGCCGGATCCGCCCCGCCTCGATCGGCGGGAGCTCGGTCAGCAGCTCGCCGTACCAGCCGTGGTAGTGTGCGCGCACCGTCTCTTGCACGAAGGCATTGGGCACGTTGACCGATAGGTGGGTCGAGGTCGCCAGTGTGACCGGCCCGGTGCAATCGTGGAAGCCGACCGGCGTGAGGTACGCCTCGGCGAGGGAGGCGATCTTCTTCGCCTCACCGACACCGCCGCACCACGCAAGGTCCGCGAGGACTACCCCTACGAGCCCCTGCTCGAGGAGGGGCAAGTAAGCGCCGCGCCCAGCCAGGGTCTCGCTCAGTGCGAACACCGAGGACGTGACCGACGCAAGTTCGCGGAGCGTCACCGGCTGGAAGCCGGGCCGCAGGGGATCCTCGATCCACACCGGCCGGAAATCCTCGAGCGCCCGCACGATCTGCCGTGCCGCCGGCAAGTTCCACAGGCCGTGCAGTTCGACCATGATGTCCATCTCTTCCCCGACCGCAGCGCGGATCTTCCGGAAGGGCTCGAGCCCGGCCCGGAGATCGTCGGACCGGATGTACTGGCCGTCCCATCGTTCCGCGTAGGGGTCGAAGGGCCAAATCTTCATAGCTTGTACGCCGCTGTCGAGCAGCTCGCGAGCTAGTTCGTCGGCGTGGTGAAGGAAAGCGTCGAGGTCCTCGTACCGCCCAGTGCCCCCGCCGTCCGGTAGCCCCCAATTGGCTACGGCTTGGCCGCCAGGAGTGCGGATGTACTGCGGACCGGCGCAGGTGTTGTAGACCGGCACGCTGTCGCGGCTCGCTCCTCCCAGCAACTGGTAGAGAGGTTGGCCGCATACCTTGCCGAGGATGTCCCACAGGGCGATGTCCACCGCCGAATTGCCCCTCATTTCGGCGCCAGTGCTCGTGGCACCGACGTAGGGCTCGAGAGCGTGCGCCAAGCGGTCCACCTGCAGCGGGTCGCACCCGAGGAGGCGAGGCGCGGCAGTGCCGTGCAAATACGACTCGACCTCCGCCGCCCCGAAGAAGGTCTCGCCCAGGCCGACGATGCCCTCGTCGGTGTGGACCCGCACGAAGCACAGGTTCGGGTAGGCCCCCACCCGGACGGTCTCGAGCCTCGAGATCTTCATGCAGGCCGGTCCCCTTGAAACGTCGGGGGGGACATCTCCTCCAAGGCCTTCCAGGCCGAGGAGAGGGCGTCGTCCACGCTCAGCCGCTCGCGCTCGACGGCCGCTGCCCGCGCGAGGCGGCGACTCTCCAGCACTTCGAGCTCCACGTCGAAGTCCGCTCCATAGGTCGGGCCGCGATGCCGGTGCCGCCACCCGGGCGAGGCGCGCCCACCTTCAGGTGAGCTGACGGTAAGACCATTCCGGCAATTGTCGAGCTGGTCCTATCGGCAGTCAAGTCGCCCCTCTCGCTGCACAAGCCGGGGGTCGCCCAGCGAAACCGGCCAGAGCGGTCAAAGGGGGCCGAGCGAGCACCCCCCGTCAACGCGAAGAGCCGAGCCTGTCATGTAAGCGGCCAATGGGGAGCACAAGAAGGCGAAGGCGTCCGCAATGCTTCGCGGGTCCTGGAGTTCGCCGAGAGCGACCACCTGCTTGGCCCGCCGCCGGTAAGCGGGGTCATCGTCCCACTGTCGCCGGGCCATGCCAGCGGCCGCGATGCCCGGCAGTACGGCGTTTGCCCTGATGCCTAGAGGGGCCAGTTCCTTGGCGAAGCTGCGCATGAGCGAGTGCACCGCGGCCTTGCTCGCGCAGTAGGGGGCTATCTCTGGCCAGGGGTAGTCCTGGACCCATGAGCTGGTGAAGATCAAGTGGCCTCCGCTCCCGGCGGCTTTCCACCGCCTCGCCGCGGCCTGAGCGAGGACGAAGGCTCCCCGGAGGTTGACTCTCAACAATTCGTCAAAGGAAGCCAGCGGGTAGTCGAGGACCGGGTGGCTCTCGACCATGCCGGCGTGGCAGCAAACTGTGGTAGGCAAGCGCCCACAGCAATCGGCGACCGCTCCGAGCATCGTCTCTACCTCCGGGGCGTCGCTCACGTCCGCCCGGTAGCGCAGGACCTGGGCCGTGTCAGACAGCTCAGTACGGGTCGCGACATCGACCGAGACGACTTTTGCTCCCAGTTCGGCGAGGCGGTCGCAGACCGGGCGGCCGAGCGCCCCCTCACCCCCGCTGATCACGACGAGCTCACTGCTGAGATCGATGTCCGTCATGAGTACCTCCTGGACCCTGACCTCGATCAGGACGTCTGCTCGCCTAGCCGAGGAGAGACTCGTCGAAAACGATGCCCCGCCCTCCGCAGGTGGGGCAGGTTTCCGAGTACGACTCGACCAAGCCTTCCGAGATGCGCTTGCGGGTCATCTCCACGAGGCCCAGTTCTGATATGTCGAACACCTGGGTACGTGTTTTGTCTCGCGCCAGTGCCTCCCTGAAGGTGCGGATGACTTCGCCTCGGTTGGCCGGTATTTCCATGTCGATGAAGTCGATCACGATGATCCCGCCGATGTCGCGGAGCCGGAGCTGGCGGGCGATCTCGTCGGCCGCCTCGAGGTTGTTGCGGAACACCGTCTCCTCGAGGTTGGAGGTCCCGACATTTTTGCCGGTGTTGACGTCGATGACGGTCAGCGCTTCGGTTCGCTCGATTATGAGCGAGCCCCCCGAGGGCAGCCACACCTTTCGGTCCAAAGCCTTGTGCACCTGCTCGTGGACCCTGAAGCGCTCAAAGAGGGGCAGGGGTTCGGCCGCCGGGTCCACCAGCTCGACGCGGTCGGCGAGCTCGGGGGTGATGCTGGAGACGTACTCCTTCACCTGGGCGTGGAGGTTGGGGTCGTCGATCACGACACCTCGGTAGTCGCGGTTGAACTCCTCACGGATCACCCGCACCGCCAGGTCCGGCTCGCGGTAGAGGAGCTGGGGGGCGCGCGATGTCTTGGCGAGCTCCTGGACGTTGTCCCACTGGCGGAGCAAGCGGGCGACGTCCCTTTCCAGTTCCTCGGCGCTGGCCCCGTCCGCCGCGGTTCGCACGATCAAGCCATGGCCGGCAGGCTTCACGTCATCGAGGATCTTGCGCAGGCGCCGGCGCTCGTCGTCGGTGAGGCGCTTGGATATACCATATGTCTCGCTCTCGGGGATCAGCACCACGAAACGGCCAGGTAAGGACACCTCCTGGGTGAGGCGGGCGCCCTTGGTGCCGATAGGGTTCTTGGTCACCTGGCAGATGATGCTTTGGCCGGTGCGAAGGAGCTGCTCGATCCGGGCGTCTCTGGCCGCACCCCCCAAATGTCCCCGGGTCGGCTTCGAATCATCCTCGCCGGCCGGGCCGACCTCGTCTTCGTCGTAGCGCAGGTCGCCGCGGTAGAGGACCGCGTTTTTGGGTGTCCCGATGTCGACGAAAGCGGCCTCCATGCCAGGAAGGACGTTTTGGACCCGGCCGAGGTAGATGTTGCCGTCGATCTGGGTGGTGTCGTCAGCGGGGCGCGACACGTAGTGCTCTATCAACGTGCGACCCTCGAGGACTGCAATCTGGGTTGCAGTCGGGCCGACGTGTACGACCATCAGGTACCGCCCGAGCGGTCGATTGCGGCGCTCGCCTCGGCGGGACCTCCCCTGGCCGAGAGGTTCACCGAGCTCCAACGTGGGCGCCCTCTGGCCGGGGCCCTCGGTGGAGACGGTGCCGCCGGCGGTGCCCGCAGGGGCCCTTCCCCAGGGGGCAACCGGCGTTCCGGTAGCACTCGCGCCCGCGGTCGCGCCCGTAACGCCCGCACCTGTCGTCGCCGGCGAGAGGCCGTCGGAGGCCGCCGCGCCCTCGGCCACCGCGCCGGCCCCGCGGCTACGCCGGCGAGGACGGCTGCCACTTCGGCCGGTGGCGTCTTCACCCTGAGGCCCGGCCGTTCCCGAGGCTCGAGAGGCACCCACCCCCTCCCTCGTGCGCGGCTTACGTTTGGGCAGGGGCGGCGATCCCGGGCGAGTGTCGCCTATCTTGGGCTTGCGGGGCTCGGCTGGCGCCGGCCCGCTCTCTTCGGGGGCGAGGGCTCCATTGCTCGACACCCGGCCGCTGCCCACCGCGCCGCTGCCCACCGCGCCGCTGCCAACCGGGCCGCTGCCAACCGGGCCGCTGCCCATTGGGCCGGCAGGCACAGGGCCGGCAGGCACAGGGCCGGGAGGCACCGGGCGGCTACGAACCGGGCCGGAAGGCGCAGGAGCGCCCGCCGCTGGGCCCGAAGCGACCGCC
>JAJYMB010000009.1 GCA_021787365.1 Actinomycetes bacterium | reverse complement strand
AAGCGCTGGGCACCATTGGGCAGTTGCGGGGCACGATCGACCGCTTGCAAGCAGAGAACGAGGCCCTGCGGGCCCAGGTTGCACAGTTGTTGGACGACAACGAGTCGATGCGTGACCGTGTCGCCCGGTGAGGATGGCCACCTTACAACGCGGCCTCGTCCCTCGCGGCGCTGCTCGCCTCCCACTTCCGCCGTGCCGAAGACGAAGCCCGCACGTTGCTTTTCGAAGCGTTCCGCTCCCCAGCCGACATGTAGGTCGTTGGCGACGACCTGCACGTGCGGCTCGAGCCGCTCTCGGAGCCGAGGCGCAGCCGGGCAATAGCGGGCTTGTGCGAAGAGCTGAACGCGACCGGGACCATTTACCCCGGGACCAAGCTTCGCCTCGTCTACTCCGTGAAGGGCGGGCAAGTGCCAACGGTTACGGGCGTCCCGGCACAGGCCTGAAGCCTCGCAACCGGCCCCCCCGTCCCTGCCGTAGCGCGACTTGGGCTACTGGCCCGACGACGCCCGTCCCCAATCGAAGGGGCGACGGGCCTCAGCGAGGGAGGTGGAAGCACTCAGCCACAAGGCGTTGAGGTCACGATCCTGCTTGCCCCGTGAGGCCCAGCCACAACTCGACTATCCCGCCATGCTGGGAGTCCTGGATCCGAGGTCCATTACACGTTCCTTGTGGATGTAGGAAGATCGGTCGCGTCGTTGGGGAGGTGGTCGCCTGTGGCAAAGGTTTGCAGCAGCGCGTGTAGATGGTCGGCTGTCGCTTCCCAGGGGTAGCGGCGAGCTCGCTGTTGACCCTTGTGGCGCAACTGGCAGCGGCGAGCGTTGTTGGTCCAGAGATCGGCCATCTCGGTGCCGAGAGCGTCGGCGCTGTGTGGCTGCACCACCACCGCGGCGTCTTCGACCACTTCGTCAACAGCTGGGGTCGTCGAGACAATTAGCGCTGCGCCACAAGCGAGGGCCTCGAGAGGTTGGAGGCCAAAGCCTTCGTAGAGCGCAGGCTGGACACAGAGGGCGGCATCAGCATAGCAGCGACGCAACTGCTCGTCGCTGATGCGCCCCAGCAGCTGGACGCGGTGCTCAAGGTGGAGCCGCTTAGCTTCGTGGATAACAGCCTGGGCATATCGCCCGAGGTTGCCCGCGATGGCGAGATCCGGTAGGGAGGCGCCTAGCTGGAGAGCATGTGCGTATGCCTTGACCACGAGGACGCTTTGGTCGCGCGCCTCGCTGCCAAGGTGGAAGACGAGATCCTCTTTGGGCTTGGTTTCGCCTGGGTGGAACGTTGTGTAGTCCACCCCGAGCGGTACCACTTCAGTGGGCGGCAGCGCGTCGCCGAAACGGTCTGCAAGCTGGTTAGCGACGCTGTGAGAGCAAGTTATGAGAGAGCGGCAGCGCAGGACGCTTCGTCGCATGGCAGCTCGCTGGTAAGTGCGTCGGAGGTACTCTTTGGGGCCGTTGACGGGCGTGAAGGTCCACCGAACGTGCGGGTCCTCTGGTATGTGGAGCACGACCGGTGGGCCCCAAAGTGGCCCGCACTCCGCAAGAGAATAGACGGCGGTGGCTTTCACCCGGCGGGCGTAAGTAGGAAGGCCAACTTGTTCCCAAAGACTCATAGGCATCAGGGGTGCCGTTAGGACATTGGGCAGGTGGGACAGTGCTTCCCGGCCGTACGCGCTCGTGACGACGACGTACTCGGCCCCGTCGGTCCGGGCTACGAGTAAGGGGAAGACTTTCCGGAGGGCGCGTGCAACCCCACGACCACCGGGCCGGATGGCCATGCCGTCCAGAAGAATCCGCTTCACGCGTACGGCCCCGGGGTATTTATCGGGGCTATTGACCGGCCGCAACTTGCTTGTCGATAGAGGAAGGCTTCCAAGCGAGGACCGACGAGGCGCGCGTCGAAAAAGGTACGAAAGCGTGCGCTAGCGGCGCGACCGGCGGCTTGCCGGACTGTCTCGTCTTCGAGGAGGTCCATCAGGGTGCGTGAGGCCGCTTGCGGGTCGTCCAAGGGCCAGTAACGCCCCTCCATGCCGTCGGAGAAGAGTTCAACGGTGCCTCCCCGGGCAGCCGCCACGACCGGTAGTCCAGCGGCTAGGGCCTCGATGAGAGCTATCGGACCGGTCTCGACCGGAGAGGCGTGCACGTAGGCGCGGTAGGCTGGCAGGGCCGCGCGGACATTGGGGTCGAAGCCACGGAACCGAACCTGGCCAGCTAAACCCAAGTCGTCCGCTCTGCGCTCCAAGTGCTGGCGGATCCGGCCGGTACCGTAGATGTCGAGCGTGTATTCCCTGCCGGCACGTTTGGCTAAGCCAAGGACGCGGAGTATGAAGTCCTGGTTTTTTTCCCATTCGAGGGCCCCTACTGTGACCAAGTCCGCAAGGGGCTTCCCATGGTCGCGAGTTTGGAGTGGCCTCACGAAGTTGTGGATGACCTCCGAGGGGACTTTCGCAGCCTGGGGGACAGCTTCGACGAACTGCTCGCGCGTAGCTCGGGACACGTACACCATCCCGTCCAGGTAAGCGACGACCTCTCGCTCGGAGCGCTCGATGGCTCTGGCCACATGCCCCCCGGCCCTGATGAGCTTCTTACTCACCCACCCGTTTGCTTGCGAGCGCAGGAAGTGGACGGCCATGACGACTCGCTGGTGAGGCCCCTGCCTGGCCAGGATGCTGGCTTTTGCGGCCTCCGGTCCCTGTGCGTAGATAACGGCCGGGCCGAGGCCGGCGAGCCGTCGGCGCAGGGCGTTGGCGAGAAAGGCGGTGTGCCAGTAGCGGTACCAGGCCACGCTTGCCGGTGGGGCGACGTGCTGGAGGAGCGGACGGAGGCCGAAGACGGGCGTGGACAAGGGTCGGCCCCAGCTGAACGGGGTGACGAGGTCGGGCGTCAGGGTTTTCTGGTCCAGGTACCAACAAAACTCGCGTACGTGGGTATGGACGCCTGTTGTGCCGTCGGGACGCAGGATGGTCGCTATGACCAGGGGCAATGGTGTGACCGAGCGCTGGTTGATCTCTGGCAAGGAGCCACCTGCCCTGGGGCTAATTGCTGGTGTCATGCTGGTACGTTTTTGCCTGGGCCCATGCCTAGGAGCGCGTTCGCGTTGGCACTGTAGACCTTTTCCAGCACCTCGGACGGCAGGTCGAGGCCGTAGATGTTCCAGCGCCCAGACCCAGGGAGCGGCTCGTCTGTATAGGAGAAGTACTCGTCTGCGGTTTCCAAGAAGCGGAAGTAGATCCGCAGAAGTCCCTCGCGAAGCGGGAAGACATCGGTCCCAAAGACGATGCGGCCGGGGTAACGGAGGAACAGGTCGCGGGCGGCTCGGGGCTGGCGGCCCAGCTGGAGGTGTACCCAGGCTATGTCGACGAAGAAGTTGGGGTAGCGCTCGAACATACCTGCCAAGTACGACAAGTTTTCGGGGTAGAGGCCGTGTGCGGCCACGAACGTCGTACCGGAATGGCGGGCTACGACGGTCTCCACTGCGCCAATCAGCTTGTGGAAGCGCTCCTTCCCACCTCTGTGCTGCTGGCGCCAGCGCAGGAGCTCCTCTAGGCGTTCATTGCTGCGGTCTGCCTGGGAGAAAAAAGCCACAGGGTCTGCCACGTGCATGAGCACGGGCACCCCTTGCGACCCGGCCGCTTCCCACAGCGGGGCAAGCCGCTCGTCATCGGGCAACACAAGGCGGCCCTGCGCCCGCACCTGCGTACCGATGTCCTTCCATACCTTCAGGCCTCGGGCGCCCGCAGCCACAGAGCGCTCCAGCGACTTGGCGAGCAGCTCCGGTCCTTCCGGGCGCTCCAGGAGCCGCCAGTCCACGTGGCAGAAGGTGAAGAAGCGGGCCGGGTGAGCTCGGTCGTAACGCTCGAGGTTTTCTTCCAGCTCCCGGCCCCAGCGCCCGTCTAGGTTGACCATGCTCTCGACGTTGCAGGCGTCCATGAGGTCGAGGAGGCTTCGTACGTCTTGCTCCGTCCAGGAGCCGTCCGGGCTCAGCCAGCGCCCGAGGTGGGTGTGGAAGTTGACGGCGGGAAAGCACGCCCGCTGTATAGGGGTGACGGGCACCTCGAGGGTAGAGGCGGGGGCGTAATCGCCGAGGCGTGGTCCCTTGGCACGCCAGCGCCGGTAGGCGCGCCCGGCTTCCACGACGAGCATCGGGACATGGCGGTGCCCGAACTGCACGGGAGGCTCACGCTCTTCACTGTAACCAACTGGCACCCCATCGCTTGCCCGCACTCCACGGGGAGTGGACTTCTCACCTGGATTGGCAGAGGCCACAGGCTGTGCGTGGGAAGGCACTGTCAGCTCCAAATGTCCCTCAGCACGTTGAACACAACCCGTGAACCCAGCCGGTCAAGCCGGACCGGCAGTTCCCGCATATGCGAGAGGGCTTCGCGCACGGCCGCTTGGCTCTCCTGAGGGCAGATGACTAGGAGGAACCCGCCCCCACCCGCCCCCGTGACCTTGGCGCCCGTCGCCCCCGCCTCGAGCGCCAGGCTGACGGCCCGGTCGATGGCTCCGTTGGTGACCCCCGTGGCGAGCTTGCGTTTGAGCGCCCAGCTGTCCCTCATTGCCTCTCCCACCGCGTCCACACTGCCCCGCCGGAGGCCATCTGCTGCCGAAGCAGCCAGTTCACGGAGGCCGTCGAGCTCTTCCTGGCTGCGGCCCACGTTGGCTGACTGTTCGGTGAGGATCGTTGTCGCGTTGCGGGTCACACCCGTAAAAAAGAGCATCATTTGGTCCTGCAGCCCCCGGCGCTCCGCCATGGTTATGCCCACCTCGTCGGCCACGACGCGGTCGCCGGGGCCGAAGCGGATGTCGCGGATGCCGCCCAGCGCTGCGATGTACTGGTCCTGGCGGCCGATCTTCTTGCCGCATCGGTCTATCTCTATCGTGCAGGCTCCCTCGGCTAGCTCCTCAGCCGAGGCGTGGTGGCCCTGGTAGGCCCAGAGCGCGTGGAGCAGCCCGACCGTGACCGACGACGAGGAGCCGAGGCCCGACCCGGCCGAGGGGATGTCGGCCAGCATGGTGACCTCCACACCGTTTCGCACCCCCGTCATGTACATGGCCTCCCGGACAAGCTCGTGCTTGAGCTGCTCGACGCGCGAAACGATCTCCTTTTGCGAGTAGTTGACGTATATGTCTTCGTCGAAGCGCTGTTTCACGATCACGTAGACGTACTTGTCGATGGCGCAGTTGAGCACCCGCCCGCGGTGCTCGCGATAATAGTCCGGGAGGTCGGTGCCCCCACCTACGAGGCCCACCCGGAGAGGCGTTTGCGTGATGATCATCTCTTCGCGCCTTTCGCCTTGCGCACCACACCGAGCGCCCGCATGCGGGCGTCGGCCTCGGCGAGCACGCCGTCGAGCCCAGGCACCCCTACCAGCCATTCGGCGTAGGCCTTGACTGAATCTGCCGGCGTCCTCCGCGGCTTCCAGCCGAGCTCGCCCAAGGCGCTCACGTCGGAGAGGATGTGGCGGGTGTCGCCGAAGCGGTACTCGCCGGTCACCCTGGCCTGCACCTCCGAGCCGTACTGGTGCCGGACAGTATCAGCGAACTGCTCCGTCGTGACCGCCTCGGCCCCTCCCACGTTGAACACCCGCCCAATGGCGCCCTCGTCCTCGAGCACGAGCACGTTGGCGTCCACGACGTCCGCTATATTGACGTAGTCACGGACGTTTTGCCCGTCCTCGTAGAGGACGGGCGCCTCGCCCAGCATGTAGGAGAGCGAAAAAATGCGGCAGGCGCCCGAGTACGCGTTGTAGACGGACTGCCTGGGTCCTTGGACGATGCTGTAGCGGAGAGCCACGGTCGGGATGCCGTAGCGCCGGCCCAAGTTGACCGCCACCATTTCCTCGCCAAGTTTGGACATCCCGTAGGCGTTCTGGGGGTTAGAGACACGCTCAGGTGTGGCCAACATCTCGAGCGGTCCGTAGCAGACCGGGCAGGGGATCTCCCAGCGGCCCGCCGCGAGCTGCTCCTCCGGGCGCATGCCGGGGGTCTGCTCCCCGTCTTTCGGGCAACGGTAGAGCCCCTCGCCCATCGCCGCCTGGGAGGAAGCCACCACCACCCGGGCGAGGTCGAGGTGCTCGGCCACCGCTATCTCGTAGATGAGGGCCGTGGAGACCACGTTCACGTCGCTGAAACGGGAGAAGTCGGTCAGGTAGTCCTGGTAGGCGGCGAAGTGGTAGACCGCGTCAGCCCGCCGGAGGAGGTTGGCCATCAGTTCGCGGTTGCGCACGTCGCCCTCGTAGAAGTCCACTTCGGGCCTCATATAGGCGGGTCGGCCGTTTCGGTGCACCGGCGGGGTGAGCGCGTCAACGACGCTGACTTGGTGGCCGCGCTCTAACAGGCGGTCCACCGTGTGGGAGCCGATGAAGCCTGCCCCGCCAGTGACGAGCACCCTCACTTGTTGGCCCCCCTCCTGCGCTCGCCGACCTCTCGGTAGACGTCGAGGGTTTTGGCCGCAGTCGACGCCCAGGTGAACTGCGCCGCCCTGCGCAGCCCCTGCTCGCGAAGCCAGTCGCCCTTCGGCCCGATGGCGTCAACTATCGAGCGGGCCATCGAGGCAGGGTCGTGGGGGTCGCATAGTAAGGCTGCCCCGCCGGCTGTTTCGGGCATCGCGCTCAGGTCGGAGGTGACGACAGGGCAGCCGCAGGCCATCGCCTCTAGGATCGGTAGCCCGAAGGTCTCGCTGAAGGACGGGTACACGAGCACGTCTGCGGCCTGGTAGAAGCGGGCCGCCTCCTCCAGCGGGACGGGCCCGACGAAAGCGGTGCTCCCAGAAATGCCGAGCTCTCCTGCGAGGGCGTGTAGGTGGGCGATGTGCTTTTCGTCTCGCCCGCCCCCCACCACTGCCAGCTGGTGGCCAGGCAGGTCCCTGCTCGCGAGTGCCCACGCCCGGAGCAGGCCGGCGCAGTTCTTGTACGGCCAAAGCGAGGACACGAAGAGCACGAACGGCCTGGTGACCCCGTAGCGCTCGGCGACGTGGGCTCGGGCGGCTGCCCTGTCGCCCGGCTCGAAAAGCTCGTGGTCCACTGCCTCGTGTACGAGCCGCAGCTTGGCGGGGTCCACGTCGAGATAGTGCTCGATATCGGAGCGGAGGCTCTCCGAGTTGATGACGATGGCATCGGCGAGGCGCGCCGAGCGGGGGTAATTGAGCCGCCGGTAGAGACGAGCCGAGGGGGAGAGGGCCTCTGGTGTGGTGAAGGCGTGCATCGTCTTCATGTGCACCACGAGCGACCAAGTCGGGTTGACAAGGGGTGCCATCAAGGTGTTGAAGACGTCGATGCCGGCAAGCGGCAGGCGCAGCGGGGAGTACAGGTGCTCCGAGAGCGTGCGCAGGTTACGCCGCTCGTTGGACCAGGGGAAGGTTATGTAGTGCACCTGGGGGCCGTAGCCCACATAGAGCGGTTTGGACGTCGGGCTCACCACCAGGTGCAGCTCTTCTTTCGGGCCTAGGCGAGACGCCATCTCCGGGATGACCCGGGTCCAGAACCAGTGGGCGCCGGAGGGGCTCCTCGGGTCTTCGGTCAAGAGGTTGACCGCGACCCGGAGCCGGCCGTCTCTTGGCGGGCGCAGGTCGTCGTCGCTGGCGCGCGCCGCGCCCAGCCGGGGGTCTTCGTTGACGATGCTCATGGGTCAGAATGTCGTCGACTCGAGCGTCGCGGGCGTCATGTGCGATTGGCGCACGTACTGCGCCAAGGCGTGCATGAGTGCCTGGTGCACGTCCTCTACCACCCCGTAGTTGTGGCACGGCACGTGGAGCGGCACCTCGGCGAGGTCCCTCACCCTCCCACCGTCGAAACCGGTGAGGGCGATGGTGCGCACTGCGTGCAGGCTCGCCCACTCAATGGCGTTGACGATGTTGCGAGAGCGCCCTGAAGAGGATATGGCGACCAGCACGTCGCCCGGGCGCGACTGTGACTCCAGTTGGTAGCTGAACACGTCGTCATAGGAGATGTCGTTGGCTATGGCCGTCATGACTTCGACGTTGCTCGAGAGGCTCACGACCTTGGGCACGAGGTCGGTGCCGGTGCGCACGCCCTTCAGGTGGTCGCACTGGAGGTGGTTGGCGATCGAGGCAGACCCGCCGTTGCCGCAAGAGAAGACCGTGCTGCCCCGCACATAGGCGTTGGTCAGGACCTGGGCCGCCCTGTCCACCTCCGCCCGGTCCACAAAGGCAGCAGCACGCTGCAGTTGTGCCAGGTAGTCGCTGCAATAGGTCGATGCCAGCGCGTAGGGGACGGCAGGGAACTTCCCGTCCTCCTGCACCATCTCCACCACCGGCACGGTGCCTGTGAGGTCGTAGGTGGCCGTCATGCCACGGCGATTTGTGCCGAGCGCCATCGACTGGGAAGAGCCTTGGGACCCCGAGGAGATACCGACCTCGGCGGACGGCAGGAGGTCAACGCTACCTGAGGGATGCGGCACCGAGGTGCTCGAGGATGTAAGGTGCCGCTTCGCCGAGCGTGGCAAAGGCAGGGACGCCCGCCAGGGGGCACGGCCCGGGGCCGACCCAGGCCGCCGATGCGCCGATGGCCTGGGCCAAGGCCATGTCCTCGGGACGGTCCCCGACGACCCAGCTGGAGGCGAGGTCGAGGCCGAGCACCTTTGCCGCAGCCTTGGCCATGCCGGGCCCGGGCTTGCGGTCGTCGCTGTGGCGGGCGAACTGCCTCACCACCCCGTCAGGATGGTACGGGCAGTAAACGAAAAGGTCGATGTGCGCTCCGCGGTCCGAGAGCAGGCCCTCGAGGTGGTCGTGCACGCGCTCAACGTCGTCCATGGAGTAATAACCCCGTGCCACGCCGGCCTGGTTGGTCACCACGGCTACGGGCACACCGGCACGGTTGAAGCTGGCGATGGCTTCAGCGGCACCTTCTATGAGCTCGACGCGTTCCAGAGAGCCCACATAGCCGTGGTCCGCCATGATCGTGCCGTCGCGGTCGAGCAGCACGCCTGCGCGGGCGGTCGCATCTAGATCATTCTGCGGTTCCGCTCCCAATTAGCCTTGCACTTCCTCGTCTCTTCTAGAGACGCCCGAGAGAGCGGGAATACCGGTACTGCTTGAGCGATTTGAACCCGCTCTGATCAGACGCCGGCAACCGTCTTGGCCGCGTTCCTGTACCAGAGCTCCAGGGTGAGCAGCTGCCAGATCTGCTTGGAGTGGTCCTCATGGCCGGAGCGGTCCTCGGCGACCAGCCTCCGCACGGCCTCCTCTCGCAAGAACCCGCTCCCGACCAGCTCTCCGTGCTGGAGCACGTCGTCCACCAGCTCGACTAGGTCACGCCTCACCCAGGCCCGGAGAGGAGCCGAAAAAGAAGCCTTGGGGCGGTCGATGACCTCGTCGGGGAGCCAGGCCCGAGCTGCTTCCCTGAGGGCAAGCTTGCCTTTCCGGCCGGCCACTTTGTGCTCGCCGGCCAAGGAGAAGGCGGCCCGGAAGACCACGGGGTCGACAAAGGGCACCCGTACTTCTGTCGAGGCAGCCATGCTCGCACGGTCCGTGTAGGTTAGGTTGAGGCCGGGGAGGAAGAGGCGGGAGTCGGCCAGGCACATCCTGCTCACCTGGTCGTCGAGCGTGTTGTCGGAGTAAACCGCGAAGTGGTCGCCCAGCACCTCGTCCACCACCGGCTCGAGCTCGGGGTCGAGGAGTGCCACGAGCTCGGAGGGGTCGTAAAGGCTGTAGCTGCGGCGGAAGGCTGCCTCTTCGGATAGTTCGGCGAAAGTCAGGAACCTCTTTGCCCAGCGCGCATAGCGCAGGCCTCGCCCAGCGGCCGCCACCGGGAGACGGTCCACAGCCATCCTCACCGCTCGGCGGCCCGGCGCAGGGAGTAGCCGGTAGCGCCCCGCCATCAAGCAGGCGACGTGTTTTCGGTACCCGCCGAAGAGCTCGTCCGCCCCCATGCCGGAGAGCACCACCTTGACGCCGGCCTCCCTGGCGGCCTGGCACATGAGGAGCGTATTTATGGCAGCCGGGTCGCCGGTCGGCTCGTCGAGGATGTCCACGAGCTGGGGTAAGAGCCCGACGACATCAGGGGCGATCTCTATCTCGTGAAGGTCGATGCCGTAGCGTTTGGCGATCCTCCTCGCGTAGAGGGCGTCGTCGGGCATCGCCTCGAGGCGCTGGTCCTCGCGGCGGAAGGTGATGGTGTAGGCATCGACTTCGGGGTTGGCCCGCTTGGCGAGCACGGTCACGATCCCCGAGTCGAGGCCCCCCGAGAGGAAGCTTGAAACGGGCACGTCGGCGACGAGGTGCGCCTTTACCGAGCTCTGGACGACCTCACGGAGGTCGTAGGCCGGTCCGGCAGCGGCCGCGGCGGCCACCGCGGCTATGTCGAAGTAGGCCTGCGAACGGTGGGACCCGTCGGGGCGGAACTCGGCCCAAGTGCCTGGCTGCAGCTTGTTGACGCCCCTCAACGAGCAGCGACTGTCCGGCACCCAGTAAAAGAGCACCGACGCGACGAGCGCGGCCGGGTCGGGCTCGAGCGAGGGGCCGAGCGCGGCCGATAGCGCCTTGAGCTCGGAGGCGAAGAGCACCCAACCGTCGCGGCTGACGTAGTGCAGGGGCTTTATGCCGAAGGGGTCCCGGGCCAGGTAAAGGGAACCTGAGCGCTCGTCCAAGATGGCGAAGGCGAACATGCCCCGCAGCTTCGGCAGGCAGCGCGGCCCCCAGCGCCGCCAAGCCTCCAGCACCACCTCCGTGTCGGAGTTCGTTGCGAACTGGGACCCCGAAGCGGCAAGGTCGGCGCGCAGTTCGCGGAAGTTGTAGAGCTCCCCGTTGTAGGTGATCGCGAGCCCGTCTTTCACGAGCGGCTGGGCCCCTTGAGCCAAGTCGATTATGGAGAGGCGACGATGGGAGAGGTGGACCGACACCCTCGCGTCGGAGAAGCTGTGCAGGCCACTGTCGTCGGGGCCGCGGTGAGCCAGGCGCTCGCTCATGAGCTTGGCGGCTTGGAGGCCGTCGGGGTGCTGGTAGGCGCCGGCGATGCCGCACATATCAGTCTTCCTCCTGGGGGTTGAAGCGCAGTTCCGAGCGCAGCATTGTGGGACCGCCGGCCAGGCTTTCGCCGACAGCGGCCCATGCCGGCTGCTTCAGCCCAAAGGTCGGCGAGTACCACCCGAGCGGAGGGCGGGCCTCGCCTTTGACTAGGCGCCATTCCAGCATCTTTGGTAACACCAGCGTCGCCGCCTGGGGCCCCGCCAGCCCCTCCCAGCGGAGGCGCAGCTTGTGGCCGTCCAGTTCCGCCTCCACCGCCGGTCCGAAGTGGAAGGCGAGGCGGAGCGGGTGCTCGCCGGCGGTCTCCAACTCGTCGAGGAGCTCGAGCCCGGTAACGGCTCCCTCTTTCCCAGGGTCTTTCACCAGCCGGACCGTGCGCCGGTGGGTGGCGGGGGGCTCGAGCGAGGCGTAGCCGTCGTGCTCTGCCGCCCACGCCGCGGCCTCGCCGTCGTCGCAGACCTCGAGTGAAAGGAGCTTGGTGCTGGCGTGGCTTTCCCAGAGGAAAGGCCCCCCGGCTACGGACTGGTCCCGTCCCCCCACCTCGAGCGTGTTGTGGCCGAGGGTGGAGCGGAAGTAGGCGCGCCAAACGGGTTGGTCGTGGTAGCAGTAGGTGCCCGGGTCGGCCAAGACCTCGGCGCCGGCGTGGCGTACTTCGAGCGAAAGGGCGTCTGCGTGCGCGTGGGCCGCGATCGATAGGAAGCCGTGAGGGCCGGAGTCGCAGCGGCACCACAGCTCGGAGCCGTCCGCCGTGTTGCCTCGCAGTATGGCGATGCCGGCGTCGGGGAACTGGCAGGGGCGGCGGAGCGGGCGCTCGGGCACAGGGTGCTTGGCAGCGAGCGCGCCGAGGAGGTAGCTCGTGGCACCGGGCCGCGTGGCGGGCCACCAGTCCGGTCCTCCGACGAGCGAGCGCCCCGTGTCGAGGAGCGCCTCCCAGCGGTCCGCGCCCGGGTCGAGCACGAGGGCCTTGCCGTCGTCGCCGTCCCCATAGCGAGGGGGTTGCAGGGTCGCGTCGGCCGTTGCGGCCACGACGTCGCACATCCGGGCGATGAGCTCCCAGGTGGAGTCGCCCAACGGTTGCCAGGCCGCGTCTGCCTCCGCGCCGGCCACCACGGCCAGCTCCGCCACGAAGCCGTGGTACTCGAAGGCCATTTCCCGGTTGACCCCGCTCGGGAAGGTGTTGCGGGCCAGTTCAGCTTCGAGCCAGCGGGCGGCATCGCTGGCCCAGCGCTCACTTTCTGGCCACCAAGGGAAAGCGAGGGCGCCGACGAGCAGGCCCGCCGCCTCCGCGACTGCGTGGTTGTTGGCCGAAGACCCCTTGCTCGGGAAGGCAGCCAGGTAGCGTTGGTGCGCCCAAATCTGGCCGAGGGCCTCGCCGTCCTCCTCGAAAAGGCTCGGCGCGCCGCGCCACCCGTCGAGGAGGCGCCTCACCCAAGCGAGCGATATGAGGCGGATCCCGACCTCGATGCCGCTCGTCCAGTTGACCCCAGCGAGCCAGGGGTTGGCGCGCCACCACGAGCGCAGGTGCACAGCCACTCTTTCTGCGAAAGCTTCGTCGCCTGAAAGGGCATAGGCGAGGGAGAGGACGGTCAGGTGGTGGAGGCGGGAAAGCTCCCAGACTTGCTTGACGTTGCCTGTCAGCCCGGCCTCGCGGTGGTCGATCCCGAAGCAGTAGGGCGCGAGCGGCGCCCGCCGGCCTGAGAGGGGGTCGAGCGCCCAGTCCGGGCTCACCATGTCGTGGCGAACGTGGCCGAGGACGACCAAGCGCCCTGCCATTATCTCGCCGGCGGCCGCGAGCACGGAGCGTCGCGCCCTCTCGGGGAACTGGTTGAGCGCGCCGGCGGGCAGCGTCGCACGGAAGCTCCGGCCCGGCAGCGGGGCCGAGGCCTTGGGGCGGAGGGATGGCAGCGCCCAGACCGCTTTCAGCGCCTGCTGCTCGGCGCGCGAGGCGACCTCGGCTGCCGACATCTTGACTAGCCGGCGCGCGTACCAGCCCAATTTGGAAGTGCTCGAGGCCAACTTCAGAGCTTCTCCGGCGAACGGGCTGCGAGGCTCCGCTCCGCTGCCAGTGTCGCCCTTGTGGTGAAGGCAAGGGAACTGAGGGTTATCGGCATCGGCCCGCCGGCGCGGACCGCCCCGACGAACGCCTCCACCTCGGCGCGCTGGCCCTTGTCCGGGGTGCCCAGGGTGCGCTCGACGTGGGGCCGGAAGCCCGACCAGACCGTGGCCTTCCTGAAATTGTCCAGCCGGGCCACGCGCCCGCCCGCAGCGACCTCGAAGGTCTCCTTTGGGAAGCGGGCGTGCCCGTTGGTGAAATAGGTTACCGTGCCGAGCGAACCGTCGGGGTAGGTGAGGCTGACCTGGAGGTTGCCCTCGCCGGCGGCGAACGTGCTCACCTCTACTGGGTCGGAGCCGAGCCACCATGACAGCGTGTCGATGAAGTGGCCGCCCTCGCCGGCGAAGCGGCTCCCCTCGAGTTCCTCGTTGCGGTACCAGCTGTCCTTGCCGAGCGGGCCGGCGTTTACGGAGTAGCGGGCCAACGTAGGCCCTGTCGCCCTCCCGAAGCGACGGCGCATTTCGCCGAGCATGGGGGAAAAGCGGCGGTTGAACCCGACCATGAGCCTGTCGTTGCCGGTCGTTTCGACGGTGGCGAGGACCTTGTCCAGTTCTTCCTGGCTGAGCGCGAGCGGCTTCTCTACGAACACCGCCTTTCCCGCTTCGAGAGCCTGGCAGACGAAGGAGGCGTGGGAACTGTGGCGGGTGACCACGAAGACCGCGTCGATGGCGGGGTCGTCGAGGACCGAAGCGGTGTCGGTCACCGCTTCAGCGAACCCGAACTTGCGCTTGGCGTTTAGCGCGGAGAGGGAGCGGCGGGTGGCGACGCTGGCGAGCTCGACACCGGGTTTGCCGGCGAGGTGGGGGAGCAGCATCGAGGAGGCATAGTTGCCGGCCCCGATGAAGCCGACCCGGACGGGCACCTCCAGGGGGAACGGGCCGCGCCGGGCCGCCGCACTGCGCGGCACTGATCTCCCGTTTGCTGCGGCCGCCGGGGCAACCGACCCGTTGGTCTCGGTGGCGGCGCTGTGCTCGGCCTCGGCTGGCGGTTGCTCGTAGCGGAACAGGAAGCCGACGCCTCGGAGCTCCCCCGAGGAGAGCTTCTCGTAGACGCCGGTTGCGTCCTCGAGGGGGAACGTCCCAGAGACCAATGGCTCTGGGTCGATGCTCCTGCTCGCGACCAGGTCCAGGAAGCAAGCTAGGTTGCGCCTTTCGGTCCAGCGGACGTAGCCGGCCGGGTAGTCGATGCCCCCGACCTCGTAGACGGGGTCGTAGCGCCCGGGCCCATAGCTGCGGGAGAACCGGAGGTCGAGCTCCTTCTCGTAGTACGCGTTCCAGGGGAGGTCGAGCTTGCACTTGCCGATGTCCACGACGACCGCCCGGTCGCGGGCCAACTTGGCCGCCAGCTCGACCGGCTGGTTGGTGCTGCCTCCGGCCGCCAGGAACACCTGGTCAGCGCCGAGGCCCCCGGAGGCGCTGGAGAGGGCCGCCTCGACGGCGGCCAGGCCCTCGGGGGTGGGCGTGGAGCAAAGCAGCGCCCCCGCTTTCTCCGCCAAAGAGCAACGCTCCGCCACGGTGTCGATGCCGACCACCTTCACACCAGAAGCCACGAGCAGCTGCACTACGAGCTGGCCGACGAGGCCGAGGCCAATGACGAGCGAGGCGTCGCCGAGCTCTGGCTTTGCCTGGCGGACGCCCTGGAGGGCGATAGAGCCCACGGTAGCGAAGGCTGCGAGGCGCGGCTCGACCCCGTCGGGCACCGGCACGCAGAGGTTGGTCGGCACCCAGTTGAGCTCGGCGTGGAGGGCGAACTCGTTGCCGGCGCAGGCGACCAACTGCCCCTCGCGGAACTCCTCTGCCCCCCGGCCCACCTCGACCACCACGCCGGCCAGGGAGTACCCGAGGGCCGTGTAGGAGTCGAGGCGGTTCATGGCTTTTCGGTAGGCGCTCATAGGGCCCTGCTGCTGGACGGTCTCTAGGACCTTTTTCAGCTGGTCTGGGCGGGCGCGCGCCTTGCCGATGAGCGACATCTTGGACTCGCCCACCTTCATGAGCTCGGTCCCGGTCGATATGAGCGAGTAGAGGGAGCGCACGAGGACACCCCCCGGCGAGCAGGAGGGAGAGGGGACGTCCAGGACTGAGAGCTCGCCGGACTTGTAATTTTGCGCTACTTGCTTCATAGGGTCGCTTGTTTCTCCTCGATGTCCTCGCTCGTGTGGTATACCTGCGGGCCCAGCAGGTTGTCGTAGACCGCCCTGTAGCGCACCGCCTGGTGCTGCCATGCCAGCTGGCTTTCGACCCGGGCTCGCCCGGCCGCCCCCATTGCCTTACGGCGGTCCTCGTCGTCCACCAGCTCGACCAGCAACTTGGCCATTTCGTGCACGTCGTTTGGCGTTGCGTAGACGCCCGCTTCGCCAGCCGAGACCCTCGTCTCGCGAAGGTCGAAGGCGACGACGGGGAGGGCGAAGGCCATGTACTCCATGGTCTTGTTCATGGTCGAGACGTCGTTCAGCGGGTTTTTCGGGTCGGGCGAAATCCCGATGTCGGCGGTCGAGAGCACGGCCGCTACCGTCTCGTCGGGCACCCGGCCCGTCATCTCCACATAGTCTTCGAGGCCGAGCTTGTCGCGCAGGGCGAGCAAGTCCTGCCAGGAGTCGCCCGACCCCATGAGCGTGAAACCGATGTCGCTTCGGCCGAGCTCGTGCACGACGACGTCGGCGACCTGCATGGCTATGTCGACGCCGTCTTGGGGGCCCATGACACCGATGTACGCGGCGAGGTGACGCCGGCCGCGGCGCAGCTCCGGCACGGGGGCGACGGGCTTCAGGCGGTTGGGGTCGGGGCCTGAGCGGACGACCGTGGAGCGCTGTGGTGCGGCGCCGTTGCGCTCGATGTCCACAGCGCGGTAGGAGTCGTTGGTCTCTATGACGTGGTCTGCCGTGGCCACCGTGCGCCGTTCCAGGAAGAGGAGGGCGGAGTGGACGGCCTTCGGGCCATCGGGGAAGCGTGACTCGTACAGTTCGGGGCAGAGGTCGTGGTGGTCGAACACGAAGCGCGAGCCGAACAGCGCCCGGAAGGCGAGGCCTATGGGCCAGAAGATGTCAGGCGGGTTGCAGGCCTGGACGGCGTAAATCCGCCCTTTTCGGGCCGCCTGGAGCGATAGCCAGAAGGTGGCGAGGAAAGAGTAGAGGTACTCGGCCACGAAGGAGGCTTTGGAGCCGCCGGGTGCGTAAGGGCGGTACTTGTACAGTTCGACGCCCTCGAGCACCGCCCTCGAGGGGTCGTCCGTGCCCTTTGGGCAAACGACCGCGACCTCGTAGCCGGCGTCGGCCAGGGTCTGGCATTCGAGCCACACGCGCCGGTCGAAGGGGACTGGGAGGTTTTGCACGATGATCAGCACCCGGCGACGCTCCTGCCCGGCGGGCCTTTTCGTGCTGCCAGCTTTCAGCGTTCGCAGCATACCCCTTTGACGAGCGGGCACGGTCTTCTTGAGATACGTACAGGGACCTATGCAGAGGGCGGGCCGAGCCCAAGGAGGAGACGTGGGGCTAGCCCGATTTGCTCGCGTACATTACTCGCGTATATTAGGAGTGTCGTATCATGCTGGTTATGTGGGGCTCTCTCCAGAGATGCGATGCCCTCTCCTAAGAGGGCTGGGGCCGTCGGTGCTACCGAGCCAGGGCAGGCTGAGGTGAGCTTGCCGCCGGTCACTGCCCAACGCCGTTGCCGCTGGTGCGACCTCGCCCACAGCCCGACCCCCCATGACCAGGGGCAATTGGTCTCGGGCGAAGGTGAGCTGCGCCCGCCGGGCTCAGACGGTGACCGCCGGAGCGCCGCGTACGAGAGCCAGGCCGAAGAGGCCGCCTTTGTCGCCTTGCGAGGGACTCCTGCTGGTCCCGGCCTTGTCGGGGGGCTCACCCTCGTGCCTCGCAAGCACGTGCGGACCCTGACCGAGCTCCCGCCACCGGAGATGGCGGAGGTGCTCGCTGGGCTTGCCTCTGCTACGGTGGCGCTGGAAAAGCTCCCTGGTGTGGGCCGAATAGAAATCCGTGCGGACACGTACGACCCCGCTGGCGGGGAAGAGCACGTGCGCTTCCGCGTCGAGCCCGTGATGGCAATCGCTGTGGAGGCCGGCGGGTCAACCCGCGACGACGAGGACCATGGCCGGTGCCGGTCTCGCCGGGGAGCCAACGCGAGCACACGACCCTTGGAGACGGTGCCCACGCGACGCGGGTGCTAGGCGCGTCCATTTGCGCTGCGAAGGGGTCTCCTGGGCCGTGTGACATGAACCCCGGTGCTGGCGGCCCTGCGGGCACCCGGACGCTCGTGGCCCAGTTAGTCGTTCAAGCCGTGGGCGCCGCCGTAGGTGACGCTGAATTCGCCTTTCCGGAGCGGTGACGGCGTGGAGACGGCGTTGCCGCTCTGCACCATTACGACCTCGGTGAAGGTAGTCGGGTGGGAGAGGCCCTTCTCGGTAGGCGAATTAGCCGCACCCGGCTCGACGCCAGCCTCGAGGGTGCCCTCGGGGCTGGCCAGAGCATCGTTGACGGCCATGTGGACGAACGTGATTTTGTCGCCCAATGGGGCAAGCCTGGTCGGGACGCCGCTGGTGGTGGCGTCCGCTTCCACCACCCACTCGGCCGAGCTGGCAGGGCCGGCGTAGGGCTGCACAGTCGAGAAGCTGTCGCCGTTGGTGTCGTCGACGAGCGATATCGACCAACGGCCCGCCGAGACTTCTTCGACCTGGGCCTTGATACGGTCGCCCGCCCGCACCATCATGCCCGTGGCGAGCTCCTGTGGACCTGGCACGACCTCCCACCATGGCTCGACCAGCGTGGCGCCGTGGCCGAGGGGGATCTCGTTGACGCCGGCTTGCACGAGCGTGGAGTTGGACCAGCCGTCTATGCCGACCCATTCTGAGGCGGTAGAGCCGGTCACGTAGCGAGACACATTGGGCACGTCGAAGGCACCGCTGGCCTCGGTGTAGGACGTTCCCGTGGCTATGTAGCCGGACCAGTTGCCCGACGTGGCGACGGCGAGGGAGGAGGGAGCTGGCTGGGTGGGCGGGCCGGCCGCGGTGGAAGCCCTGGCCGCAGCAGGTCCTGCCCACCCGAGCAGCACTGCCAAGGCCCCGAGGCAGGTTGCGGTCTTCTTTTCCCGACGCCTGGCTCGGTGGGGCGAAGGCACCGGGGTGCCGGCGCCCCTGGCGCTCATGGGTGGTCCACGCCGTCGAGGTCGATGATGGCGTCGTCCGCGAGCGCCATCTGGTGGAGCGCTTCGAGCGGGTAGTCCGCACGCGGTTTCAGAAGTAAAGCCACCGCCTTGAGCGCTCGCACCGTGAGCTCGTGGACGGTGCTGGCCAGGATCGCGACATCGAGCGCGAGCGACCAGTCGTCCAAGTAGGACAGGTCTAAACGCCGGTAGGCGTTGAACGAGGGGTTGTCGCGCGCTTCGACCTGCCAAAGCCCTGTGATCCCAGGGCGCATCTCATGGCGGCGCTGCAGTTCTTGGTCGAATTGGGCGACCTCGTCGGGAAGGGCCGGTCGCGGGCCGACCATGCTCATCGTGCCGCGGATCACGTTCCACAACTGGGGGAGCTCGTCGATGCTGGTCGCGCGCAAGATGCGGCCCACCTTGGTGACCCTGGGGTCGTGGGCGGCCTTGAAGAGGGGGCCCCTCCTCTCGTTCAGGCCGGCGACCTCACCGAGCCGCTCCGCTGCATCGGGGACCATCGTGCGGAACTTGAGGACTTCGATCGTCTGGCCCCCTCTGCCTACCCGCTTGCTCCGGTAGATCACCGGCCCCTTGCCGCTCCAACGTACAGCGAGCGCGGCCACGGCCATAAGCGGAGAAAAAACGAGGGTGAGCGAAACGGCGAGGGAGATGTCCATGGCCCGCTTGACGGCGAGCTGCCAGGCCGCCACGTGCCTCGGCTCCACGTACAGGAGCGCTATCCCCGAGGTCGGGACGATCCGGGTGCGCCGGGCGGAGGTGCCGTAAAAGCCTGGCCAGAGCTGCACGTGCAGCCCGGAGGCGAGCGAGATGTTGACGGCGCGGGTGCGCTCGCGACGACCGAGGGCGCTTGCGACGACAATCACTCCTCCGGCGCCGGTCGCTCGGGCCAGCTCGGGGATCAGGTTGGGGCTCGAGACCTGCGGGAGCCTGGCCCAGGGGGTGTCGCGGCGCGTTTTGCCCACCACGCCAGCCACCTTGTAGCCGAGGCCAGGCTCCTCCGAAAGGATGGTCAAGAGCCCTTCGGCATCTTCGTTGGTGCCGACGAGAAGGATGGCACGCAAGTAACGCGAGGCCGACCGGTGGGCTTTCAGCCACCTACCGAACCTCCAGCGCATGAGCAGGACCGCCAGTACCGAGGCGCCACCTGCCAGCAGGGCACCCAGCAAGTAGACGCGCATGCCTACGTACTGGAGGGCGACGAAGGCGGCGGTGCCGACGACCGAGGAGACGCAGACCCGGACAGCTTCGAGCGAGCGCAGGGCACAAACCCTCGCCCTGTAGAGGCTGGCGCGGTTCATGGCAAATAGCGTCACCACCACAGCGCTTGCCGCGCAGGCGGCCAGCTTGGGGTTGCTCCCCGTGTCCCAGCGGAAGCCGACGAGCACCCCCCAGGTCAGAGCCAGCGCCACGATGTCACCGGCGACAAGCTGTTGGCGGGGGGTTTTGGTCGGAGGCCTCGACCGCCTTGTGATTTGGCCGGACGTCGGGTCGTCTTTGAGTACGGTCAGGCCGTCGGCGGACGACAGGCGACCCTGCACGGCCTCCAGGTTGAGCGCTCGCTCATCAGGCTGTGAGGGATGGCTATGGACAGCCGAAGACATCTTGCTCCTTGACCAGTTGCGGCAGTGCGTGGCAATGCTGGCTTTTTGTCCGAGTGTTGCGTAGTCCCGGTTTTAGGAGGCGCAACAAAGTTGGCTGATACGGCCCTCTGGCCGAGATGTTGAGGGGGACTTTATGGGCGGTGGTGCAGTTTTGGTCGACCTTTGTCGGCCAGGATTTTCATACGCAATTACTCACCTGATTGCCCGCACCGGTCTGTAAATTAAAACCGAAATGCCTTCGTCGGCTAAACCTAAATGCCTTCTTCTTCCACGAGGCGGCGGAGGCGCTCCAGGCAACGGCCCCTCGTTGGGCCCAGGCTGCCGATCGGGACCTGTAGCAACTCGGAAAGGTCCTTGTAGCTGAGAGGGTCGTCCACCATGAGGAGAGAGAGCAGCTCCTGGCAACGAGGTGACAGCCGTTGCCAGGCCGCCCTGACGACGGTCGCGCGCTCTTCGGCTATCGGCTTGGCGTCGGGCTCGGGGAGGCGTTGGTCAGGCAAATTGGCCAACAGCTGGTCGGCGCCACTGTGGTACTTGGATGCACGCCGCAGCAGTTGCAGGCTCTCTCGGCGGGCAGTCGTAGCGAGCCATCCGCCCACACGCTCAGGCTGCTCGATCTTGTGCAGGTTTTCGACCAGGCGGAGCCAAGTGATCTGCTGGAGCTCGGCCACGTCCGCAGCGCTCAGCCTGTAGCGGCGGCCGGTCGCAGCGATCATCCCGCCGAAGCGTGACACGAGCTCTTGCCACGCCTTGGAGCAGCCCTCGCCGGCCAATTGTACGAGCGTTGCGACAGGGGCCTCTTCGATGGCACGCCGTGTGCGCAGCGCTGACTGGGTGCGCCCGGCGTTGAGGTCGGTCATGCCTTCGTCGTTGGTCGACGGGAGGGTAGCTGTGGGAGTGGGCAACACGATCGAGAGCGTAACTGTCTGTGAACCCTGGCGCTCGTGGTGGTGCAGTCCTATCGACGCACGGCGCCAGGGCTGACGCTGAGCGCGGTAAGAGGTACAAAATAGGCGAAATGGGCCACGGTTTCACCGAGCGCCACGGGTCGAAGAGGTAGCGGGGGCGATCTATGTGTAGGCCTTTTTGCCGTTGCTTCTCGTGCGGGAACGCCGGGGCACTGATAGTGGTCGGGGTAGCGCCTGAAGTAGGAGCGGGACTTCGTCTCAGCACTGAGACGAGTTGTATAAACACGGGAATTCCCACTGTACACGGTTTGTGGCGGTGTGGCTACCAAAGGCGTCTAGTTTGGGGCGTCCCCGCGTACGCGCAGCTGCTGAGCAACATTGGTGGGTAACGTCTTCTCGGTACCTGAAAAAACAAACAGCGGATGTTAGGAGCGGAAGAAATATGTTGAGACGCCTTACAATGAGCGTCGGCATGCTGTCGGCACTCGCAGCTGCCTCCCTTGCGGTTGTCGTCCAAAGTGCCAGCACGGTCGGCGGTAGCGAGGCCAGTGCCAGCGTATTGGCCTCGGTCGATTGCAGCCAGCCTTTCGGTGGCGACTATCTGGCCAGCCTGACCGGCACCTCGGCGACGGTCACCCTGAGTTCGGACTGCACAAACGCTCTATACGAGCTCGTCGTCTACTCGGCGAGCGACAACGTGGCTGAGCCCAAAAATACTTCGTCCGGCACCCAGTTGTGCCCGAACCCGGTCGACCCCAATTCCTACTGCAGCTTCCCGTCGCAGAGCGATTACCCCCAGTTTTTCCAAAGCAGTGTCCTGTTCATGGGCGCGAGCGCCACGGTGCCTCTGCCATCGACCTGTTGGCAGCTGGATGTCATCACGGCCCCGGTCGACACTCCCTCCGTCTTGGACAACGTGACCAGCGGGCCCACCGTGTTTGTCTGGGGTGAGACAGGCCCGCCCAACAGCACCTGCACACCGGGTGCTCCACCACCGTCAGCGCTTACGATCGGGTACTGGAAGAACCACACCGATGCGATGGCACGCCTTTTGCCCCAGACCCTTGGCAATTACGTGGTGAATACGACGGACGAGGGAGTGGCCGTCTTGAGCGACCCGTCCTCCAAGTACGCGGCGAACCAACTCGCAGCCCAACTCCTGGGAGCCGAGCTCAACCTCGCTGCAGGAGCGGTTTCCTGCCCGGCGCTGGCGAGCACGATCCTGGATGCCAACAGCCTGCTCGTGGCGAACGGTTACGATGGCCCGCCCAGCGCACTGTTCGGGCCGGGGAGCGCTGACCGAGCGGAGGCGGTCAACGACGCTTCCGTCCTCAATAACTACAACAATGGCGACCTGTGCTGACCAGGTGAGGTTGTAAGACCGTAGGTACAAAAAGGTGAGATAGGGGGTGGCTCGGTCGGGCACCCCCTATCACTCGCCTGACGAAAAGCTACAGAGATCCAAGCTGGGCAAGATGTATGCCGGCGGCGAGTTGGACCAATTGAAGATGTCACTCGACTGCGCAAAACTGGGCGCATGCGGCGCCTCACCAAAATTGTCGCACTTGTCATAGGTGCGAGTGCGCTCTGCACGAGTGTTGCGCTTGCCGTGCCCAGAGTGCGGACAGTGGTGCTATCTGTCGGCCAGTCGCTCGTCGTTCGGTGCCCCGGTGGCCGGCTCAGCGCGAAGCTCGCTATGAGGCCCTTCGTCGTCGATTGCGACCCCAAGCTGCGAAGTCCGACGAGGACCACGGCAGCGGCCCCCGGGACGGGCAACCCCCAGCTCTGTAGCCCGCAGAAGGCTGCCTGGGAGAGCACAGCCGATACGGGGTATACCTGGCCCGACGGCTACATCACTTACAACAACTTGTGGAACGACCCCAACGCCCCTCAGACGGGCCCTGGCAGCCAGCTCATCTATGCGTGCTCCGACCAGGATTGGGGGGTCGTGAGCGAGCAGCCGCCGGTGGGCCAGCCGGCCAACAGCGTAAAGACTTACCCCGAAGTGCAGGACAACGTGAGCTCGGTACCGATCAGCTCCTACAGGCGCCTCACGAGCACCTTCGCTGAGACGAGCCCGAGGGTTGGCGATTACGAAGACGCCTACGACGTCTGGCTCAACGGCATCGCCACGTCTTCCTCTAACGAGGTGATGATCTGGACCCGCGACCACGGCCAAACGCCTGCTGGCAGAGCCGGGCCGACGGTAGAGCTTGGCGGGCGCAACTGGGTCGTTTGGAGCACGGGCGACCACGGCTACATTGCCTTCGTGGCCAAGTCCTACTTCCATGCTGGCAGGGTAGACCTGCTCGCCTTCTTCAAGTGGCTTATCAGCAACGGCTACATCTCCAAGACGTCGACTGTCGACCAGATCAATTACGGAGCCGAGATCTGTGGCGCAGGAGGAGGGCCGGAGATGTTCACTTTCTCTGGTTTCCACGTGGTGAGCGCGCGCCAATGAGCCGTGGTGAGTTCGGCTCGCCGGCCCACCTCGCCATCCGGTTTTTCACCGCTCTCTGGCCCGGCGGGCCGTCGGCGGACAGCGAGTCATGGGCAATGGCGATGCTCCTACCCGGCGAGCAGCAGCTATGGCGCCGGATGTCGGGCCCCGACCGCCGGCACGGCCTGGCCGTCGCCCGTCGTGCCACAAAGGCACTGGAGGGTGATGGGGCGCCCGTGCCGAGGGAGGTGATGGCGGCCGCGCTGCTGCACGACGTCGGCAAGGTGGAGGCGCGGCTCGGCACTTTTGCGCGGGTCGGAGTGACCGTGGCGGCGATCGTGGCAGGGCGCCAGCGCCTCGTGAGCCAAGGGAGTGACCGACCGGGCGAGGGGCTCCGCCGGCGCGCAGCCCTTTACTTGACGCACGATCAAGTAGGTGCGCGGCTGTTGCGCCAGGCCGGCAGCCACGAACTGACAGCTGGGTGGGCTGAGCAGCACCACATGCCTGAGCAGGCTTGGACGCTCGACGCCCGCCTGGCTCACGCTCTCAAGGCCGCCGACGGGGACTGACGTGCGCCAGTCCAGCCCCTTACTCGGGCTCGCGCAGGATCCGGACGCCTTCGGTCCCGTAGGGGGGCGTAGCCGCCTCCCGAGCCGCCTGGGAGGCGGGCCCGGCAAGGGGGGCCCTGAGGGGCGACGGCGGTGTCGGGTCGGCTGGGGAGAAGGAAATTGTCACGCTCGATTGCGTGGGAGCGTGCGCCTCGGACGTCGCCGCCTTGTAGCTCCGGTAGCGGTGGTAGATGACGAACACGATCGCCAGGACGGCCAGCACCCCGAGCACGTAGCCGGCGTCGCTCACCCCGTGCATGATCTTCTTGTAGTTGCTGCCGACGCCGTAGCCGATGAGCGCCATGGCGCTGTCCCAGATGGCCGAGCCGGCCAAGGTGAGCAGGCCGAAGCGCACGAGCGGGACTTCGGCCACGCCGGCGGGCAGTGCCACGAAGTTACGGATGACCGGTACCAGCCGGCTGGCGAAGACGCCCCAAGTCCCGTGGCGGTCGTACCAACCTTCTGCGCGGTCGAGGTCGTGCTGGCTGACCAAGACGTACTTCCCGTAGCGTTCCACGAAGGGCCTCCCCCCGGTACGCCCGATGACCCAGGCGATGAAGGCCCCGACCAGTTCGCCGGCGACGCCGGCGATGATGGCGCCGGGAAGCGAGAGCTTGCCCTCGGCAGCGAGCACCCCGGCGAAGCCGAGAGTGAGCTCCGAGGAAGTCGGTACGCAGCACGACTGTGCGACCGACAACACGAAGACGGCGACGTAGCCGGAGGTGGCGACGAAGCTCGTGAAGTTCAAGAGCGCGAGGTGCACGAAACCAGGCTAGTGGACGAAGCTTTCAGCGACCTGAAGACCTGCCTCGGCCCGCCTAGCTCCGCCTAGCTCCGAGGAAGCTCCCGGACGCCGAGGAAGTGGTCGGAAAGGGGGCCGACGGTGAGGCCACGGGCCGCCCAGGCTTCTCCTAGCAGGGGGAGCGCTCCGAGGGTAGCCTTCCACGAGCCCCGGGCCGAGGTGCAGTCGGAGTCGTGGAGGAGCACGGTCGCTCCCTTGACCATGCTGCGCTCGACTTCTTTCACTACCGACTCCGCCGTCATGCCCTCGCGCCAGTCGCGCCCCCAGGTTGTCCACAGCACGGGCTGCAACCCGGCTCTGCGGGCTGCGATCAGGGTCGAACTGGCGAGGACGCCGTAAGGGGGCCTGTACCACTTCGGTTGTGACCCGGACATCTCTGCCAGGAGATCCCGGGCCGAGAGGATGTCCCGGCTTACCCAACGGGGGCCACGGCGCAGGTGGTTGGCATGCTTGAAGCCGTGGACGGCGACCTCGTGGCCGCGCTGTGCCACTTCGATCACGAGCTCGGGGGCAGCGCTCGCCATCGTGCCGAGCATGAAAAAGGTGGCCCGCCACCCGAGGGCGTCCAAGGTGTCCAGGAACTCGGGCGTCGATGCGGGGTCGGGGCCGTCGTCGAAGGTGAGGGCCACATGCCCTGCGCTGCCGACGCCGGCGAGGCCCCTCATGGCGAGGTTGCGGAGCCGCCGGAGGCCGGACACCGCCGGCAGGAGCTGCGCCAGGGCCAGCGAGCCGGCCAGGGCAGCACCGCCGCCGGCGACGCGAGCCCTCATCGCAGCCACGAGAGGGGCCCGCCGTGCAGGTGCTGGGCAGCCTCCTCTGAGCCGAGCAAGCCGAGCAGCACCACGAGCTGGGCCGGGGTCACCCGGAAACCGTCCACGACGTAAACGTCGCCCCCCTGCAACTGCGGGACCTCGAGTTCGTCCCTCGGGTAGGGGCCTCTGGTGGCTGCCGGGAGGGCCCAACCCGGGACCACGACCTTGAAATTGTCAGAGCCGGCGTCAACGAGGTCGAAAGCCGACAGCGTCCGGTCTGGCACGAGCGCGGCCACGGGCTGGCCCGACAGGACGGAGAGAGCGTGGACGCTGGCGGAGTCCGACTGGGCCAGTGCCCAGGGGGCAGTGGGTGTGCTGGCTTGTACCTGGTCATAGGAGGCGCCCCCACTTTCCACCCCGACATCCCTCGCGGTCAGCTCTTGGACGGCGAGAGGGTCAAGCTCCGCTGTGGCGAGGTCGATCACAGCGCTGGCGTGGAGGCGGGCGAGGGAAGCCTGCACGGCCGGGTCCGCGATCTCGGCCGGGGTGAGGCGAGCGCCGACGTACACGATGCCTGGGTCACCGGGGGCCGGGTGGGCCACCCCAGCGCCCGCTGCAGCCGCTACTCCCACGCCCGTCGTGAGGCCTCCCCAGACGAGCGCGGCAGCCGTGGAGACGGCGTACGCGGCCCGTGCCAAGCGGGCCATCGGGCGCAGCCTCGGTAGCGGGGGAGGCCCGAAGGAGCCGACCCTGGCCACGACCTCGGCCGCGTCCGCGTCGAACAGCCTGGCCGCCGCGTCGAGCATGGCCCGGCGGGCGGGGCCGGGCCGGCCGACCCGGCGGAGCTGCTCGACCAGCTCGTCACCGGCTCTGGCCAGGCAGCTCACGCCGGCTGCTGCCATGGCAGAGGCGCTCTTTTTCCCGTGCCCGGGGATGGGCCGGAACGACACGAGCGGGAGCCCTGCCCCCATGGCTTCGAAACAGGTCAGGCCGCCAGCGTTTTCCACGAGGACGTCGCACGCCGCCATCAGGCCGGCCATGTCGTCGGTCCAGCCGAGCGCCAGCGCCCTGTAGCCCTGCGTGCGGGCGAGGTGCTCGAGCTCCTGGCGCAGGACGGTGTTGCGCCCGCAGGCCACGACTGGGACAAGGCCAGGAGACCGGGCGACCAGCTCCATCGTCTCTTTCACGTCGCCTACCCCCCAACTGCCGGAGGAGACGAGCACTGCGACTTCCTCGCTCCCGAGCCCGAGGCGTCGGCGCTCGGTGGGCCGCCTGTGGGTGGCACGGGCGAACTCCGGCCCGACAAGGGGGGCACAGGCCATCGCGGCTCGTCCCGTGCGCCGTGCGATCCGAGCGGCAGCAGAGGCGTTGGTGGCGAGGCTGAGGTCCACCGAACGGTGGGCCCAGAAGGGGTGATAACCGAAATCCGTGACGCAGCTGACCACCGGCACCTTTAGGCCCGACCGCCTTACCCAGGGCCACTTGCTCGCCGCCCGCCGTCTCATGTCCCCCAGCGCCTGGGTAGCTACCGAATAACTGGAAACCACGACGTCAGCGTCGGTTTGCCTCACCCAACGGGCCACTGCTCTCCTCGTGAACAGAGAAAGCACACGAGACACTGGCGCTAGGAGCATCGGCGCCCAGTACCACATGTTGAAGAGCAGCTCGTAGACCCAAGGAGCGTGCCGGAGCTGCGCTTCGTAGCTCGTTGACAAGGCCCGTCCGATCCGCAGCGGTGGCGCCTCGAGGTAGTCGACGACGGTCGGCTCGTGGCCGGCGGCTCGAAGCCGGCGCGCCAGCTCGCGGGCGCTGCCCAGGTCACCTGCTCCGACGCTGGCAGACACGATGAGGACTCGGAGCCTCGTGCCTTGCAGTTGCCGGCCCACGCCGCCTAACTCTAACCGCAGTTGTAATGCCGGGGCCCGGCCCGCTGGCGGCTGGTCAGGCCCCACGGTAGCCTTGTCCGCCATGAAGGCCGTCGTCCTCGTCGGCGGGGAGGGCACGCGGTTGCGGCCCCTCACGTTTTCCACGCCCAAGCAGATGCTGCCCGTCGCGGGCCGGACCGTCATCGAGCGCGTGGTCGAGCACTTGGCTGGCCACGGTGTCGAGGAGGTCGTGCTCTCGCTCGGGTACCGGCCGGACGCCTTTTTGGCCGCCTTCCCCGACGGGCGTTGCGGAGGGGTGAAGCTCCATTACGCGGTCGAGAGCTCGCCGCTCGACACCGGGGGGGCGATCGCTTTTGCCGCCAGGGAGGCGGGCATCACCGGGGAGACCTTCGTTGTCGTAAACGGCGACGTGCTGACCGAGATCGACATAACGGCGCTCGTCGAGTTCCACCGCGAGCGTGAGGCGGAAGGGACGATCGCGCTCACTCCGGTCGAGGACCCCTCGCGTTTCGGTGTGGTCCCGGTCGACGCCAGCGGGCGCGTGGAGGCTTTCATCGAGAAGCCCGCTCCATCCGAGGCGCCCACCAACATGATCAATGCCGGCATATATGTCCTCGAGCCCTCGTTCTTGGAGCGGGTGCCGAAGGGGAGGAGGGTCTCGGTCGAGCGAGAGGTGTTCCCGGCGCTCGTGAAAGACCGCAGGCTTTACGCGCTCGGCTCCGAGGTCCTTTGGACCGACATGGGCACGCCCGAGAAGTACCTCGAGGCCAACCTGGCTTGGGCGCGAACCGAGGGAGCCTTGGTGAACGGGGCGCACCCAGGTGCGACGGTCGCCGACAGCGTGGTTTACCCCGATGCCCGCATCGAGGAGGGCGCCAACGTCCGCGAGGCCGTCGTGCTCAACGGGGCGCACGTGCGCTCGAAGGCCACGGTGCGCCGTTCGGTCCTCGGGCGCAACGTGCGAGTTGGTTTCGGGGCCGTCGTCGACGCCCTCTCGGTCTTGGGTGACGGCTGGGAGGTCGCTGCCGGCGAGATCCTCTCGGGTGCCCGCCTCCCCGTCGGCTAGCCAATCGGCGGTAGGTGCTTCGCGCAGAGTAGGTGGACCACGAGGCCGGTCCAACCGGTCTGGTGGCTGGCGCCGAGGCCCGCACCTGTGTCGCCGTGAAAGTACTCGTGGAACCAGATGAGGTCGCGCCACGCCGGGTCGGCGGCGATCGTGGCGTTGTCGCCGTGGGCCGGCCGGCGCCCATCGGGCCCGGGTAGGAAGAGCGACACGAGCCGGCGGGAAAGTTCCCCTGCGACTTCGGCCAAGCTCATCTGGTGGCCAGAACCGGTTGGGCATTCGACGCGCCAGCCGTCCCCGAAGTACCTGCTGTAGCGCTGGAGGGCCTCTATCAAGAGCATGTTGAGGGGGAACCACACCGGCCCCCGCCAGTTGGAGTTGCCTCCGAACATGGCCGTCGTCGACTCGGCCGGCTCGTAGTCGATGCTGTAGGTCTGGCCTCCGAAACCGAGCGTGAGCGGGTGCTCCCGGTGATAGAGCGACAGGCTCCTCACACCGTGGGGCGAGAGCATCTCCTCGGGGTCGAGCACGCAACGTAACGACTTGCGCAAGCCCTCCTCGTCGACGACCGACATCAAGCGCCGCCCCTCGCTCCCGGGGGACTGCGTGTGGGCGACCGACGCGGCGAGGCGTGGCTTGCTCTCCTCGAACCACCTGATGTGCGCCATGAACTCGTGGAGCCTGGCGGCGAGGTCTGGGTGCAGGGTCGTGACGGCGAAGAGCGGGACGATGCCCACCATGGAGCGCGCTTTCACCGGCAGGTGGCTGCCGTCGGCGAAGTGGATCACGTCGTAGAAGAAGCCGTCTTCAGGGTCCCACAGCCCGCCGCCGTGGACCGCAGCCGCTATGTAGGTGAAGTGCTCGTAAAACTTGATGGCTACGTCTTCGTAGGTTTGGTCGGTGTCGCAAAGCCTGAGCGCCATCTCGAGCATCGATAGGCAGTACATGGCCATCCAGGCAGTGCCGTCCGACTGCTCGAGGACGCCCTGGGCGGGCAAGGGCTGCGACCGGTCGAAGAGCCCGATGTTGTCGAGCCCGAGGAAGCCACCCTCGAAGAGGTTGTTGCCCTCGGCATCCTTGCGGTTGACCCACCACGTGAAGTTGATGAGCAGCTTGTGGAACATGCGCTCGAGGAAGTCGTTGTCGGGCGCCATCCCCACCTGTGCCCGCCGGCGGGCATCGGCGCGCCAAACCTCCAGTGCCGCCCACGCCTGCACGGGGGGGTTGACGTCGCCGAAGTCCCACTCGTAAGCAGGGAACTGCCCGTTCGGGTGCATGTACCACTCGCGGGAGAGCAGGAGCAACTGGGCCTTGGCAAAGTCGGGGTCGAGGTGGGCGAGCGCGATGGCGTGGAACGCGAGGTCCCACGCGGCGAACCACGGGTACTCCCAAGAGTCCGGCATCGAGATCACCTCGTGGTTGAACACGTGGCGCCAGCCGCAGTTACGCCCGTTTTTCCGGCTGGGGGGCGGGGCGGGCTGCAAGGGGTCACCCTCGAGCCAGCGTTCGACGTCGTAGTGGTAAAACTGCTTGCACCAGAGCATCCCCGCAGCCGCCTGGCGAAGGACCTTGCCCTCTTCTTTGCCTGCGTCTCCGGGCGCGAGGGTCTCGAAGTACTCGTCTGCCTCGGCCTTGCGCGTGGCCAGGACGGCGTCGAAGCCAGCTCCGAGATCGCCGCTCTGGCGCCCGAAGCGCAGCCTGACCGACACGGTTGCCCCCGCTTCGACCTCGAAGTGGTAGTGAAGGGCCGCCTTTGTACCGGTGAGGGACGGGTTGACCGACGCCGCCCCGTGCACGACGTGGTCCGAGATCCCGTCCTTGGGGTAGCGCGGGCCCGGGATCTCCGCTCCCGGAGATCCCCACAGCTTGGCGGCGTTGGTCTCGTTGTCGCACACGAGCGGCTCCGGTGCGCCACCGTCCTGGCCCGGCCCACCAACCAGTGCCAACGTGCCCAACCTGTCGCTCTCGAGCACCAACCGGGCTGCAGACCCCTTGGGCGCGGTAGTAGCCGTGATGGTGGGTTTGGCAATGCCCGGCTCCCAGCTCCAAAGATTGCGGAACCAAGCCGTCGGCAGGATGTCGAGGGGAGCAGCGTCAGGCCCGTGGTTGGTGGCTTCTATGAGCCAGCATATGTCTTCTGGGCCAGCCTTGGCCCAGGTCACGGTCACAGCGAAGAACCGGCCCTCGGCGAAGACCCCTGTGTCTACAAGCTCGAACTCAGGCATGTCCCGGCCGCGCTTAGCGTTTTCGGCCACCAGCTGCTCGTAGGGGAACCGTGCCTGCGGGTAGTGGTAACGCCACTGGAGCCAGCTCGAGGTCGGGGTGGCGTCCAGGTACCACCAACATTCCTTGACATCCTCGCCGTGGTTGCCTTGCGCGTTGGTGAGGCCGAAGAGACGTTCCTTGAGGCAAGGGTCTTGGCCGTTCCACAATGCGAGGGCGGCGCACAGCACCTGGTCCTCGTCGCAGATTCCCGCCATGCCGTCCTCGCTCCAGCGGTAGGCGCGCGAAGCGGCTTGCTCGAAGGGGAAGTACGCCCAGGCGTCCCCGTCCGGCGAGTAGTCCTCCCGCACCGTCCCCCAGGCCCGCTCGGCGAGGTACGGGCCCCAGCGTCTCCAAGGGGTGCCGTCGCTGTTGGCTTCTTCGAGGCGTCCCCATTCTGCAGCGGTCGCCTTGTGGTTGCCGTCTCGTCCCATGTCCGTGCTCATGCCCAGCCATCTTGGCAGATCTGTGCAGGCAGAGGGGCTAATTGGGCTTCCCCGGCGGTGTCTTTGGCCCCCCAGGAGAAGCCGTGGAGGGGCCTTGTTGGCGTCGCAGCCGGCGCGTTGGTGCAGGTGTAGAGAGGCATCGCAGGGGGGAATACTTGACTTTGGCGCCAGAACAGTATTTGATGATGAGCTTAGACAGCTAGCAACTGCCTAACTTCCCCATCCATAGGAGGTGCGTTGAACCGCTCCCAGCTAATAGAAGAGATAGTGACCACGACAGGCCTAGCCCGGCGCCAAGCCGAGGAGGCGATCGAATCCTTCGTCACGACAATCGGCAACCAGGTGCGTGCCGGCAACAGGGTGACGATCTACGGTTTCGGTAGCTTCAACCCGACGGCGCGCAAGGCACGTACCGGCCGCAACCCGCGGACAGGTCAGCCCGTCAAGATCGCTGCGTCCAAGGGCATCCGTTTCAGCCCGGCAGCCGGCTTCAAGGTGTCCCTCAACACCAAGAAGGCCGCCGGCAGGAAGGCGGCGGCGAAAACTGCTGCGGCCGCCAAGGCTGCTCCCGGCAGAGGCGGCCGTGTTGGCGCGGCTCGTGGTGCTACTGCAGCCCGCGCGACCAAAGCAGTCAAGACGACCAAGGCCGCTGCTGCGAAGGCGGCGCCGGCAAGAGGCGGCCGGAAGGCCTCCGCTGCCGTAAAGGCCGCCCCAACGGCGCGTACGACGACCCGGAAGACGGCAGCCACGGTGGCAAAGGCCCCCGCCAAGCGGGCGACTGCGGCGACCAGGGCGACGGCCAAGACGGCAGCCAAGACCACGGCCAAGACCACGGCCAAGACCACGGCACGGGCAACCAAGGCCACCAAGGCTGCGGGCCGGTCCCGGGGCTCGAGGGCCTAGTCGTACTGTCTCAGCAACAATTCAGCAGACCGTCCCGGCGCTCGCCGGCCAGAAGCCTCTTGTCGGGGCTCACGGTTGAGGCGGGCGCCAACGGGTGCTGTGGCGGTGTGATCGTCATGGCAGGTTGACGGCGGTGGGGTCGTTCGCGCTCACGTAGGTTGGACGCCGGCTTTGGGCGTGGCCAAGTTCGGAGTTCTAAGGTGCGACCGCAGACATGTCGTCGGGTAGGTCGACGTCCCAGGCCAGCGAGTCGTCATAGACCACTTTCCAGGGGTAGCCCGTCCGCTCGGCCTCTTGCTGGTGGCGTGCGAAGGAGCCGGGGCCATAAGCGAAGCAGAAGCCACACGCGGCGGGAAGGCTGATCACGTTGGTCCCGTCGCGGTGGCGGTCGGGGACCAGCACTATGCCCTCTTCTTTTGCCAACCAGGCGAGGTGGGTCGCGAGTGGCAGGTCACCATGTGCCACTATCACCCGGTCGTAACCCTGCGATGCGAGGTGGGCGAAAGCAGCCGCAACCGCAGCGTTGAGCCCGACGCCGGGTTCGCTCACCACTTGTGCGCCCAGGTCTTGCGCCCAGAGGGCCACTTCGGGGTCGTCGCACACAACTGCGACCGGTAGCGGCCGCGCCGCCGATACGACGTGCGCTGCCAGCCTCTTGGCCAGGGCGGCCCGGTCAGCGGGCGTGAGGACGGCCGAGAGGCGCATCTTTGCTTGACCGAAGGCCTTGACCGGGACCAAAACCACCGCGTGGCCCCGGGCTCTGTCCACCGCGCTCATCCTACGCCCAGTCGTCCTACGCCCAGTGCCAGGACAGGCAACCTTCGTCCGGTCAGGATCGGTGCCCCAGGGTGGTGAGAAAGGCCTTCTCGGCACACGACCGGGCCAAGGCTCCTGGACGCAGCCTACCCGGGCGGGAGCTAGGTTGGGATTGATGAGGGTTGCCTTCGGTACGGACGAGGCCACGCCGGCCACCGAGGAGCTTCGGGCGTACCTGACCGAGCTGGGCCATGAGGTCACCGTTGTCGGTGACGGGCAGCGCTGGGCCGAGGTGGGCCGGGCCGTCGGCGAGGCGGTGGCCGCCGGTGAGGCCGACACCGGCATCGTTTGGTGCTTCACTGGGACAGGAGTCGCCATGGCGGCCAACAAGGTGAGCGGCGTGAGGGCGGCGCTGTGCGTCGATGCGGAGACTGCCCGGGGAGCCCGGCGCTGGAACGACGCCAATGTGCTGGCGCTTTCCCTCCGTCTCGCGACCGCAGAAGTGGCTCGCGAGATCGCCGAAGCCTTCCTGGCGACGGGGCCCGACGACAGCGAAGCTGACCAAGTCGCTCTTCTCGCGTAGGGGGGCAGGGTGCCAAGGGCGAGCGCTGCAGCGGGCGGTGGGGGAGCGGGGAGGAAGAGCGGGGTTTTGCGCCGCCCGGCCTGTGGTGCTGCGCCCACGCTCGAGTTCGAGCGCAGCTCGTGGGCGGCGGGCCACGATGTCGTGGTCGGGATGGACGAGGTCGGGCGGGGCGCCTGGGCCGGCCCGATCATGGTCGGGGCGGCGGTGCTGCCGAAGGGTCGTCGTGTGTACGGGGTGCGGGACTCGAAGATGCTCACGGAGCAGCGCAGGGAGGAGCTTTTTGGCCGCGTCGCTTCTTGGTGCTCGGCCTGGGCGGTCGGATCGGCGAGCCAGCAGGAGTGCGACTCGCTCGGGATGGCAGAAGCCCAGCGCCTCGCTGCCAGGCGGGCATTGGAGGCCCTCGGGGTCGCGCCGAGCGTTGTGCTGCTCGACGGGAAGTGGGACTTCGCGGGCGTTGCCCACGTGGAGAAGATCGTGGGAGGTGACCGCCGTTGCCTTTCGATCGCGGCGGCGTCCATACTGGCAAAGGTGACCCGGGACCGCTTCATGAGGTCGCTGGCGCCCAACTTCCCGCCCTATGAGTTCGAGCACAACAAGGGTTATCCCTGCTGGCGCCACAAGATGGCGCTCCAGGCTTACGGCCCGTCCGCAATCCACAGGAGGACCTGGGTCTTCATGGACGCGCTCTGTTGGGAAATGCGCGCTACGAGGGTAGACGGCGGCCCCGAGCGGGGTGAGGGCCTGGACGGGCCAGACGGCGATGGCTCCGGGTGGGGCGCGGGCGCCCGCATCGGGGAGGAGCCCGGGCTCGAGGGCTGGAGCGGGCCCGAAGGCACAGGGCCGTGATCATCGAAGTCGAGGGCCTGCGCAAGTCTTTCGGCAAGGTCGAGGCGCTGCGCGGAGTCGACTTCTCCGTCCCCGAGGGCCACGTGCTGGGGATGCTCGGGCCCAATGGGGCGGGCAAAACGACTGCCGTGCGGATCCTCACGACGCTGATCGAACCCGACGGTGGCCGGGCGAAGGTCTGCGGTCTGGACGTCGCCCGTCACCCGGCGGCCGTAAGGCGAGTGATCGGCCTCACCGGCCAGGCGACGGCTATCGCCCCGGACCTGACTGGTTTCGAAAACCTGGAAATGGCCGGGCGCCTCTACCACCTCGGGAAAGCGGCGTCCCGGCAGAGGGCGCGCGAGCTCCTCCAGCGTTTTGACCTTGCCGACGCCGGCGGTAGGCAAGCCAAGACCTACTCGGGAGGGATGCTCCGGCGCCTCGACCTGACTGGGCACCCGAGTGTCCTTTTCCTTGACGAGCCGACCACGGGCCTCGACCCACGCAGCAGGGTCGGGATGTGGGGGATAATCCGGGAGCTCGTTGCCGGCGGTACAACGTTGCTGCTCACTACCCAGTACCTCGACGAAGCGGACGAGCTCGCTGGCAGCATCGTCGTGATAGACCACGGCCAGGTGATCGCGGAGGGCACGCCCGAACAGTTGAAGGACCGCATCGGTGGTGACGTGGTCGAGTTTTCCGTGACCGACAGGGCGCGCTTGGGTGCCGCTGTCGAGGCCGTAGCGTCCCTCGGGGAAGGGAACCCCGGCGTCGACCTCGATGCGGCGCGGGTCCAGGTGCACGCCGGCGGTCGCGGTTCCCAGGTGCTGGTCGAAGCCGTGCGGTGCCTGGACGCCGCCGCGGTCGTCACGGCGGGGATGGCGCTGCGGAGGCCTTCCCTCGACGACGTTTTCATGTCCTTGACAGGTCATGCAGCCGAAGCGGCGGCGGCGAGCGGTGACGGCACGGCCAAGGCCCGGCGCCGTGACAGAGGCCGCGAGAGAGGAGGCATGTGATGGAGGCAGCCCAAGTTGGCGCCGGCGCGCAGGCCGGTGCCGGCACCGCCTGGGAGGCCGGCGGCGCGCCGCCAGAGCCGAGCGTCGCCCGGCGGGTGAGGTGGGCGTTCGAGGACACGCTCGTCATCACCAAGCGCAACCTCATCATCTGGTTCAGGGTGCCGGCGTACATCTTTTTCACCGTGGTGCAGCCGGTGATGTTCACGCTGCTGTTCCGCTACGTGTTCGGCGGCGCGATCCATGTACCGGTCCCGGGCGGCTACGTGGACTACTTGATCCCGGGCGTGATCGGCCAGACAGCGGGTTTTGCCTCCTTCAGCACGGCGATCGGGTTGGCGCGCGAGTTGCAGCGGGGCGGCGTGGACAGGATAAAGAGCATGCCGTCCGCCCGGGTCGCCTTCCTTGCTGGCCGGCTCGTGGCGGACACCCTCCGGCTCCTCGTGACCGTGCTGGTGATGGTTGGGGTCGGCTACGCGGTGGGGTTCCGCTTCAGCGGCGGTGCCGTGGGAGCCGTTGGCATGGTCTTGCTCGCAACCTTGCTCGGCCTCAGTGTCTGCAGCGTGTCAGCGCTCATCGGCTTGGCGGTGAAAGACGAGGAGGCGGTGCAGGCGTTCGGTCTCATATGGGTGTTCCCGCTCACCTTCGTGTCCTCTGCCTTCGTCCCCATCGCATCGATGCCCTCGTGGCTGCAGGGTTTTGCCCGCCACCAGCCGTTCACGGTCGTGATCAACGCCCTGCGCATCCTCGCTTTGGGGGACAAGGTGCAGGCTGCGGTGGGCCAGACCCTTGGTTCGGCGCTCTGGCAGAGCCTGGCGTGGGCGCTCGGTGCCCTGATCGTCTTCGTGCCGCTGGCGACGAGGGCCTACAAACGGGCCTGAACGCCGCCGGTAAGCGGTGAAGGCGGCGCCGGCGCCGGCGAGTGCGCCAGGTGAAGCGAACGCGCCAGGCCCCCCGGGGAGCCCGAGAGACAAGGCTGAAAAGGAGACACTGGCGGCGCTCGGCCGGGCCACCGCCGGCCTGCCCGCTCACGAGGACCGCCCGCAGCAGCGAGCGATGGCCGTGGCCGTGGCGCGTGCGATAGAGGACGAGCGTCACCTAATAGTGAGGGCGGGGACGGGGACCGGCAAGAGCCTCGCCTATCTGGTGCCCGCGCTCTCTCTCGGGGCCAGGGTCGTGGTCTCCACGGCTACTAAAGCTTTGCAGGACCAGTTGGCCCAGCGTGACCTGCCCAGGCTGCAGGGATCGCTCGGCAAGAAGTTCCGCTTCGCCGTCTTGAAGGGCCGTTCCAACTACATCTGCCGCCAGCGCGTGGAAGAGCTCGCCGGCGCCGGCCAGCAACTCGCGCTGGAGGCACCGGGGCGGCAGGCACAAACCGCTCTGGCCAAGGAAGTGTGGAAGCTGGTGGAGTGGGGCCGCGGCGCCCCGGCCCGCAGCCGAAAGGGTGCGCCCGCCGGTCCCGGGACGGGCGACAGGGCCGAGCTTTCCTTCGAACCAAGCGACCTGGCCTGGGCTCAAGTGAGCACGGGCTGGCGCGAGTGCCCTGGGGCCAGCGAGTGCCCTTCAGGTGGCGAGTGCTTTGCCGAGCTCGCCAGGAAGCGTGCCGGCGAGGCCGATGTCGTGGTCGTGAACACGCACCTCTATGCCACCTCGCTCGCCTTGGAGGAGGCGGCGATCCTGCCCCGCCATGACCTCGTGGTCTTCGACGAGGCGCACGAGCTCGAGGACATCGTCTCGGCTGCCTTCGGCTTCGAGGTGGGGGGAGCGCGTTTGGCGGCGCTGGCGCGCGTTGCTCGCACGGCGGGCGTCTCGCCGGCCCTGGCCGGCCCGATGGAGGACATGTCTTCCTCGCTGGCCGGCGTGCTTCGCGTCCACCGGGACAAGGCGTTGCCGAGGCCGCTCGACCAAGATCTGGCGGGGGTCCTCGCGCTCGCGCGCGAACGGGTGGGCGCGCTCTCTGAGGAGCTGCGCAAGCTGCAGCGCGCTTCTGGCCCGAGTGGCGAGGGCACCGTGGCCGCCGGCGCCGGTGGGCGTCCTCGCGGTCCGGGGGAAAGGAGGCCGAGCCGGTCAGGCCGCTCGTCCGAGGACGCCGGCGCCGCCCGCCAACGGGCGCAAAAAGCCGCTTCGCACCTCCTTGATGACCTCAATTCGTTGCTGGAGCTACCGGAAGGGCAACTGGCGTGGGTGGAAGGCGCGGAAAACGCACCGGTGGCCCGGGTTGCCCCCATAGACGTGGGAGCGGCACTCACCGGGAAGCTGTGGTCGAGGGAAGACGCGCCGACCGCAGTCCTCACGAGTGCCACCATCCCTCCACGTTTGGGGGAGAGGCTCGGGCTGGCGCCGGGCAGTTTCGAACAACTGGACGTGGGGAGCCCGTTCAGCTATGCGGAACAGGCCTTGCTCTATTGCCCTCTGCACCTGCCCGACCCCCGGTCGGCGGGTTACGAAGCCGCCATGCACGAAGAGCTCGTGGCGCTGATCGAAGCTTCCGAAGGGCGGGCCCTCGCTCTGTTTACGAGCTGGCGGGCCATGCGGGCTGCGGCCGAGGTGGTGCGAAAGAAGGTGCCCTGGAGGGTGCTGGCCCAGGGGGAACTGCCAAAACCCAAGCTCGTGGCCGAGTTTAGCTCGGACGAACATTCGTGCCTGTTTGCGACCATGGGTTTCTGGCAGGGGGTGGACGTGCCCGGGCCGGCGCTGTCGCTCGTCACGATCGACCGTTTGCCGTTCCCGAGGCCCGATGACCCGCTACTTTCGGCCCGGCGTTCCGCCCTGGGGCCGAGGGCGTTCGCACTGATCGACCTCCCGCGGGCCGCCACCTTGCTGGCCCAGGGGGCCGGTCGGCTGGTGCGCTCCCGCCTCGACCGCGGGGTGGTCGCCGTCCTCGACCGGCGCCTCGGCAAAGCCCCTTACCGGTGGGAGCTCGTCGATGCCCTGCCCCCTATGAGGCGGACCCGGTCGCGGGCCGACGTCGTTGCCTTCCTGGAGTCGGCGCGCCAAGCCCGGCGTGCCCGCGATTAGCGCCTAAGTTCAGCACGACGGCAGGTTTCGGGTGAAGGCTTGACGTGACTTCCGAGCCCCTTGGCTGCCTCCCCCCGTTGCGCTCATCCCCCAGGTCGCCCGCTGGCACTACGCCGCCGGGGGCAAGCTCGGCTCCCGGCTGACAGGCGAGGTCCTGCCTGCGTGGTCCGATCGAACAGCACCTTGGTGCGACCGGTCTCCGAACGGTCTCTCGGGCCGACCGCATGTAATTTCCCCCAACGAAGGGTAGTGAACTGCTACCCAATAGTTACGGTTGAGTGCGCAGACATGCGTTTGAGGTTGTACACTGGCTCTCATGGTGCGTCCTGGAAACTGGATCAACCCAGCGGGTGAGAGTCCCGTCCGGGTAAACGCCGGAGAGCCCGGTAGCAGGCCCCGGTTCGTCGTCGAGAGGCGGCGGGCTGAGCGGGGCGTCAAGAGCCT
>JAJYMB010000069.1 GCA_021787365.1 Actinomycetes bacterium | reverse complement strand
ACTCCACTATGTCAGGTCCCCCCTTCGGACTGGTGGATCCCCTCGATGGCGAAAGACAACTGTGTAATTACAAGGGACCTGCACCTGTGCCCGGTACGGGGCCCAGCGACCTAACAGTGTGGCAGCCGGGTCAACGGTTCAGACGACGCCTAACAGCTAGCCGCCACAGTGAGCGCCCTAACAGCCTGAAAAGGAGGTCTCCCGTTACCGCCGCCCCCCTACGTGGGAGTCCAGGCTAGCTGCCAGCGACCAGTATAGCGATATATCGTTACAGTCGGCGAAAGTGGAGGCTACGGAGGCGGGACCAGATGGCGGCGGGACCAGATGGCGGTCGGGTGGCCGACCAGGCGGGGTACCTCGCCGGCCCTGCTAGGCGGCCCGTAAGGCAGTCCAGTAAAGTGGTGTCACGGCCGGGGCGGGTCGGGCACTTCGTCTCGGACGGGTACGCACCCAGACGGCCGGGAGTGCGCCTCCGTGGTTTGCCTCCCGGAAGAGGAAAGCGGGCCACAGTGGTCGGGTCACCCGGAGCGGACGAAGGAGAACGCCTGCAGAAGGTGCTGGCCGCAGCCGGCCTCGGCAGCCGCCGGGCTTGCGAGAAGATGATCCTGGAAGGCCGGGTCAGTGTCAACGGTGTGACAGCGCACATCGGGCAGCGGGCGAGGCGGGGGACCGACCGCATCTCCGTGGACGGTGTCCCCTTGCCCGAGACGGAGGTGTTCGCCTACTACGTGGTCAACAAGCCCGTCGGAGTGATCTGCAGCGCGCCGGGACCGCACGCCCACCGCAGTGTGGTGGACCTCGTCCCTCAAGTGCCGAGGGTGTACCCGGTGGGGCGGCTCGACGTCGCGACGGGTGGCTTGATAATCCTGACCAACGACGGCGAACTCGCGTACAGGTTGGCGCACCCTCGTTTTGGGGTGGAAAAGGAGTACGTGGTGCGGGTGGCCGGCAACATCTCCCGGGAGGCGGTGGCCAAGCTGCGGAGGGGCGTCCAGTTAGAGGACGGTCTGACGGCACCGGCCCGGGTCAGCGTGCTCGGGCCTTCTGCGTTGCGCATCGTGCTCCACGAGGGGCGCAACCGCCAGGTGCGACGAATGTGCGAAGCCGTGGGCCACGTTGTCGTGAGCCTCACCAGGACCCGCATCGGGCCGATCGGGGGCCTCGGCCTTCAGCCCGGCCAGTGGCGCCGGCTCCACGCCGCCGAAGTTAGGGGGCTGTGGGAAGCGGTGGTACGCGAGAGGCCGGGCGTGCCGGAGCGCTACGCCAGGTGATCTCCAACCAAGTTCGCCACTTTTCGAAGCCACAAGATCGACATGCGTCGCCCCCGTCTGTCCATTGGGCAAGTTTTGCCTTGATAACCTGGCCACCCAGATGGCTGACGACCGAGTTCCCCCGCCCATGACCGACGATGGTGCTCTGAGCGCGGCCGGGGCCAGGCAGGCCGGCCCCGGGGGCTCGGCTCCTCGGAAGCGCACACGCGCCCTAAGGGGAGCGACGACAATCGACGAGGACACCGCCGACCAGGTGCGGGAACGCACCCAGGCCCTACTCACGGCCATGGTCGAGCGCAACGAGGTCGAACACGAGGACATCATCTCGGTGCTGTTCACGGCGACCAACGACATCCATTCGGTTTTCCCCGCCACCGCCGCGCGAGGCATCGGCTTTGGCGACGTCCCCTTGCTGTGCGCCCAGGAGCTCGAGATCGTGGCAGGCCAGCCGCGCTGCATCCGGGTCCTCATGCACGTGGACACCTCCCGGCGGGAGCTCCACCATGTCTACCTGGAGGGTGCCCGCGGGCTGCGCGATGACCTCCCCGAGTGACCCCAGTGCCCTGAGGGCTGCGGCCTCGAGCCAGCCCCGGGCAACCGTGGTGGGGACGGGCCTCATAGGTGGGTCGATCGGCATGGCCCTGCGCCGGCTCGGCTGGTGGGTGAACGGTATAGACAAGGACCGCGCTCGCGCCAAGCGCGCCCAGCAGCTCGGCGCGATCGACGAGGTGCTGGACCTAGCCAGCATCGAAGGTGCCAGCATCGAAGGTGCCAGCATCGAAGGTGCCAGCATCGAGGGTGCCAGCATCGAAGGTGCCAGCATCGCTCGGGCCGGAGGAGGCCCAGCCTCTCTCGTGACCTTTGTCGCCGTACCCGCTGGGGCGGTGGCCGGCGTGGCCAACGCCGTCCTCTCGCGGCAGGTGGGTGGGGTCGTGACCGACGTGGCGGGGGTGAAAGAAGGGATAGTGGCTGCCGTTTCGGACCCCCGTTTCGTTGGTGGGCACCCGATGGCCGGTTCGGAACAAGAAGGAGTAGAGGGGGCAGACCCCGACCTCTTCCTCGGGGCCACCTGGGTGCTGACGCCGGGCGGGCGGACCTCGGGAGAGGCCTACAGCGAAGTCAGTTCCATCGTGCGCCTGCTGGGCGCCAACCCGGTCGCCCTGGAACCGCGCCACCACGACTACCTGGTGGCTCTCGTCTCTCACACGCCGCACTTGACGGCGGCAGCGCTCATGAACCTCGCTGCCGACGCGGCCAGCTCCGACGCCACCCTGCTCAGGCTGGCGGCCGGGGGGTTCAGGGACATGACGCGGGTGGCGGCCGGGCACCCGGGGATCTGGCCCGACGTGGTGGCCGAAAACCGTGAAGCGATCCTCTCGGCCCTGGACCGCCTCGGGGCGAGCCTCGACAAGCTGCGCTCGGTGGTGGCCTCGGGCGACCGTGCCGGCCTCCTCGAGCTGCTGGAACGCGCCCGTGAGGCGCGCGTCAACCTGCCCGCGGGCGCGCCGGCGCTAGAGCGGGCGCTGGAGGTCCGCGTCCCCGTGCCCGACCGGCCCGGGGTCATCGCCGAGGTGGGCACGTTGCTCGGAGGTCTCGGGGTCAACATCTTCGACTTGGAGATCGTCCACTCGGCCGAGGGTGACCGCGGTGTCATGGTGATGGTGGTGGACGCGAGCGACGGCGAGGTGGCCCGCCACGCGCTCGCCGAGCGAGGCTACAAGGCGTCCCTCCGACGGCTCGAAACCGCTAACTTTGGCCTGCGCGCCAGTAGTGGAGGAGGTGATGAGCGAGGTGGCAACCGATAAGCAACTGGTCGTAGAGCCCGCTGGCGGGCGGCCGCTCACCGGTCGGCTGCGAGCGCCTGGCGACAAGTCGGTTTCCCACCGTTCGCTCCTGATAGCCGCCCGGGCGGCTGGCCGCTCGCGGATCCGGGGACTCTCCAATGGGGAGGACGTCCGCCACACCCTCGAGGCCGTGGTGGCGCTCGGGGCCGGCGTGGAAAGAGCCGGTGCCGAGCTGTACGTGGAAGGCGGGCCGGGCCGCCTGCACGAACCCGAGGCCGTCATCGATGTGGGCAATTCCGGGACGGGCATAAGGCTCTTGGCTGGTTTCACCGCCGCGCTCGACGGGATGACGGTCCTGCAGGGGGACTCGTCGGTAGCTCGCCGGCCCATGGACCGGGTGGTGGTGCCGCTCCGCTTGATGGGCGTGCAAGTGGACGGCCGGGAGGACGGCAAGTTCCCCCCGCTCGTAGTGCGCGGGGGGAAGGCGAGGGCGATCGACTACACCCCCACGGTGGCGAGCGCCCAGGTGAAGTCGGCCGTCCTTTTCGCCGGCCTGGGGGCCGAAGGGGTGACGACCGTGCACGAACCGGTCCCCACACGCGCCCACACCGAAGAGATGCTGGCCGCCGCCGGCGGGGAGATCTCGGTGGACGACGAGGGGAACGGCAGGAGGATAACGCTCCGGCCGGGCGCCCTCCGGGCCGGCGAGATCGACGTGCCGGCTGATCCTTCGCAGGCGGCTTTCTGGGCTGTGGCGGCCTGCCTCACGCCCGGGAGCGACCTCGTGCTGGAGGACGTGTACGTCGGCAGGGGACGGGCCGGGTTCATCGACGTGCTGCGCAGGATGGGTGCGCGTATCGAGCTCGCCGGCGAGGACCCCGTGCGCCACACGGCGGACATCCACGTAGCATCGGGTCCTCTCCGGGGCACCGATGTCGGTGGTGCGGAGGTCCCCTCGCTCATCGACGAGATCCCGGTGCTGGCCGTGGCGGCGGCGTTCGCCGAGGGGCCGACAAGGTTTTCGGATGCCGCGGAGCTGAAGGTGAAAGAGACGGACAGGGTAGCGAGCACGGTCGAGCTGCTCCAAGCGCTCGGCGCTCGGGCCGAGCCAGCGCCCGACGGTCTGGTGGTGCACGGGGGCGCTGGCCGGCCGCTCAAAGGGGGCACCGTCGAGTCCTACGGCGACCACCGCATAGCGATGGCAGGGGCAGTGGCGGCGCTCGGGGCGGACGCCCCGGTCACCGTCAACGGGTGGGACGCGACCGCGACCAGCTACCCGGGCTTCGAGGAGGACTTGCGCGCGTGCCTGAGGAGATGACGGGGGGCGGCGGGCTCGCCAAGCAGGTAGCGGCCGGGCGGGTTGTGGCGGCCGAGCTGGGCGAGCCGGCGCGCAACCTCCCGGGAAGGCGGGTGGTGGCCATCGACGGCCCGGCGGGGAGCGGCAAGTCAACCGTCGCCAAGGCGGTAGCCGAGCGCCTCGGGATCGACTACCTGGACACCGGGGCGATGTACCGTGCGGTCACTTTCAGCGCCATGCGGCGGGGCATCGACCCAGAAGACGAGGCGCTCGTGGCCAAGATGGCGGCCGAGATGAGCCTCAAGGTCTCCGAGAGGGTGATGGTCGACGGGGTGGACGCGACCATCGAGATCCGCAGCCCCGAGGTGACGCGGGCAGTGAGCGGGGTGGCAGCCATACCGGAGGTGAGAAAGGAGCTGGTCCGTCGCCAGAGGGAGTGGGCGACCGAGCACGAGGCCGGCGTGGTCGAGGGCCGTGACATCGGCACGGTCGTCTTCCCTGAAGCTCCAGTAAAGGTTTACATGACGGCGAGCGACGAGGAGCGGGCCCAACGCCGGAGCCAGGAGATGCTGGACATGCACTATGACGAGGTGGCGGCCGACATTGCCCGGCGTGACCACGTCGACTCGACAAGAGAGCACGCGCCCCTGGCCATCGCGCCCGACGCCGTGGTCGTCGACACCACCACGAGCACGGTCGAACAGGTCGTCCAGCTGGTGCTGACGCTGGCTGCGAGAGCGGGGTTCGGTTGAACGAAGCGACGCAAGGCGCGTCCCCCCGACCGCCGTCACGCCCCGAGACCTCGTATCCTTCGCAACTCCAAGTGCCGACCCGGCTCGAACTGGCCTGGTACCAGGTGGCGCGGGCCATCGTCTACGGGGTGGCCGTGGCCATGTGGCGTTACCGTGTGGTGGGGCGGGAGAACCTGCCTCGGTCGGTGCCGTTCGTGATCGCGCCGTCACATCGTTCCTACATCGACTCGCCGCTCGCCGGCTGCATCGTCCGGCGCCGGGTCCGCTACATGGGCAAGTCGGGCGTGTTCGAAAAGCCGGTGCGGGCGGCGCTTTTCCGTTCGCTCGGAGGTTTCCCCGTCCACCGCGGGACCGCCGACCGCGAAGCGCTCCGCATCGGCCAGGCCGCCCTGGCGGCTGGAGAACCGTTGATCGTATTCCCCGAAGGCGGCCGCCGTTCGGGCCCGGTGCTCGGGGATCTCCTGGACGGGCCGGCGTACTTGGCGACACGGGCGAACGTCCCGATCGTCCCGGTGGGTGTGGGCGGCACGGAAAAGATACTGCCGGTTGGCGCGAGCCTACCGCACCTCGGACGGGTGGTACTGGTCGTTGGCAGGCCGCTCTGGCCTCCCAGCCTGCTGGACGACGGACGCGTCCCCCGCAACAAGGTCCGCGAACTGACCGCGCGCCTCCGTGTCGAGCTGCAGGACCTTTTCGACCAGGCGCGCAAGCTGGCCGGGGAGGACTAGGCCGTCGGGCATCACCCGAGGGCCACGGGTCACCGACAAGGAACGCTTCACCGACAAGGAACGCTTCACCGACAAGGAACGCTTCACCGACAAGGAACGCTTCACCGACAAGGAACGCTTCACCGAAAGGAAGGGTAGTAAATGGAGTACAGGCAATTGGGGCGTAGCGGTCTCAGGGTCTCGGCGCTGTCGCTCGGGACCATGACCTTCGGCGGGCTGGGGGACTTCTCCAGCGTGGGCGCGACGGGCGTGGCCGAAGCGCGGCGCATCCTCGACCGCTGCGTCGAGGCCGGCGTCAACCTGGTGGACACGGCTGACATCTACTCGAACGGCGTCTCCGAGGAGATCGTGGGCGAGATCGTGAAGGGGCGCCGCCACGAGTTGCTCATCGCTACCAAATGCCGCTTCCCGAGCGAACCGGGGGCCAACGGCGCCGGCAGCAGCCGCCACCACATCGTGCGCTCGGTGGAGGCGAGCCTCTCCCGGCTCGGCACCGATTACATCGACCTTTTCCAGCTGCACGGCTGGGACGGCCAGACACCCCTCGAGGAGACCATGGCGGCCCTCGACGCGCTCGTGAAGGCGGGAAAGGTCCGCTACGTGGGCTGCTCCAACTACTCGGCCTGGCACATAATGAAGGCCCTCGCCGTCTCGGAGCGCCTGGGCCTAGAGCGCTTCGCCAGCCAGCAGATCTACTGGTCGCTGATCGGCCGCGACGCCGAGGTCGAGCTCGTCCCGGCGGCGCTCGACCAGGGCCTCGGGATCCTGGTGTGGAGCCCGCTCGCCGGCGGGCTGCTCACGGGCAAGTACAGGCGCGGCTCGAAGCCCTCCGAGGGGCGGCACCTGACCGACTGGGACGAGCCTCCCATATACGACGAGGGGAAGGTCTACGACGTGATAGACGCCGTCGTCCAAGTCGCGGAGGCCCGCGGCGTGCCGCCGGCGCAGGTGGCGCTGGCCTGGCTGCTCTCGCGCCCCGGCGTCACGAGCGTGATCGTGGGCGCGCGCGACGAAACCCAGGTGAAGGGCACCCTGGGAGCGGCGGGGCTCGAGCTGTCGGCCGAGGAGCTGGACCGCCTGGGGGAGGTGAGCGCCTCCCCGCTGCCCTACCCGCTCTGGCACCAGGCCAAAACCGTGCGCGACCGCCTGAGCGCGGCCGACCGGGTGCTGCTCGGGTAGGCCCTGGGCCCCAAAGGCGCTGGGCCCACGGCCTTCTGACGCTCAGGTGCCGGCCCCGCCCGCCGACATGGCTAGACGAACAGGGGCTGGAGCGAGCGCCGGCGGACCAGCTCCTCCATTTCCTCCTCCGTCGGGCGTGCAGAGAAGCGGGAAGCGGCGTCCAAGAACATGGGGAGGATCTGGAGGTCGCCCGTGCTGATGACGAAGATCCCCGGCCGCCCGAGCGCCCACCAGACGGCGCGGTCGATGTCGGCCTGGTCTGACAGCGGCTCGTACCAAGTGTTGTGGGTGTGCGGCCGGTCTCCCCAGGGCGCGGCTCCGAGCGACTTTATGGTCTGGACGGCGATCCCCCTCTTGGCGCAGGTTTCCGCCAGCGCGTCGAAGTTGGAAGCGTAGTAGTCGCTCTTCATCGTCACGTAGTTGTAGGGGAGAAGCACGGAGTCGAAATTGAAGCGCTCGAGAGAGCGCCGGTGCGTGGCGGCGATCTGGGTGCCGTGCCCGGTCACCCCGATGAAGCGCACCAGCCCTTCGTCACGCGCGGCCACGGCCGCCTCGACCGCCCCGCCTGGGGAGAGGGCGGTGTCCCACTCGATCGGGTCGGCGAGGTTGTGCAGCTGCCAGAGGTCTACGTGGTCCACGCCGAGCCGCTCCAGGCTGCGCTCGAGCTCCTGGCGGGCGCCGTCGGCTTTGCGTTGACCGGTCTTGGTGGCGAGGAAGAACTCGCCCGGCGCGCGCTTCAGCCAAGGTGCGACCCTGAGCTCGGCGTCGCCGTAGCTGGCTGCGACGTCTATGTGGTTTATACCGGCGGCGACGAGCTGGTCGAAGGCCTTGTCTGCTTCGGCCTGGCTGGCGCTCCCGAGCGCGGCGCCCCCGAAGATGACCCTCGTGCTCTCGTGGCCGGTGCTTCCGAAGGGGAGTGTGGCGATGCCCATGGGACCCTTCCTAGCGCACCTAGGCGTCCAATGTGGCGAGAACTTGCGCCGCCTCGACGTCGCGGCCGTCGAGCGCTGGGCCCGGAGCGACCCCGGCTGGGGCAAATGTGGCCGCGCTGAGCACGGCAGCGGTGTTACGCAGCAGTTCGCGGAGCTCTCTCGGGAGGGGAAAGTACTCGTCTTCGCCGACAGCGGCGACCTCCTCTGTCCCGAGGGCGGGGGCGAGGGCGGCTACGACCTCTTCCACGAGCGACTCGGGCGCCGAGGCCCCGGCGATCACGCCTACTGTCCCCGTGAGGTCAGCGGGGAGCTCGCTTGCCCTGTTGACCCTGAGGGCGCGCGGGCAGCCGGCGGAGAGCGCGGTGCGGACGAGCGCCAAAGTGTTGGAGGAGTTGTCGCTACCTATGACGACGATGGCGTCGCACCGGCCGGCGATGGCCCTGAGAGCGGTCTGGCGGTTGGTGGTGGCGAAGCAAAGGTCGCTCCGTCCCGGGACCCACAGGTCAGGCCAGCGACGCTCCGCAGCCTCGAGGATGCTGCGCCATTCGTCGACGGCGAGGGTCGTCTGGGCCAGGAAAGCGACCGGGCCTTCTGGCTCGGGCAGCGCCTCGAGCTCGGCCACCGTCTCTACGAGGTGGATGGCCTCGGGCGCCACGGCCATGGTGCCGACTGCCTCCTCGTGGCCTTGGTGGCCCACGTAGATGACCGTGTAACCCTTGGAAGCGCGGAGCTTCACCTCGTGGTGGACCTTGGTCACGAGGGGGCAGACCGCATTTACGACGGCCCCCCCTTTCTCCCGGGCGGCCTCCACCATTTCCGGCGCCGAACCGTGGGCCGACAGCATGACCGGCCTCCCCTCCGGCACCTCGCTCACATCGTCGACGAAGACGACCCCGAGGTCCCGGAAGCGCTCCACCACCACCTGGTTGTGGACGATCTCGTGGTAGCAGTAGACGGGCGGCTCGAACACCCGGACCATCCACGCGAGCGCCTTGATCGCCATCTGCACGCCGGCGCAGAAGCCCCGAGGCGAGGCCAACAGCACCCGCTCCACTTGCACGGGGCCAAAGTACCGCCCAGCCTGGCTCGGTGGGCCTCGCGGCACCGGCCCGCCCCCGCCGGCCCGCCCCCGCCGGCCTGGCTCGGCAGGCTCCGCCGGCTGGGGCCTTATCCTGGGAGGGCCATGGCCTTACCGAGAGTGGTCGCGGTGACCCCCGGGTCGCCGGCGGACCGGGCCGGCGTCCTACCCGGCGACGAGATAGTCGCCCTGGACGGCCGCCTGCCGAGAGACATCATCGAGTACCAGTTGCTGGCCGACCAGGAGTCCTTTTCGGTCGAGGTGAACCGGGCGGGCCTCGAGCTCGCCTTGCAGCTGTCGCGCTCGGGCGGGGAGGGCCTCGGCATGGAAGTGGACGCAGCTCTTTTCGACCGGGTGCGGACCTGCGACAACCACTGCGAGTTTTGCTTCATCCACCAGCTCCCCAAGGGACTGAGGAAGAGCCTGTACGTGCGCGACGACGACTACCGGCTCTCGTTCCTCTACGGCAACTTCACGACCCTCACCCGCTTCACGGAAGCCGACCTCGAACGGGTGGTGAGCGAGGGGCTCTCGCCGCTTTTTGTTTCGGTCCACGCCACCGACCCCGAGGTGAGGGCGCGCATGCTCCGCAACCCGAGGGGGGCGACGAGCCTGCGCTGGTTGCGGGCCTTGCTCGACGCCGGCGTCGAGGTCCACGGCCAGGTCGTGGTGTGCCCCGGGGTCAACGACGGCGAGGTGCTCGAATCGACGCTGGCCGGGGTGCTCGACGAGTACCCGGAGCTCGCCAGCCTCGCTTGCGTGCCCCTCGGGGTCAGCCGGTTCAACCGGGAGGCGGCCATGCGGCCGCATACCCCCGGCGAGGCTGGCGCGGTCGTGGAGCTGGTGGAAGAGTGGCAGCAGATCTACCTCTCCTGCCTCGGGAGGCGCCTCGCCTACGCCTCGGACGAGTACTACCTGCTCGCGGGGCGTCCTTTCCCCCCGCTCTCGTCTTATGGCGCCATCGCCCAGCACGACAACGGAGTCGGCATGGCGAGGATGTTCGAGGCTGCCTTCCTCGGGCGGGGGCTGCCGGAAGGGGCGGAGGGGCCGAGCGGCTTTTTCCGTTCGGTGGACGGGGCGCCGGCGGCCGGCTACCGCGCCCCGAGAGCGCCCGGGCTCGTCTCGCTCCGGCTCCGGCCGGGGGCGCCGGTCACCGTGCTGACCGGCGAGTACGGGGCCGGAGTGCTCCGGCCCCTCGTCTTTCCGCTCGGCGGGGAGGTGGTGGCGGTGCGCAACGAGTTCTTCGGGGGCAACATCGCCGTCGCCGGCCTGCTCACCGGCGGGGACCTGGCTGCGGCGCTGGTTCGTTTGCCGGCGGGCCGGCGCTACCTGGTGCCCGACAGCTGCCTCTCGGGCGGCCGGTTCCTGGACGGGACGCGGCCCGAGGAGCTGCCCCGGCCCGTGGAGGTGGTGCCTGCGGACGGGGCGTCGCTCCGGCGGGCGCTCACCGGCGCTGACCAGGGTCGCCGCTTTGGGGGCGGCGGCGCCGGCGAGGCGGCCGAGGTCGGTAGGGGCCTCGCGGGCACGGGCGGCGGGGTGGGCGCCGGCGGTTCGCTCCGGCCGGCCGGGTGCGGCGCACCGTGAGCGCAGGCACGGTCTTGGTCGCGGTCGTGGGGCGGCCCAACGTCGGCAAGTCGACCCTTGTCAACCGCATAGTCGGCCGGCGGGAGGCGATCGTCGAGGAGAGCCCGGGCGTGACGCGGGACCGCAAGGTCCTAGAGGCCGAGTGGGCGGGGCGGGAGTTCAGGCTCGTGGACACCGGGGGGTGGCAGGCCCGCGGCGCCGATCTCGACAAGCTGGTCTCGGCGCAAGCAGAGAGGGCCGTGGCCGAGGCCGACGTGGTCCTCTTCGTGGTCGACGTTACCGTGGGGCCGACCGAGGAGGACGCCAGGGTGGCGAGGTTGTTGCTGCGTTCGGGCCGTCCGGTGGTCCTCGCCGTCAACAAGGTGGACAACGAGTCGCGTGAGCCGGCCGTCTGGGACTTCGCCGGCCTCGGTTTCGGGGACATGTGGCCGGTGTCGGCGCTCGACGGACGGGGATCGGGGGACCTCTTGGACGCGTTGGTGGCGGCGTTCCCGGCGCCGGCGGCCGGGGGCGAGCGTGAGGGTGCCCTCTTCAGCGGACTTGCCCCCGGGCCGGCGGTCACCGGTATGGGGGCCCCCGACGGGGAGGCCGGCGCGGCGGGCGAGGTCGCCCCGGGGGCGGTGGAGGCCGGCGAGGTCGCCCCGGGGGCGGTGGAGGCCGGTGCCCAGGGCGAGGAAGGAGGCCCGTCACTGGCGGGAGCGGGCGGCGCTCGGCCCGGGCCGGGAGGCCAGCCCGGGGCTCGGGAGCCGGAGGCTCTCTCGGTCGCCATCGTGGGGCGGCCCAACGTCGGCAAGTCGACCCTGTTCAACCGCCTGGTAGGCGACGAGCGGTCCATCGTCCACGACATGCCCGGCACGACCCGCGACGCGATCGACACGGTCGTCGAGACGCCAGAGGGGCTCGTGCGCTTCGTCGACACCGCCGGCCTGCGCCGGCGCACCAAGGAGGCCGAGGGCGCCGAGTACTACTCGATGGTCCGCGCCCTCCAGGCGATCGACCGCGCCCAGCTCACGCTGCTCGTAATCGATGCTTCAGAGGGCGTCACCCGCCAAGACCAGCGCCTTGCCGAGAGGGTCGACGCTGCCGGCAACCCGATCGTCGTGCTCCTGAACAAGTGGGACCTGTTGGGCCAGGAGGCCAGGGAGACGGTTCGCGGCCAACTCGGGGACATGCTCGGTTTCATTTCCTACGCCCCGGTGCTAGAGGTGAGCGCCAAGACGGGGCGAAACCTGCGCCGTCTCTACCCCGCTCTGGCGGACGCAGCCGAGGCTTACCGCCGGCGCATACCAACGGCCGCCCTCAACCGGGCCATCGCAAAAGCGCAGGCGGCGCACCCCGCGCCGGGCGGAGCCAGGGTGCTTTACGCCGTCCAAGGGGCGACCGACCCGCCGACCCTGACGCTGTTTGCCACCAAGACGTTCCCCCAGACTTACCTGCGGTACCTGGAACGCTCGTTGCGAGAGGCGTTCGGGCTCGGGCCGGCGCCGCTCAAGCTCCGCGTTCGCCGGCGCGCCAGCTAGCTCCTGCGGGCCGTGCCGACGACAGTTGGCGACCCACGCCTCAGACCCGGCGGATCGCCAGTATGGCGACGTCGTCTATGAGCGGGGAGGAAAAGTCCCGGGCGGCCTCGAGAAGGGTCTTGCAGATGACCGTCGTGTCCTCGCCGGGGTCCCGTCGGACGGCCTGGGCCACGCGCTCTTCGCCGAAGAGCTGGCCCCCTGAGCGGGCCTCGGTGAGGCCGTCGGTGTAGAGGACCGCCAGGTCACCCACGTCGAGGGGGATGTCGCGAGAGTAGTAGGTGCCATTGGGGTCCAAGGCGAGCAGGGGGCCGGTGGCGGACAGCTTCAGCACCTCTCCCTGGTGCCAGACCAGTGCTGGCGGGTGGCCGGCGGAGGCGTGGCGTAGCGTGCCGGCCGCGGTATCGAAGATGAGGATGCTGACCGAGACCATGTCCTCGGGCCGGCCCATGGTGAGCAATGTCTTATTGATCTCCTCGAGGGCTTGCGCCGGGTCGCGGTACTGGTGCAAGAAAATGCGCAGCACGTGCTTCACCTGGAACGCGGTGATAGAGGGCTCGATGCCGTGGCCGGCGACGTCGCCGATGAAGACGGCCAGGCGGTTGGGCCCGGTCGCGAACACGTCGTAGAAGTCCCCAGCCATCACCCCGGTGCCGGGCTCGTAGGCCAAGCCGATGTCGAAGCCGTCGTACGCCGGCAGGTCCTCGGGCGCGAGGCGGGCAGCCCAGCGCCGGGGGGCCAGGTCCTCCTGGGCCAGCACCTCTTCGGCGCGGCGCTCCAAGCGTGAACGCTGCTCGGCGAGCCTCGCCTCGGCCAGCACTCGTGGCCCGTAGCGCAGCGAGATCACCCCCGGTACGGTGACACCGAGCAACAGGATCTCGAACCAGGGAGACTTCGAGAAGCCGGCTAGGAACAACCCGGCGGCTAAGACGGCGTAGAGCACCGCCGCGTGGAGGTCCTTGTTGAACGCGATACGAGCCAGACGGGCGGCCTCGGAGGTGGTGGCGCTGCGGGTCTCTTCCTCGATGCGGCGAGCCGCCCGCGCGAGGCGGGATGCCGCTCGGGCCCAGACCGTGGCGGCGACGGCGCAGATGAGCGCCGCGGCGGTGAGCCACGGTTGGGCCAGCACAGTGAAATGGCTGGCCCCGCTGACGGCGAGCAACGCCGGACTCAGCACCATAACACCAGGCTAGTGAGAGCCGGTTGCACACGGGAGTTGCTGGCGCCAATCGCCGGGGCCTGGCCAACCTGGTCGTCGAGGAGCCGTGGGCGATATCGTGCCCTCCAGCCCCTGGTGGGGGAGGTGGCCAGTTTTGGTGCACCGATGAGAAGCGCCGAGACGGATCTAGCCTGGCGGTATGGAGGGCGCCAGCGGTGCCTTGGTGTGACGATTGTTCGAAGTTCTGGAACCCACCTGAACTGGCTCGCGGGTCGAGGTGCCCGAGCTGTGGTGAGGTGCTCTCGGTGCCGCAGGGCGGTCTCTCCGGCCTCGCCGACCCGTCGGAGCCTGCGCTGGCGGGAGAGCAAGAGCCCGCCGGCGTCGCCTCCAGGGCCGGCGTGGCGAGCTCGAGCGGCGAGGGCCCGAGGGCCCGGGCGCGCGTTGCGCCCTCGGTTGAGGCTGGCCAGGCCGAGGCGGGCGAGGCCGGCGCCGGCGTGGCCACTCGGGCAAAGGGTGCGCCGTGGCACTTCAAACTGCTGGTCGTGGGTGTCGCCGGCTACATGGTCTACAGGATCATCTGGTTCATCGAGTGGCTGCCCAAGCACGTCTAGCTAGTTCGACGCGTTCGCAGGTGGGGGAGTGGCCGGCGGGGTGAAAGTCCCGGGCCGGTGCCCTGACCTGATAGCCTCGGGTCCGCACCACGCACGGGCGGTGGCGCAGTTTGGTAGCGCACCAGACTGGGGGTCTGGGGGTCGCGGGTTCAAGTCCCGCCCGCCCGACAATGAAAGAGCAGGTCCGGACCGGTGCACCACTGGGGCCAGCGGAGGAGCGAGGCGCTCATGTCACCCATTTGTCACCCAAGCCGCTGGCAGCAGCGCAAGCAGCCGGGCCTCTCACCACGCTGCTCAGGTCGGTCGTACAACTGCCGACACTTAGCCTTGACTCTATATAGAGTGGAGGCTATGATGATGGAGGATGAGTTGGGGCGTCGTTACGACCGACGACTTCGACGTATGGCTGTACGGCCTGAGCGAAGACCAGCAAGCCGCGGTCGTTGCGAGGGTTGACATGCTGGCCACGAGCGGTCCCACCCTGGGGCGGCCGACGGTCGACTCGATCAAGGGTAGCCGCCACCACAACATGAAGGAACTGCGCTGCTCCAAGGGTGGCGCTTTGCGGGTCTTGTTCATCTTCGACCCGCTGCGCCAGGCAGTGATGCTCTTGGGTGGCGACAAATCAGAGGACTCCCAGTGGGAGCGCTGGTATGCAGGGGCGGTTCCCCGGGCTGACTCCCTATACGACGACCACCTAGCCCAGTTGAGAGAGGAGGGCTTGATCAAATGACCGTGAAGACCAAACCGTGGGAAGAGGTGCGAGCCAATCTTCCCAATACGGCCAAGTTTCAAGCCACCGTTGAATCCGAGCGGCGGCAGGCCTTGGCTGAGATTATCGAGTACAACCTCGCTGAGTTGCGCCGCATGCGCCAGGTGACACAGGCCGAGCTTGCCCGGCAACTCGGAGTTGCTCAACCCTCCTTGTCCGCCCTTGAGCGTCGCGCCGATGTCCAGGTGTCGACACTGCGGGAGTACGTCGAGGGACTGGGTGGCTACTTGGAGCTGAGCGCCGTTTTTGACGACGTACGAGTCCCCCTGAGCCTCCTGGAACCCGTCAAGACTGACTGACGCCCCTCAACTGAACAACTGCGCTGACAGCCGCTCGCCGGCGGCCTTGGCCATGCCGGGCAGCACATGGGCATAGACCGCGAGCGTGATGTTCGGGTTCGCATGGCCGGCGAGTTCTTGTACCACCTTCACAGGCTCGCCGGCAGCCAGCATGGCGGTGAAGCAAGTGTGCCGGGCGTCGTGGAGCCTGATCTTCGGCAAGCCCAGGGTGCTGATGCGGCGCTCCCAAGCGTCCGAAAAGTAGCCAGGGTAGTAGGGCTCGCCCAGTTCGCTCACGAACACGTAGCCCGTGTCCTGCCACGCCTCGCCGGCCCGCAGGTGCTCTTCGAGCTGGCGGCGGCGGTGCTGGCGCAGGATGGCGACCAAGCTGGCGTCGAGGTCGATGGTGCGGGCGCCGGCGTCGGTCTTAGGCCCGCTCTCGACGGCTTGCCCACCGTTCGTGAGCACCCGAGTAGTCGCCACCCTCAATGTCCCAGCGTCGAGGTCGATGTACTCCCACCGGAGCCCTGCCACCTCGCCCCGGCGCAGCCCTCGCCCTAGCAGGATGGCGAAGGCGGCATACAACCTGTCCTCCTTGACGCCCGCCAAGAAGACTCTGGCCTGCTCGGGGGTCCAAACCTTCATCGCCCTGGACTGTGAGCGAGGCCGGCGAACGGCTACTAGAGGGTCGCGGCTGACGAGGCCGTTCTCGAGTGCGTACTTGGTGGCAGCCTTCAAGAACCCCGTGCTCATTTGCAACGAGCGGGCCGAGAGCTGGCGCTCGGTGCTCAGGGTGTCCTGCCATTCCGTGACCAGCTTCGGCGTCAGGGTCGCCACCTTGACGGCGCCGAGATAGGGGAGCACCCACGTCTCAACGGCACCCTTGTACTGGTCGAAGGTGGTAGGCCGTACCCTCGGCCGCTGAGCGGGCAGCCAGTGGTCGCGGAGCAACTGGGCCACCGTCAAGGCCTGGTCGGGCTTCCATGAGCCGTCCTGAACGGAGCCGATGATGGAGTTGAGATAGCGTCGTGCCTCCCGCTTGGTTGTAAAGCCTGCTTTGGTGTGCTGGCGGTACTGCCCGGTGCTGGCCTCGGCCACCTTCCAGTAGGCGGTGTACCGGCCCGGTGTGCGCTCGCGGATAAAGCCTTTCACCTTGTCTTCTCCTTTTGTCCGGCCGGCTTCTCGGCTTTCTTTGACTTGTTTCTTGAGATGGGAGACGGTCGTCTCACGGGCGGGGGAGCAGCCATCCGAGCTGCCGTCTCCATGACGCCGGCAGCGGTCCTCAGGCTGTCGGCCAGCTCTCGCGCCTGAGGCCAGGAAGCCACGCGCGCCAGTTCTTCCGTGTAACGGTGGACCCAGGGTGCCGATAACCGCTCAGCCACGGCCGGGTTCGCGGGGTCCCCAAAGAGCACCCTCAGCCACTTGTCGGGCTCGTAGGACAAGGCGGCCGGCCCTGTGACTATCTCAATGTCATCGTGGGGACCAGGGGGCAGCAACCACCAGATGAGCGGGAGATCGAACGTGCTGCTGAACTGGGCTAGGTCGGTGGCCGAGAACTGGCGCACCCGCCGCCCGTTGACGGAGGTCTCGGCCGCCGACAAGGTGACCTTGGACCACTGGCCGGGCCCAATGAAACTGAGCATGTCGGCGGCGTGGGTCTGCGTCCAACCTCGTAGGTGCCGGGCGGCTGCGAGGTTGTAGGCCACTAGCTGGTCTGGCGTCAAGTCCACGTCTCTAGTGTAGCGCCTTTGTCAACATGACGCAAGATCGCCGGTTACAAAATCTGCGCGGGTGTCAACACTTGTGCTAGTCTGTCGTCATGCCAACTACAACCCTGCAATCTGCGTCCACCAAGACCAGGACGGTGCTCAGGCTGCTTCGCGAGGCCCGCGGTCTTTCGCTCCGAGAGGCAGCCCGTCGTGCCGACGTCGATCCGAGCCACTTGTGGCGCGTAGAGGCTGGCCAGCACGCCCCGTCCCTGCGCCTCGCCGTTCGCTTGGCGGCCCTCTACGGCGTTGCCCTGGACGATCTCGTGGCCCCCTACGTCATCGAGGGTGCCAAGCCTGGACGTAAAGAGGCGGCAAGCTAATGCCCGCCGCCACCAAAACCTATACAGCCGAACAGGTGGCGGCGTTCATGGGCGTCAGTAAGTGGGCCGTTTACGAGGCCGTGCGGCGAGGGGAGTGCCCGGTGCCACCGATCCGGTGGGGCCGGCGCCTTGTCTGGCCGGCGGCGGCCGTTGACCGGCTACTCGACAACGGGGGAGGGGAACAGTGACCGCCCGCGGCGCTATGGGTCGAAATTGGGCCACCGTTCTCGACAAAGCCCGGCTGATCGTTGGCGAGTACGACTACCCCATCACATTGAGGCAGCTCCATTACCGCCTTGTGATGGCCAGCGACGTCGATTACGAGAACACGCAGAACGACTACAAATACCTGAGCGAAAGGACCGCCCGCGGGCGGCGGGACGGTACTTTCCCCGCTCTGCTCGACGAAACGCGCGAGGTGGTCCACCAGCCAGTCTGGACAAGTCCGGCTCATCTGCTGCGGAGCGCTAGTTCATGGTACCGCCTGGACAGGACGGCAGGTCAAGACGTGTTCCTCGTGCTCGGGGGCGAAAAGATGACCCTGCGGGCGCAGCTTGAAAACTGGTTCGGGCACTTGGGCGTACCCCTGGTGCTCCTGCGGGGCTACGGCTCGCAGTCCTACATCGATGACATATCCGAGATGGTGGAGAACGACGGCCGACCAGCCGTGCTTGCTTATTGCGGCGTCATGCCGACCTCCGCGTTATGCCGAACTCAAGGGGTAGTCGTTGCTCGGGGCGGTGATCGGGCGAACCAGGTCGGCATAATCAAAGACCCTCCAAGAAGCGGAGCAGAGGGTCGGGCGCGCGATAACGCCCCGGCTTCGTCTTGGGCGGAGCGACGAGCGAGATGGCTTGCTCCGCCGCTTGCAGATCTGCGTGTAGGTAGAAGGCGTAGGTGGTTGCGATGTCCTCGTGCCCGAGGATGAGCGCGATGACCTCGAGGGGGACCCCTTTGGCCCGGAGCCTCATGGCGCAGGTGTGCCTGAGCGAGTGGGCAGTAACCCGTTTTCGCTGCAGCGAAGGGCAGTGAGCGGCAGCACGCTCGGCGTGGAGCGCGAGGCGGTGCTCGATAGCGTCGCGGCTCATGTGGCCACCAGCCGTCGTCGGGAAAAGCGGGCCACCAGGACTGCCCCCCGTCTCGGGCAGCCAGGCCCGGAGCAGCCTGGCAACCGCCTTGCCGAGGGGGACCGCTCGCTCTTTGCGGCCCTTCCCGGTGAGCTGGAGGTGCGCGCCTCTGCCGAGGGTGACGTCCGAGCAGCGAAGAGCGGCGAGCTCGGAGATGCGTAGCCCGGCTTCGACGGCCAGGTCGAGCAGAGCCTGGTCCCGCCGCCCTGCCCAGGTGCCGAGGTCGCAGGTGGCGAGCAAGGCGTCGACCTCGTCGTCGCTCAGGTAGCTGACCATCTTGCGGTCGAACAGCTTCATCGGGATGGCGAGGACCCGCTGGACCGTGCCGGCATGCTCGGGGTGGCGGAGCGCCGCGTAGGCAAACAACGAGTGGACCGCCGAGAGGCGGTTGTTGCGGGTGCGCACGCTGTTGCCCCGTGCCGTCTCCAAGTGCTCCAAGAAGGCACCGACAAGTGCGGCGTCGAGGTCGGAAAAGTCCAGCTCGAACGGCTGCTTTCCCGTCTGCTCGGCGGCAAAGCGCAAGAGCAGGCAGAAGGTGTCCCGGTACGAGGCGATCGTGTTGGGGCTCGACCCCCGCTGGGCCACCAAGCGCTCCGTCAGGAACGCTTCGAGCGTCGGTGCGAGGGCGGTCATCGCCCTGCTCCAGCCGCCATGTCGTCCAAGCGCTCCGCGACGAGATCGACCAGCTCCGGCGATGCGCTCAAATACCAGTAAGTGTCGCCAATGTTGACGTGGCCCAAGTACGTCGACAGTGCAAGCATGCGCGTCTCGACGTCGATGCCGGCTCGGTACAGGTCGAGCAGGGCCCGACAGGCAATTATCCCGCCACTTTGATATAGTCTCATTTCGGCGGCTTCGGTTGTTCACTCTGGGTGCTCCTTTCGTCGTCGACTGCTTCGTGCCCTGACCGCTTCTGTGGCCGTCGGAGGCGAGCGATGGTGTGCCGGGCGCGTTGGAGGTCGGCTTTGGTCTCGGCGTGCTCGGCGATGAGGGCGAGGTGCTCTGCGCTCAGCTGCTCCCAGGAGAAGGCGCCGATGTCGGTCCGCGTGGTGCGCCGGTCGAGCGGGACGATGCGAGCTGCCCGGCCTTCGTCGTGGGCGACTCGCAGCTCCGAGTTCTCGGCGCGCAGGAGCCGGGCGGCGTTCCGCAATGCGTGGTTCTCCGCTTCGAGCTCGCTGATGCGGGCAAGGCGTTGCTGGTCACGCTCGCGAAGCTCGGCAAGTTCGGAGCGGAGGCGGGCGACGGTGCCGGGCTGGTCGATGACGGCCTCGTTGCAGCGTCGTGCGAAGTCATCGACCAAATCGGCGTAACGGCGGTAGAGGGTGGCGCGGGGCACGCCCGAGACCTTGGCGAGCGCAGCCACGGTCCGGCTCTCCCCACCGGCGAGGCAGTTCTCGGCGGCGCGGAAGATCGCGGCGCGGTCGGCGGCCTCGTCACGTGCCACTGTCGTCCTCCTCGAGCTCGAGGGCATCACGTTTGGCCTCCATTGCCTTTATCTGCCGGCGTAGGGCCTGCCTCTGGACGGGCGGGAGCCGTTGGAGACGGAGATGACGGCAGGCCTCGCCGATCGCGTGCTCGACAGCAGCGAAGTGCTTGGGGAGGTGCTCGGCGCAACCGCATTGCCACCAGCGGCAGTGGGCCATGACCGGGTGGTCGCCGCCGGGGTTGCACAGGCTGGACGCCGGGTCGAAGGCGCAGTTGGCGCAGCCACCAACATGGTAGGTGAGGTGCTCGTCACGTAGCAGCCGCCGTTCGTAGTGGTTGTCGGGGTCGACCAGGCCCGGGAAACGAGCCGTATTACGGGCGACCTCTTCGAGGCGCTCGGAGGTGCGGCTCGGCTGGGGAGCCCGGACGACACCAGTGCCGGCCCGGCGGGCGAGGAGCCGGCTCGCCAACGCCTCGAGCTCGGCTTCGACCATTTCGGTGGTAAGGAGGTCCCGGAACTCCTCGTCGGCGGCACCGACGTAGCCCTCGGTGATCGTGGCGTGCACGTGCTTGTACTGGATCGCCAGCGCAGTCGTCCCAAAGGGACGGTGCGCGATGTACCAGGCGAGCGTCCGCCTCAGCGCTCGGGCGTTGACGCCACGCGAGCCGAGAAGGTCGTGGCCGACCAAGCCGTTGACGTGGGCCACGAACATGTGGATCTCGGTGTGGAGGTTGGTGCCGAACTGGAAGAGGCGGTCGGCCCGGCGGCGGGCACGCGCCGTGACCTGACCGCCGGTTGTCCGAGCGGGCAAGCGGGGCAACTGCTCGAGGACTTCGACCGCACGGTGCACATGCTCGGTGACAACCCAGGTAGCGTCTCTCGGTTTCGGTTGCCCTTTGCTGAGCGTGCTCTGCAGCCTGTGCAAGTAGACGAGGCCGTCGGCCGAGATGTCCTGACGGCAGCACCCGGGCCGGAGGGCGAGCACCTCGTCCACCCTCATACCTGACAAGAAGGTCGTCACGAGGAACGCAGCCGTCTGCAGCATGCGTGTCTCGTAGGCAAGAGAAGCTGGTGAGAACCGGCCCCGCCACGGGAGGCCCGTCTCGGGGTTGGGCGAGACCGGCGTGCCCATGCCACCGGGTTCCCCACCGAGCTCGGCGTGCGCCGCTCGAAGGGCCGATGCGACTTCCTTGTAAACCAGCGTGTCGGGGGCAGGGTAGTGGCCGCACATGGCAAGGCTGAGCATCGCGTTCACGTCACCGGCCTTCTTGTCCCCGTACTTGCCGCCTTCGCAAAGGTCGTAGACGGGGATGCCCCGACCGGCCCGTCGACGGGCGGCCACGAAGCGCTGGACCGACCTCGAGATGTCCTTGTCCGCCCAGAGCCACCCGACTTTCTCTGTCCTACGGTCTCGACGGGTCGCATCGAGGTGCCTGCGAGCCGTCGGGGCCCGCAGGCTCCTCCTGGGAAGCCTGGCCGCTATCGCTATGCGGGTGAGCGCCACCTTGCCGTTCGGGTAGAGCGGCACCGGGTTCGCCTGCAGGAAACGCTCGAGGCGCTCCGCGTGGTCATCGGCCCCGTAGTTGTAGGCGGCATCGCATGGGTACGACTGGAGCTCCCGGTGGGCGGCCAAGATGTCGGAGGCTGCGACCTCTATATAGAACAGCGCCCAGCGCAGCAACGGGCCCATGACCTCTGGCGGGACGCGGGGCGTGCGGTTCTGGTCCCGCCGGTCACGGCCGAGGATCCTCGACACCGGCTTGCCGCCCCAGGGCAACAGCCCGGAAGCAAACGACAAGTCGAGACGGTCGTCTGGGTGCTCGGAGGTGGCCGCGACCGTGAAGTAAGCGAAGAACGTCTGCACCGCACGCAGCCGGGCGGTCTTGGACGAGTACCCGCCTCGGCCGGTCAGCACCATCTTCGCGTAGAGGTCGAGGTCGCCTTGGCTGACCGCCCCGAGCGGGGTGCCCGGGGACTTTGCCTCGAGCCACGTGAAGAACGGCTCGAGGGCCCGGAGGTACGTGATCGTGGTAGACGGTGGCCATATGAGCCGAGTGACACTGGGCAGGCGGTGCGGGCGGTTCATGCGGCCCATCGCGAACTCTCGCATCGCGAGGGCGTAGATGGGGCCCGAGATGACGGTCCAGTCGTACTTCCAGCCTTGTTCGTTGGCTTTGTCGATCGCAGCCGGGTGGCCGCGGAAGTCCCAGCGGTCGTCACCAAAGCGTGGCAGCCCGCGCGCCAGCCAGTCCGGCAACGCACAGACCGGCTCGTCGTGGGCCCAGCAGGCCGAGGCGAGCTGCTCTCCCGCGGGGGCGGGCACAGCGAGGAGGCCATCAGCCGTGGCGGTACCCCCGGGCAGTCGCCACCGTCGGGAGGTAGAGGCCGGAGCCGCCGCTTAGCTGAGCGTCCTCCTGCGCCCGCTCCAGGGTGGAGGTGTCGAAGCGCGGGAAGATGTCGTCGACGATGCGCACGAAATCGGCGCCCCAGGCTTCGCACCATTCGTCTTCGCCCATCAAGAACCGCTGGCCCAAGATGTGGTGCAAATAGGTGATTATGGTGGGCAGTTTGTCGGCGGTGACCACGGCGTTGGGGCACTGCAGGCAGCCGGTGAAGCTCACCGGGCAAGCCTCACCAGCGGCGGCGAACGGGCTATTGAAGAAGCCGTGGCAGTCGGCCAGTTGCACCTCGACCACCTCCGTGGCGCTGGCCTCGTCATCCGGAGCCGACGTAGGTGGCGAAGGTGCCGTCCCCACCACCTCCGGGCTCCCCGTGGGCCGGCCACTGGCTCGTGCTGCCTCCACCCGTTCGTAGAGGGCGTCAGCAACTGTCCAGGCGTGCAACGGCCCGAGCGATGCGATGTCCCCGTAGTGGTGCATCGCCACCCGGGCAGTGTTGCCCGCTGCTCGCGCCGTGGCGCCGACGTCGCCGCCGACGGCCCGATAGGCCGCCGCCACATAGGTCTTGCGCAGCCGGCTGCCGTGCACCACGAGCGGCTCAGCACCGTCGGGCGGCGCGTCCTCGTAGACCAGGTGATGGTCGAGCGCGAATTGCTGCAATGGCGAGTTCTGGCCGTTGCGGGCCCGGAACTCACCGGCAGCTCGCGTCGTGAAGCCCTCCTTCTCTTTGACCGCCACCCACAGCGCATCGGAGCCGGCCCAGCGCCGGGCTCGTGCCGTTATCTCGACCAGGTTGCGTACGAGGCCGCCGGGCGAGGTCCCGAGCCCGTCGCGCACCCGGGCGATGCGCTCCGAGCGAGCACGCCCCGCCCGGTACTTGTGGTGCCGGAGCGTGACCTTTCCAGCCGACGGGTTCGCCAGGCAGTCGGTCGTGAGAAGCGCTGCAGACGCAGGCGTGATCCCGGTCTGGAGCAGCAACAGGGCCCAGAAGCCGACCAGGTCACGCACGGTCGGCCAGAGCATCCGTCGCACGGCCGTGGGCGAGACCATATTGGGGCCGCTCAGCACGTACTCCCCGCCGGACTCGTCGCGCAGCTGGTCGATGGTGCGGTCCCCGTAGGTGTCCAAGTACCAGGCGATGTTGGCCTTTTTCTTCCACCCGCCCACAGCACGCCCCGGGTGGCCGCCCAGTTCGAGCAACGCCGGGCCCTCGGCCAGCAACCGACGGGCGACACGGCCGAAATCGACCCGGGCCGCTCGGGCGATCGCTCGTGCCTCCGCCGGCGTGTACGCGTCCCGGGGGACCACCGGGGGCTTCGGGCAGGTCGCCCCGAACAGTGCCCGCCGGGCGAGCGACGCTCTCAGCACGACGCCGTGCTCTTCGACCGCTTCCCGCAACAGCACGCACACCTGGTTCACGAGCACCCACGGCTGCCGGCTGCCGGGCCCGTAGCGGGCGACCATCGCGTCCTGGAACCGGTCGACCACCTCCCCGTCCAGGTCGGCCAAGCCTGTCGTAGCAACGTGGCAATCGAGGGAGCGCAAGAACATGCGGAGCGCGACGACGTAGTTCTGCACCGATAACGACGACCCGACACCACGGTCCGGCTCGGACATGGTGAACAGGCACCCGACCAGCTGGCGCCTCAGGCGTTCGCCGGGCGCCGAGCCGAGCTCGTAACGGCTCACCTTGGCCTCGTGGGGGAACCGGCATGCCAGCACCATCGGGACGTCTTGGTCGACCCAGACTGGCCCCGTGCCAGCAGCGGTCCCACCGTTTTCGGGGACGAACCTGAGCCGCTGCTCGGGACGACGGCCCGTCACCGCTCCTCCCCGGTCGAGGGACGCTGGCGGCCGGCCAGGTCGGAGACGAAGGCCTCGAAGACCTCTTGCACACTGCGGGCATGGAAGTCCCGCAGCTCGGCGACGTTGTCCAGGTAGATGTAGGTGCTGGTGATCGACCGGTGCCCGAGCCACTGCTGCAACGTCCGGAGTGGGTCGCCGAACACCTTCCTATAGCGGGTCTCGGGGATGCCGCCGAACGCGTCGGCGACCCTCTCGGTGTCGAGCTGCGCCGCGATGAGGGCCGACAATGCCCTTGTCGCAAAGGTGTGGCGGCAAACATGGGCCGACACGTCGAGGTCGACCCCGGCTGATGCGCAGCGCTCACTTGCTCGCCGGAACACGGTCTGCCAAGACTTCACCGCCGCCGGCTGGCCACCCTCGGCTACCCAGACCATCACCGGCCCCACGGCCTCCCCAGAAGCGTCGACCCCACGAGGAGCTGCCTCTCTCGCGCGTCGAGGTCGCTCCAGCGCCGCCTGCCCCAGGTCCCGTCCGGCTCTTGGAGCTGGCAGCCGGTGGCGGTCAGTCCCCGGCACACCAGTGCCTGCCCGCGCTGCAGCACCCGGTCGTAGTCGCCTCGCTCCCGGGCTCGCCGCACCCGCCCGGCCCGGTCCCAGCGCACGTACTCCCACAGCCGCTCCACGACCGCAGCCGCCACGGGGACCCGCCGTCCTCGGCCGCCCTTGGTGACCGACGCCGCGAAACCCAGTTCCATGAGCGGTCCTCGGTCGTCGAGCACCGGTAGCTCGGGCACCAACAGCGCTGCCAGCTCGCTCACCCGGGCCCCGGTCGTCACCAACGTGTCGCAAAAGCGGGCGTTCCGCTCACTGTTTCGGCCTTGCCACGCCGGGCCCGGCTCGTCCCCGGGAGCCAGGCCGCGCACGCCGACATCACGCCACAGCCGGTACTGCTCCTCGTCCAGCACCACCATCGCGTGCCGGCTCGGCGGCGCGCCCTCCCGGCCCGAGCGCCGCCTGCCCCGCCGGCCCCAGCGGGCATGCTCTTCGATCGCCGCCACGTTCGCGCCCGAAGCCAAAAACGGTGCCCGCTCTATTAGTTCGTGGCCCTCGGCCCAGTCGTACAGCTTCGTCAAAGCGCACACCGCACGGTCCCACGACCGGCCACTGACCGTCCGCTGTGCACCTGCTCCGTTCGCCACGCCCGTGTGGCGGCGCAGTTTGTGGAACGCCAAAAGGTCCGCCCGGTCCGCTTCCAGCCACGACCGGCCACGAGCCTGGCGCAAGAAGCGCGCCCAAACGACAACGTCTCTTGCGTACGCCCGCACGGTGTTCTCCGCCAACCCGCCCAGCACCCACAGGTCGGCGAAGAAGCGGTTCAACAGGTCCTCATCCGCCGTCGCCGCGTCGACGCACGGCGTCCGGTCGGGGATACCCAAACGGGCGAAACGCTCGGCCGCCCGCGGCACCAGCACATCCTGCGTGTCGTCGCTTGTCACCACACAGCGTGCCGCTGCGTCGTAGTCGATGAAGTCCAGGTCGAGCCCCAAGCTGAGACAGGCTAGACGATGGACACGTCGACTGAAGAGATAAAGACCAATGAGTGCCTGAGGTCATGGACGCGAGGCCTCTTGGTCTCGGTGCGCAGGCCGGTCGCAGTGGCGAGCCGGTCGAATGTCTGGTGCACGGACTGGTGGGCCAAGGTGTTGCCGACGCTCGAGACGAAGAACGCTGCCGAGCGCGGTTTGAGGCAGAGCCGGTCCCGGCTCGCGGCATAATGGGCGAGCGCGTCCGTCGTGCCTTGCTGCAGCGGGAGGAGCCTCGAGTGGCCAAACTTCCCGTCCCGGACCGTGATAACGCCATCAGTGAGGTCCACGTCAGCGCTTTCGAGAGCTATCGCCTCGCCTATGCGGCACCCTGTGGACCAAAGCAACCCGAAGAGGGCCTCGTAGGTGAGGGCGCGGAGCGCTGGGCGGAGCTGGCGGGCCGCTGCCATCACGCCCAGCACTTCGGCTTCCTGCCACAGGTACGGTGCCGGGCGCTGGTACCGCGCACCGAAGACGTCGCGGGGAGGGACCTCGGTCACGGGGTCGACCGCCTGCATATAACGGGCGAAGCCACGCACGACGTCGAGGCGGTGTGCCCAGTGGACCGGTTGGACGCCCTGTGGGAGCTGGGCGAAGGAGATGGCTAGCTCGGTCGTGATGCTCGTCGCGCCGGCGGCACCGAGGTAGTCGAGGAACTGCGGGAGCAGCCGGCTGTGGAAGGTCAGCCTGTAGCCCAAGGACCGGCGTAGCCCCAGGTAGTCCTCGGCGTGGCGGCGAAGTTCGCTCATTGCCCCTCGCCTCCCGGCCACGGCTGCGCCACGGCGCGGAGCCCTTCAATGTCGACGCGGGCGTACCCCGTGGTAGTGCGAATATCCCGGTGACGGAGGACCTGGGCAATCGCCGGCAGGGGCACCCCGGCATTGGCCAGCTGGCAAGCCAGGCTGTGGCGGAGGCGGTGTGCCCCTACGGCCGGCACCCCCGCAGCCGCGCAGGCATGGCGCACGATGGCCGAGATCCCACCCGCCCCGAGCGGCCCTATCGGGGCAAGGGCCCGCAGGAACACCTCGCGGTGCACGGTGCCGTTCTGGCGCCCCCTCTCGAGGTAAGCGGCGACCGCTCCGCCGACGTCGGCTGGCAGCGGGAGACGGTCCTCGTGGCGCCCTTTGCCATGGACCACGACCTCTCCGCCACGCCAGCCGATGTCCTCCAGGCGCAGGCTGGCTACCTCGCCAGCGCGCAGCCCGAGGCGCAGAAGGGTGAGCAACACGGCGTAATCGCGCCGGCCTTTCGGCTGGCGCCGGTCGCAAGAGCGGAGCAAGGCTCGAGCCGTCTTTTGGTCGACCCCCATCGGCAACGACGACCGGTGGCGCGGGGCGACAGCAACGGCCGCAGGGGACAAGTCGACCGGCGTCAGCCCCTCGAGGAAGCTGAAGCGCAAAAACGAGCGGAGAGCTGTCACAAAGAGCTTCGTCGTGTTCGCTGACGCCGATGCCGACGCCTGGAGCACTGCACCGGTCACTTCTCTCGCGGTCACCTTGTCCAGCCCTCCGTTCGGTGCACAACGGACGAGGAAGCGACGTACCCGCGCGACGTAGGCCGATGCTGTCGAGGAGCCCAGCGCCCGCTCTTGGAGCAAGAACCGCTCGAAGGACCCGAGGAGCACCTCGCTTGGCGACGCCGGGCCCTTACCCGCTCGACAGCTCCCCTCGTCGGCCTCGCCCAGGACCTCGAGCACCTGGCCGAGCGCCCGACCGGAGCAAGGGCTACCACCACCGCGCCGTCGTGGCAGCTGAGCGAGGAACTCCTCGAGCCGCTCCTTGCTCAGGTCTGCCGCGCTTAGCCGGCGCCCCTCCAGCCACTGGCTGAGGCGGCCCAGGTCCCTCAGCGCACTGGTGACTGAGCGTGCTGCGTAACCACTGGCCCTTAGCCTGGCCACGTAATCGTCTGCAAACGGCCCCAGTGGCCCGCTCCTCCCGGTCCGCTGTGCCCCTGTGCCCCTTCTGGTCATAGCTCCTCCTTCTCGATAGTCGGAGCAAGGAGCATGGCTCAGCTGACCCGCGTTATGCCGACCTGGTTCGCCCGATCACCGCCTCGAGCAACGACTACCCCCTGAGGTCGGCATAACGCGGAGGTCGGCATGATACCGGAATAGGCACCGCAGCGCCGGGATCGGCCTTCGCGCCCCCGGTATTCTGACCCGTCTACCCTGGTTGGCACATGCCACGGGTGAGCGCCTTCTACGGTGTCGTGATCTACATGTACTGGAACTAGCGGGACCATCCTGTAGCACACTTTCATGCCCACCACGCTGGGCTTCGTGCTTCGGTGTCGGTCGACGGGGCAGTGCTTGCGGGCGACCTCGAGCCCCGCGCCCTTGGGCTGGTGCTCGATTGGGCACGGGCGCACCGGGACGACCTGCTCGCCAACTGGGAGCGGGCGAGGCAGAACCAACCGCTCGTTGCCATCCCGCCCCTGCAGTAGGATGTGTGGAGTGAGCAGCTCGTACCTTCCCTGCGTGGTCGGCGTGGCCGTGCTGCGGGACCACGTGCTCAGGCTCCTCTTCGATGATGGGACGGTCGGGGACGTCGACTTCTCGATGGAGAAGTGGACCGGTGTCTTCGAGCCCTTGCGTGATGCCGAATATTTTGCTCAAGTGCGCGTCGACCCCGAGGCAGGGACCATCGCCTGGCCGGACGGCCTCGACATGGCGCCCGAGCCGCTGTACGAGCAGGCTCGGGCGCACTCGCTGACCGCTGCCTGAGGCTCTTCCCTGGCCCGGGCGCGCTCCTCCACAGTTCTCGCGATCCTGTTTAGGGAGGGATCTTCGGCCGAACGTTTGCGGCGGGGGACCGGTGCTTGTCACCCTTCCACAGAGTTCGCGACCGATCTGTTATTGGGCCCGGAGGGGAGCTACGCGGTTGCGACTGAGCCAGTCGGTTATTTCAGTCGGGTCGAAGCGGACGAAATGGCCGACCTTCAAGAAAGGCACACGTCTTTCGGCGACCAGCCGGCGGATATGACGCGTGTTCACGTTGAGCCGATCAGCGAGCTGCTGGATCGTTAGTAACTGGGGCAGGGTAGCCACGGTGGCCACTGATCTCCTCCTTGTCTAGGTTCCTACCCTTAAGGTCCAAGGTGGCGATGTCGCTCTGACCAGCTCGATTACCGCGCATCAGCCGTGCCTCCACATCGGTGCTCCCCCGTACGTGCGCCCTCGAGCCGCACCGGCGCTCACCGAGCGAGGCGTCGTCACAAATTCCATTTGACCGTTGGTGACCTTTGGTGACCGTTGTTTACCGAAGAGAAGAAAAGGCTTCACACAGCGTTCTCCTGCCGGTACAAAACCGAAAGCGGAGCGCACGGCTCCGGTCATGGCCATGGTGCTCGGCGGGGCCGGCCCCAGACAGGGAGATCCCTGATCTCCCGGTACATGTTCAGACGCGAGGACCGTCAGGAAAGGTCCTTCATCTCGCTGCGCCGAGACTATTTCAGTGGCGAAACTGCCGCCGCCGTGCCCAGCGTCGTCTATCACGACCAGGCGGCTGGCCGGCCACGCCCGGTGCAGTTGCCAGGCCGTGCCGAGCGGGCTGGAAACGTCGTAGCGTCCGTGAACGAGCACTCCCGGGATAGATGCGACCCGGTGCATGCCGGCGAGCACCTCTCCGTCCGCAAAGAAGCACCCGTGGCTCCAATAGTGGGTGACGAGCGTGGCGAAGACCAGGCGGGAACACCGGGTCGTCGTACCGGCTGCCGTGGGCCCAGCCGGGCATGAGCGAGACATGCGTGTCCTCCCAAGCGCACCAGCGGCGAGCCGCGTCTGCCCGTACCTCCGGGTCCGGGCTGGCGAGCAAGCGGGCATAGGCAGCGGCCAGGTCTCCTGCACGCTCTGAGGGCGGCACGGCCGAGATGAGCTCGTCCCACTGTTTGGGGAAGACATGGCCCATGTCCCGGGTGATCCATGTGGTCTCCCGGCGCGTCCCGGCCGTTACAGCTCCGAGCACCATGCCCACTACCCGCTCAGGGTGGCGCTGCGCGTAGACCAGGGCCAGCGTCACGCCCCACGACACGCCGACGACGACCCAGCGGCTTATGCCCAGGTGCTCTCGGAGCCGCTCGATGTCCGCCACTAGGTGGCCCGTCGTGTTGGCCGACAGGTCATCACCCGCTCCGGCGAAGGGACGGCTACGCCCGCAGCCGCGTTGGTCGAACAGCACGGCCCGGTAAAGGCCTTGGTCGAAGTACCGGCGGGCAGCTTGGCTCGCTCCGCTCCCGGGACCCCCATGGAGGAACACCGCCGGCTTCCCCGAAGGCGAGCCAACCGTCTCCCAGTACAGGACGTAGCCGCCGCCGACTTCCAGGTGACCGGCCTCGTACGGCTCGATCGCCGAGAACAGTTCGTTCATCCCCGACAACCTGGCATAAACCTGGCACGTTCGACAAGGGCGGTTTTACGCCACCTGGCTCAAAGCTGTGGCGCTCCCCGAGCCCCCAAGGCGACATCATGTCCACCACCCTCGCCCATCCCCGAGCCCGCCACACCCCCGGACCCCCTCCAATCCCAGACCCGTGTCCCACCCACGACCCGTCTCTCCACCTCCAACCAATGGGCCCCCGGAGTTTCCACCCTCGAAAAGATCCCTCCCTAAGGTCCCTCGTAACTCCCTCCAGGACTCCGCCACTAATCACTCCTACAATTTCTCGTGCCCGTTAATCACCACCACTGACCACTACAGCCCTTTCCCAACACTCCCTCTTTACAAGGCTTTCTCTCTCCACTAATACTCTCCCCAAGGCAGAACACGGTTGCAAGCCCAGGGCTTGCCTGAAAATAGCGGTGGCGGTTTCGTCGGACGAGGTGAAGCCTTGGGCTGGATGCGCATGATGGGGGCCGAGTCGGTCGAGTACCACCGCGCCACGGTGCTGGAGCGAGCCGACGACCACCCCGGAATGGCGCTCGGATATTACGCGTCTCGGGGTGAGACACGGCTTGTGTGGGGCGGCTCAGGTGGCGCGGCACTGGGGCTCTCTGGTGCAGTTACGCCAGAGAGCTACGAGGCCGTGTTCGGGCCTGGCGGCGCCAAGGACCCGCGCACTGGCGAACGCCTGGTTAAGACTCGTAGGCCCGGCATGGAAATTGTCATTTCAGCCCACAAGAGCGTGGCTGAGCTAGGGGTCATCGGCCAGGCAGAAGCTATGCACCGGGTGATGGATGCTGAGCGAGACGCGACGCTCGCCTATCTCGACAAGGTAACGAGGGAAATGGGCGGCCGGCGTGCCGAGGCGGCCAAGGTTGCCGCAACCGGCGGGCTTGTCTACGCCCACACGCGACATGCCACCTCCAGAGCCGGCGACCCGTGCCCGCACGATCACGCTCTTTTGGCCAATCTCGTGGAGATGAAGGACGAACAAGGCGGGTGGAAGGCGGCGGACACCGCGCTATGGAGAGAGCACCTTCACGCCGCCACGATGGTGGGCCGGCTCGCTGCGGCACGCGTGGCGGTCGAGCTTGGCTACGCGATCGAGCCCGACCCAGGTCCCTCCGGCAGGCTCGGCCACTGCAAGATCGCCGGCGTCCCCGACGAGGTGATGGAGGTCCACTCAAAGCGCGCGGCAGAGATCGAAGCCGAGTGCAAACGTCGTGGCGACACGTCATACCGTGCCCGTGGCGTCGCCGCCCGCACGACCCGCAAGGCCAAGCGCCATGTGCCGCCGGGACAGTTGGTCGAGCGCTGGCGGGTCGAGCTGGAGTCGGTTGCCTGGCCGGCCGACCGCCTAGCAGAGGCGGTCGATAGAGCCGCAGCGGCTCGCGCCCAGCCTGCCCCCATTACCTTCGACCACGCTCGCCGCCTCATCGCAGATGTCCTCGCCCCCGACGGCGAGTTGGCCCGCCGCAAAGTGTTCTCGCGGCGTCATGTCGTAGTCGCTCTGGCCCCCCACTTGTATGGTCAGGACCCCAAACTCCTCGACGTGCTGGTAGACCGAGTGCTGGCCGACCCGGAGGCCGTACCCATAATCGGCGTGGCCGGGGCCAAGGAGCGCGTCTACTCGCTCGCCAGCGTGCTCGCCCAGGAGCGGGCGATAGCCGGGGGAATCGCTCGCCACCTCGCCCGTACCGACGCCCCGGCAGTTGACCTGGGCGAGGCGGAAGCGGCGGTGGGCAGGGCGGAGGAGGAGCTGGTTGGGCCGCTCACCGACGGGCAACGTCGCGCCGCCATTGCCATCTGCACCTCCGGGCGCGGGGCCGAACTCGTCGTGGGTGTGGGAGGGTCGGGCAAGACCACGATGCTCCGGGTGGTGGCTGACGCTTTCGAGCGGACGGGTCACCAGGTGATCGGTACCGCCACGTCGGGCCAGGCGGCACGCATTCTGGGGAAAGAAGCCAGTATCGCCGAGGCACGGACGCTCGCCAGCTTGACGTGGCGGCTCGACCACCAGACGCTCCAGCTCAGCGAACGCAGCGTCGTCATCTTGGACGAGGTGGGGCTCACCGACGACGCCGATCTCCTGCGCCTTGCGGCGCATGCCGAGGCAGCCGGGGCCAAGCTCGTCCTTCTCGGAGATGACCGCCAACTGGGCTCGGTCGGCCCGGGTGGTGCCCTGGGTGCCCTGGTCGCTCGCCATCCGGGGGCTGTCCACACCCTCACCGAGAACCGCCGCCAGGCCAACGCCGAGGAGCGCGACGTGCTGGCCGAACTGCGTGCCGGCAATGTCGACCGGGCCGTCGCCTGGTACCTCCAAGAGGAGCGCGTCCATGCCGTCCCAGAACGAGACGACGCACTTCAGGCCGCCGTGGACGCGTGGGCGACCGATGTGGACGCGGGCCGCGAGACTGGCCTGTACGCGTGGCGGAAAGCCAATGTGGGGGAGCTAAACGCCCGAGCTAGGCAGTGGATGGCTAAGACGGGCAGGCTCACAGGCCCCGAACTGGCCCTCCTGACGGCTCGGCCTATAGGAGCGGCGACCAAGTTCTCGCACTCGCACCGACCGGGAACGGCGCCTTCGTTACTTCCCAGCGGGCCACCGTCGAGGCGGTCGACACCATGGGCCGGACGCTGACCTTGCGCACCGCCGACAACCAGCTGGTGAGCCTGAAGGCAGAGGAAGCCGCTGCCGGCCGCCTTGGTTATGCGTACGCCACGACACTTCATCGTTCCCAGGGCGCCACAACGACCCGAGCTCACTTGTTCGCTGACGGCGGCGGGCGTGAGCTGGCGTACGTGGCCATGAGCAGGGCACGTGAAGGTACACACGTGTGGACGGTCGCGGACGGCGTTGGACAGGCCCGGGAAGATCTCGTGTGGGAGTGGGCCAGCGAGCGCCGCCCGACCTGGGCGATCGACACCGGCCTGCCCGACCCGGACCAGGTGGACCGGGAAACCATGGCCGCCCTGGCCGTTACCGACAGAGCACGCGTCATTGCCCTGGCGGGAGGTCAAGCGCGCCTCGAAGCTGAAGCGCTCAGGTCCGCCCTGCCCTCTGACCCGGCTCCCAAACTTGACGCCGCGGCCGCCCAGCTCGTCCGGCTCCGTCAGGGACGCGCTGAGCTCGAGGCAGGCACCGGAGCCCACCGACGGACGCCGGCAGGCCGGGCCGTCAGCGAGCTTCGCAACGCGCGAGCCAAGTTACGGACCGCTGAAGATACGGCGAAACACGGGCGTAGCTGGAGGGACCGTCATGCTGCCCGGCGCATGCTGCCGGCCTTGACTGAGACGGCCAACGATGCTCGGCACGACTGGGACGCTCTCGTCGTCCCAGCGCTGCAGCGCCTCGATGTCGAACTCGCCAAGGTCGAGGCCGCGGTTGGGCAGCTGACCGCTGCTGCGCAGGGCCATCGGGAGGTCTTTGAGGAGCCAGCTCATCGATGGCTCGAAGCCGCAAGCACGTACGGCGCACTTGCCCGCGGGCTGGACGCCTACCGCGACCAGCTGGATGGTGTGTGTCGTGCTCCAGTGAGCGAACGCGCCGCGCCAGCGCGGTTGGGCATCTCTAGTAGGTGTAGTCCCTTGGCAGCTGACGGCTATCCAAAGATCCCGCTCAAGGCATGGCGGGAGTTGCGCGTCAAAGCTAACTCGGCCCCAACGACGAAGTTCACGCCGGAGGTTGTCTCGGCTCTGATGACGATGGCGTCTCCGGAAAGCGCGGCGAGCAATGTTGTTCGCCCGCTGCGCCGGGTCGGGCTGATCGACAGTGACGGGCAGTTGACATCGCGAGGACACAAGTGGCGGTTAGACGCTTCGTACCCGGAGGCTTGCCAAGAGATTCTTGACGAGGTGTACCCGCCAGACCTTCTAGCCCTCACTGATGACTCAGGTTCGCCGGATCCGCAGCGCGTTCTAACGTAGCGCGGCCCCTCGGGGTGAGCGCCCGAGTGGGATCGAGCTAACGCCGATATGGCCGAAGCCCCGACCCGTGGGCCCCCTTGTCGCGAAGGTTTGGTGGGACCGTCTCGCTGTCGTCGCGGCCTACCGCGACCGCTGGAGCATCACGAGCGCTGGCATCCTTGGCCCGGCATCCTTGGCGACGACGCCGACGTGGGTTCGCTCCGCCAGGCGGCCCATCGCGCCCGGGCACGGCGTGCCGGCCAGGAGGCAGCCCACCTCTCCGGGTTGGTGCCTCAAATGATCGCACCGGCACAAGGTGTCCCAAGCCCCGAGGTCGGACCGGAGGTGGGCCTATGAGCCCGGCCGGCGTAACACAAACGGGGGTAGGCGTTACATGGCGCGTACATGGGCCGCGTTACACAAGCCACCTGGGAAAACGCCTCGTGGAGCCCCTGCGTCCGCAAACGATCGTTCGTGTAACGGACGCTCTACCTCGGTTCCGGTAGGGCACTTCTGGTTCTCAGGCCGAACGGGCCCACTGCTTGCCGCCGTCCACGGTGTGCCAGAGGGTGCCCTTCGCGTCCGTACCAAAGCCATCGTGGGCGCTGGTGAACCAGATGCCAGCGTCGACTGGCGCCGCGGCATCCACCTCGGACCATGTCGCGCCCCAGTTTGCCGTGTAGAAGAGATTCCCTTTACCGGGCGAACCCGCCCGGTGGTAGAGCTGAACGAGGACGAAGCCGCTGCCGCCGGGGAGGAAGTCCAGGTACGCCCTGTCGTAGCCCGTGGGGAACGAGCTGGGCAGGCGCACGGCCGTCCAGCCCTTCCCGCCATCCTCCGTACGCCATACTTTGACCCTTACCAGTTTGCCATCGGGCACCGCGATCGCCGCCCACGCCCGCTCGGCGTTCAGGAACTCGACGCCCAAGACGTTGGCGGGGTCGCCACTGCCGTAGGGGGTCACGTTCTCCCAGTGCGCCCCCGAGTCGGCGGTCACGTAGATGCCGGAGTCCGCTTCCCAGACCCACGCGCGCCCGGCCCCCAAGGTGCCAGCGCCCAAGACCGGGCCATAGACGCCCAGGGGCCCTTGCCGTGCGGCCGCCCGGGCTACACCGGGCGAAGCGTGTGGCACGAAAAGCACAAGGGCTGCAAATGGGGCCAAAAAGGCCAATAAACCAACGCTACCCGTGCACCATGCAGGGGCATTGCGTGTGCGGGAGAACCTGATTTTCGACATCGCGCTACCTCCCTGGCAGGCATCGAAATTCGAGTGCAACAATTGAAAGTCGTGTGCGGGACCGTTGCTGGGGCGACTGACGCCGCCCAATGCGCACCTCCGTCGGTGGTCATGTAGACGACGTCGTGGTCCTGCTCGGTCGCCGGGTCTTCGAGCGTTGCAGCAACCAGGCCGTCATTGGTGCCAAAGAAACGCGGCCCACTGAGGCGGAGGACCGGGTCGCCCGGCGGCAGAGCGGGGAGCCCCACCTCGTGCCGCTCCGCGCCTCCATCTCCCGTGTGGAACAGGGCAGCCCGGGTCAGCTCGTTCACGACGAACCACCCGTCACGGGTCGTCGGGAAGGCGAGGGTGACCGAACCTGCCCCCGTCGGTGCCCCAGAGGCGTCCGTCATGGTCCAGGTAAGCCCACCGTTACTGGTCCTGTAGGACCGGACCGTCGAGTGCGGGCCCCCAGTGTTCTCGAGGCCGATGGCGAAGCCCACGCGGTTGTTCAGAAAGCTCACGGCTGTTGCCCACTGAAGACAACCACGATCCCAGTACCCGTCGCCGCGCTGGCCCCGATGTCGCCGATGGTGAGTTGCGACGCTTCGCAGGCCGGCACATCCACGACGTGGGATGCTCGAGGCAACGGGCGTGGCGCGGCTGCGGCAGAGGCATGCCCGCTGGCGAGGAGGGAGGCGATCGTGGCCCCAACCATTGCTCCCACAGTGCCGAACGTCTGGAGCGGGCGCGTGCTACCGGTCCTCATTGGCGGCAACATTCGCGCGCATTCTGAGCTCGCGGTTCGCGTCTTCATTAGGGAAGGCTGCCTAAGTGCGGGCCGCTGCGACATGCCACGGACGACCGTCGGTGAGCGTCCTGGGCTGGCAGGGCTGGCTCAAGCCCTCCGACCTCGGATTGGCAACCGGCGCTTTGTTCGCCTCGTGCACCGGGCTGGTTACATCTTGGCCGTCGATGTGGGCGGCCGGACCTCCCGGTTCCAGCTCGCCGGCCGGTAGGCGGGAGCCAAGTCGCCGCGGGGTACAAAGAGCCGCACCCACATTTAGTTCGATGGCACCTTTGCTTTTGGCCGGGGCACTGGTCCGTTTGGGCCGCCAGGTGGCGCCGGAACGGCCTCGGCAGACGCGTCTTTCGCAGTCGACGGCAGGTGGAGTGTCGTGAGGACCAAGGTGCCCAACCTGTTCGGCACGAGGTCGGAGCCACCCGTGGGGATGCCCTTGGCGTTCGGCGACCGGAGCGCGCGGGAGGTCCGGAGTGCTCTCCGGGCTTGGCGAGCACCGAGAACGGGTGCGGGGGGTGCTCTACCTAGCCGGGGTCGGCTTCGACTGGTCCTCCTGGCAGGCCGAGTTCCACCGCGAGCGGCTCGCCCGGCTCTCGGAGGAGGAGGCGGTGCGCCTCGCTGCCCTCGACTCAATGGAGAGCCCGGGCCCGGACGAGGAGAGCGAGTGGATGCGGCTGTGCCGGGGCACCGACTACCGCGATCGGCGTGTTGGCGAGGAGCGCGTGGCGGAGATGCTGGCCGCTGGCTTCGCGGTCAACCACACAAGCAACCGGCTGCTCTCACGCGGAAGGCGTGTGCCACGATGATCTTGCCGCCGGCACGTCAGCCAGTCAAGTGATGCATAATGCCTTTTTATGCAGCTTCTTCGGCCGAACCACTTTCAGGCTGCCGGGATCTCGACAATCGTTGCCGCCACCGCTGAAGGCTCTGGGACCGTCTCGCCAGCCTCGCGCATCCCCTCTAGATGGAAAGCGATGGCGTCTTTGATATTGACCTCGCACTCGGCCACGGTGTCGCCTGTGGCGATGCAGCCGGGTAGGTCAGGCACGTAGGCGCTGTAGTTGGTGCCGGGCGCCCCCTCGATGATGACCACGTAGTGCTGCTGTCTCATAGCCCTGCCTGCCTCCTGATGCTGGCCAAGGTCTGAGGGTGTACCTCGTCGCTGAGCTTGCCATGCACGGTGACCGTACCGGGCCGCTTAGGATGATGGTACTGCCGATGTGAGCCTCGAGCGACTGGCCGAGGTTGGGAAGGACTAAGAAGGTCGGAACGTTGCCGGCATCCAGCGAGTCATACGGTCATGAAGTCGTCGGCGCGTCACCTGAGTAGCCTGGTCTGCTCGGCCGCGGCTGCGACGGCTTTAGTGGTCCTCGGCGCGGCAAACGCGGGCGCTAGTGCGTCGTCCGGCGCCGGCGAGCCAACGCATGTTGGCCTCTCGGTCTTGCGGTCGAGCTATTACATGGGTTCGCTCGGCGTGCTGGGCGGCCGCATCGTCGTCGGGGACGAGACGGGAGGCGCGACTTGTCGCCTTGCGTTCGTCCAACCGCGGAGCCTCGGCGTTATCTCGGGCGGCGCAACCCCTTGCAACGACCCACGCTTGACGGGGGAGGGGGCGGCCCCGGTCGAGTCGCTTCCCCGTGTCGGTTCGCAGACTGGTGTCGTTCGCATCGCCACCTGGGACCGCGGGACGGGGACCGTCCACTTGGGACCGGTCATCATGCGGTACGGGAACTACTCCGATTCCCGGCCCGAGTGGACTTACGGAGGTGGTTTCCTCTGGCTTTACGACGTCGGCACACCCTCGGGCGCCGAGGTGTTGCGCGTCTCGGTGTCGACCGGCCAAGTACTGGCCACGGTGAAGATGCCAGGCCTCTCCCGCTTGGTCCTCTCTGCAGGCGCCGACGGGCTTTGGATGGGCCAGAGCGTCGAAACCGGTTGGCCGTCTGGGAAGCCGAGGCCCCCGCTCCTTTACTTCGTGGGCGTGCACACGACAAAGCCCGAGGTGGTGCCCGAGGCGGGCCTTCACGTCGACTGGCTCCTGGCGTCAGGCCACGGTGCCTGGGCAGACGTCCAGACAGGGAAGGGCTTCAGGACGCCGTTCGGCTCGCTGCAAGCCAACCTCGTCTACGCGGGTGCCGCCTATGTCCTCATGGGCAACCAAGGGGCCACCGAGGCTGCCCTTTACAGGATCCCGCTCTAGAAATACGCCCATTGCGTGATCATGGGAGCAGTAAGCGCCCCGCCTTGGCGCTCACTTATGCTGCCGCGGTACCTTTGACTTTGGGCACCGAGCCAGCTCTGCTCAGACCTTCTCGACCTCTCGCCCGCGAGTAGAAGACTGCCTCGCGCCCTTTGCCGACCGGGTAGCTGACTTGAGCCCGGGCGTTGGCGCAGTGGAGTGGCTTGGGTAGGAGCGACCACCGGTCGACGCCGAAGCCGGCGCCGCCTTGGAGCACTTACGCCTGACCGGTGTCGCCTTCTTCGCCGCTATGGTCTTTTGGGCCCTTGCCACCCTTGCCGTCCCCCTCGCCCTCGACTTCGCGCGCGCACTAATAGCTCCTGCTCCACCGGAGGGACCTCGGCACCGACGCGCCGTTCAACGCTCCCCTCCGGGTATACGGCATCGGGCGACTCTGGCGTGGCGGGGCGTGAACTTGGCCTTCTGCCCGCCCGTACAGAACGTCTACTCCATGACCACGCCGCTTACTCACCCTGGCCACCGCCTGCTTGAACCGCATCCAGCCCACCGACGCGCGTCTTCCAGACTTCAAGGTGTTGATGCTCCAACGTCGGTCCACCAACGGGCCTTCGAGCTCATGGGCGCCTCACCCGCTCGGGGCAGCTTTGCCAGGACCCGGCGTCGCCAGAAGAGTTACCGCAGGTCAGCCGGCCCGGGACACCTTCACTGGGGAAGTTCTGACGTACTTGGATAGCGCCTTCTGACCAGGGAGTTCGCGCGGATCGCGCGACCATCCACCACTGAGGGCCCGCCTAACTGCTAGCAAGGTAGGGTGCGCCTTGAGGAGCGTGTCGCCGAACTGGAGACGA
>JAJYMB010000133.1 GCA_021787365.1 Actinomycetes bacterium | reverse complement strand
CTCTCCAGTGCGGCGCCCTACGGCTCGTCCGGGCGGGGCTTGCACTCGTGGCGGGGGCTTGCACTCGTGGCGGGGGCTTGCACTCGTGGAGGTCATTGTCCGGCTCGGGGCCCGGCGCTGGTGGCCTCTCGGTCCGCTGAGTCGTCTCGGGCAGTGAGCGGGGCCTGGTCCTTTAGGTGTTCGCGGGCCTGATGCCCGTCCACAGGTGCAGCGGCGATCAGGCGGTGTCAGGCCGTGGCCGCGGTGCCCGCCCACCAAGCCGCCGTGTCGTCGTGAAAACACTCGCTTGACGGGCCAACTCGCCATCAAAGGGAGGAACAGTTACGTGGTTGGCCCGCTCGCAGACCTTCCATCCGATTCCGAAGGGCTGCCGGCTGTCCATGAGGAGCCCTAAACGCCACCGTCCGCCCTGCGCCGCCGCTGGTCAGCGTCAACTGTGAAGGGGCGCATGAAGGCTTCTCCGAGCTTCTCCGCCGCTGCCCTATCGGCCTCGCTTGTTGCCTGCGCATAGATCGCCAGCGTTATCCCAGGGTCCGTGTGGCCGAGCCGGTCTTGGGCGGTCTTCACGTCCACGCCCTAGTGGACCAGGGCCGTCGCGTTGGCCCGCCGCAGGTCGTGGAACCCGAGCTCGGGGAGCCCCGCGACTCGACAGGCGGGCTGCCAGACCCGCTGGCGGAGCCGCTGTACTCGAGCGGGAAGCCATGTGAACCGACGAACACGTATGCCTCAGGCTCTGCGGCGGTTACCCCCCGCCGACGCAGGTGCTTGGCCAGCACGTCCATCAAGGGAGCAGGCACGCTAAGCGTCCGCCGGCCCGCCGACGATTTGGGAGGGCACTCGACCATGCGGCCCCCGAGCCCCCTCGTCCGCTGTTCTGCCACCTTGAGGGTGCGTGCGAGGAAGTCGAGATAGCCGACCCGGAGGGCGGCACACTCCCCCCAGCGGAGGCCGAGCACGGCACCGAGGTAGGCCATTGCGGACTAACGCGGGCCGAGAGCATCTGCCAGCGTCGCCAGCTCGCCGGCACTCACGACGTGGGGCTTCCGGGCCTCTGTCAGCCTCGGCAAACGGACCCCTCTGGCTGGCGTCCGGCCGATCAGGTCGCTTTCCACCGCTTGGTTGAGTATGGCGGTCAACACCCCGTACTGCCGACGCACGCTCCGGGGGGCCGCATGCCTTGACCAAGATGTCACCAGGTTTTGGACGTCACGTGGTGTGAGGGACCCGAGCGGCCTGTCTCCAATCGCCGGGAGAAGGTGGTTGCGAACGATCGACTCGTCGCGTGCGAGGCCGGACCCGCGCTTGGTCGGGTCGCCGGCCAGCCAAGTCATGGCTTCTTCCTCGAAGGTCACCTCTGCGCGTCTGGGGTCCACCCACGTACCCCGCGTGCGCTGGACTCTCTGCTCGGCCTGGTAGGCCTCTGCGGCCTTGCGGGTCTCAAAGGTGCGGCTGTACTCGTGCCCAGTTGGGTCACGCAGCCTGACCTCGTAGACGATTCGCTCGTCTCTGCGACGTCTTTTGGCCTCGATGCTCATTCCCTGCCTCCCTTCGACTGGCGATTCGGTTCAGTTCACCCCGCCGCCACATGCAACACATGCTGAACGCAACGTAGTTCCTCGGGTGCGACCAGTTCGCGGCTCGACATGAGCCTCGGGTCAAAGCCGCAGAAGTCGGTGCTTAGGCGCAATTAGAGCGCTTTGACTTTGAGTGTCGCTTCGACCTGTTTCCGCGGGTCGCGAGAGCTCGGCCGTCGCCTCTGCCCGCAAGTACCCGTCCACATCCTCGGGCTGAGCTTGCAGAGCGGCACCCGTCCGAGGCCCTTTACCAAGTGCCGCCGAACGGCCTCCTCGTAGAACTCTGTAGTCCTTTCGGCTTGGACCGGATCGGGGACCGAGACGAGGAGGAGGCCCTCGCGCTGTGCCTATGGGCTGGGACCTGGGCGACGGCGCGTCAAAGAGGCCGCGGAAGGCGGCGCGTACAAACGCGCCGGCAACTCAAATCTAACGGAACGGCATGACAGCCACGATTCTCCTAGCTCGTGGCACTACCGTCAAGGGCCACGGCACGTTGCGACTAGGCTGACGTCCGCAACGGCCGGTTATGCCGGTGATCCGGCACGCCCTGCGCCGTCTCCAAAGCGCTCCATCACGACGGGATTGCGCTCCGGCGTCCGGTCGGGAGCGCCGCCATAATCGCCGGGGAATGACGCTCCGTCACCCATGGACGGGCTGGGACCGCTCGCCGTTCACGGCCGAGAGCTCGTCCCATGTTTGGGTGTGGGAGAAGCCAGGCGGCCCTAGTTCATGACATAGTCGCCGGAGCGAGGTCGTCGTCGAGGATCAACGGTCGCGGCAAGCAGGCTGTCCGGGTACAAAGCCAGCACCGGTCCGAGGGCCGCACGGTCTTCGGGGTCGAGTTCGCGGCGGGTGCCGGCGGATTCCAAGACGAACGGCAACTCGATCACCACCTCGGTGTCCTCGAACTGAAGCCGGGTCTGGTGGTCGATCCTGATGAAGGATAGGTCGGTCTTTGGGACCCGCAGGATGCGCTTGTCACCTGCCTGATTCACGGCGCCCTGGGCGAACGACGCCTTTGGAGTCATAGATGTAGGGTGGCTCGGGCACCGCCACATATTGCCCGTTCTGTCCCATCGAACAAGGCCGGCTAACGGCGAGCTGCGAGGAGCGCAACGCGGTTCGCGCGCCTCGGTCGACAGTCGCTGCCGTCGCTGTCTGTGACCCGACCCCGCGGTTCTGTCCACTGGCGATCCTCCTCGGACGGCTGAGCGCAGACACCCGCAACCCACGGTCGCTGTTATGTCGATGTTACGGGCCAAGGCGTACCGTGTCGGTGTGAAGCCGGTCCGCGCTGTGGGCGATCCCTGCAGGCGGGGGACCCGTCGCCCCCCAACCTTGGTGGTCGGTCCGGCAGGGCAGTACCGGCACGGGCGTCGCCCACGCTCGCTCGTGATCCGAAGGGCGGCTGCCATGATCGGCACGGCTTTGGGCGTCATGTTGGGCCTGGCCGCATGCGGGGGCGGGCCCTCCGGCCCCGGAGTGGCCTCGGAGGGGTCGACGACCACCGAGGAGGCGTCAGCGAGCTCGTCGGTTTCGTCGAGCTCGAGCTCATCGTCATCGTCCGAGCAGTCGCTAGCCTTCTCCCACTGCATGCGCTCCCACGGGGTGCCGAGCTACCCCGACCCCGGCAGCGATGGAAATCTGCCGAAAGCTAACGCGCGGGCGTTCGGGGTCGGCCTGGCGCAGTTCCGGGCTGCTCAACAGGCCTGTCGGAGCCTGCTGCCCACGAACTTCACTGCCTCGCTGACGCAATGTCTGATGACGGGCGACTGTCCGCCCGCCGTGGTGCAGGAGGCGCTAACACAAGGTTTGCAGTTCGCTCGGTGCATGCGCAGCCACGGGGTACCGAACTGGCCCGACCCCACCGTCGATTCCACGGGGCGCCCCTCCTTCCAGGTCACCGCCGCGGGCATCTCCATCGCTTCGACGCGCTCAGCGCGAATGCTCTCCAAGATTGGCCACTGCCAGAATCAGCCCGGCGCTGCGCTTTTGCGGCAGGAATGAGCTGCCAGGGCGTACGTTACGTAACCTCGGAGCTGGCTGGCATTCCACTTCAGCTTGCGCAGGGTCGCTCGCGGCGCTTTCACTGACCCGCTCTCAGGCGAGCCCGGCGAGCGGAACCAGCCAGAACAACCAATTCTGGACTTGCCCACAAAAAGGCACTTGACGAGGTGTTCCACGCCAGTACGACGGTTATCGGACACTCGGTCCGCTGCCAATTTGCCCTGCAACACCACGCATAACGCGCAGCCACATCATACCTGCGCCCGGGTGTGCTTCCCAGGGGAGGCCAAGCGTTGTTGGCCCGGCCACGCCGGCGTCGAGGCGGCGGGGGAGTGGCCCGGTCCCTCTCCAGGCACCGGCCGGGGCACCGGCCCCGAGGAAGGCTCCCACGGGCGAGAGCCAGTCCTGCAAGGTTTTTGACGGGCAACGACGAGCTCCCCCCCGGGGGAGCACTACGGGCACGGGGGAGAAGCCTTCCTGGTTGGCCTGGTAGTGGGGGAGGGAGATGGCTTGGTGATCTCCTCGAGCACCCTGTAGGTCCGGTTCGCCCGGGCCGCAGCGCGCTGCTCGTTGGCGGTCGAGTCGATGTAGAGCTGAGAGGTGGCGAGGCTCTCGTGGCCCAAGAGGTGCTGGATCTCGCTGGCGCTGGCCCCGTCTTCGGCCAATCGGGTGGCCATGGTGTGGCGCAGTGCGTGCACGAGGGCTCCCTTGGGCACCGACGCCCCGACGCCGGCGGAGCGGTACGCGGAGGCGACGAGGTACTGGGCGCCACCGCGCTGCAGGCGCTGGCCGTTGCGGTCGACGAAGAGGGGAGAGCCGGGTGTGGTCCTCTCGGCCGGGAAGCGGGCCTTGCGGGACGCGAGGTAGGTAGAGAGGAGGGCCTCGATAGGTGCCTCGATGGGCACGAAGCGCACCTTGGAGCCCTTGCCCACCACCCGGAGACGGCGCTCGCCCTCCCGGCCGTCGAGAGAGCCGACGTCCAGGCCGAGCAGTTCCGAGAGCCGGAGGCCGCCGAGCAAGGCGGTGGCGACGAAGGCCAGGTCGCGCTCGGGCCACGAGCGGCTGCCTTTTTGGCCACGGGCGGCGAGCGACTCGAGCAGGCGCTCGGGCGTGCCCTCGCCCTGGAGGGCCTTGGGCGCCCGCCTCGGCACCTTCGGCTTGGCCACGGCGGCCATAGGGTTCCCGACCACCACGTCCTCGGCCACCAAGAAGGCGAAGAACTGGTCCCAGGCGGTCCAGGCCCGGGCGATGCTCGAAGCCGCATGGCCTTCTGAGAACGAGGCGAAGGCCCGCCGCAGCACCCTGGCGTCGAGCTGGCCCAAGACGAGCTCGCCAGGGCGGGCCCCGAGCTCGGCTGCCAGGTAGGCCGACACCCCGGCCAGGTCACGGCGGTAGGCGGCCTCGGTGTGGGGTGAGCCCTTCAGTGGCTTGCGGGCGACGAAGAAGTCCTCGACCAGCGCGACGAGCGGCATGGCTGCGCCCGCCCCCGTGGCCGGGAGGCCGGCCGGAGCGGGAGTGGGGGAGGGGAGAGGGCGCTTACTTGTAGCCCTGGGCACGCCCACAGCTTACCGACGACCTGCATAACGATGCGTATGCATCATATGGGTGGCTGACATGCCCGGGCGGACGCTGGTGGGTGGTCCCGGGTCCGTTGAGGGTCCCAGGCGGCACGTGCAAGACTTGTGTTGTGGCCGACAAGTCCCTGGCCGAGTTGCCGAAGCGACCCTGGGTCCAGCCGTCGTGCCGCACTGGTGAAGGGCGCTCTCGACGCCATTCGGTACGAGGAGATCATACCATGTGTGGTATGATCTCCTCGTGTGTGGGTGGTTGTCTACCTCCCGGAGGCCGAACTGGAGCGGGAGCGGTTGTCCGCCAAAGAGCGCAACGCTCTGTACAACGCCACCGCGAAGCTGGAGGCTCTCGGGCCGGCACTCGGTTACCCTCACACGAGCGCAGTGGCAGCCACAGCGGGCTTGCGGGAGCTGCGCCCACGAGCCGGCCGTAGCGGGTGGCGAGCCCTCTACCGCCAAGTGGGTGACCGCTTCGTCATCGCCGCGGTCGCACCGGAGGCAAAGGACGACCCGCCCGGTTTCACCCGGGCCTGTGTTGCAGCCGAGGAACGGTTGAACGGGCTGAAGGAGGATTGAAGAAGACAATGGCGCGGCTCACAGAGCTCACCACCGCGGAAGAGCTCCACCTTCGGGACATGGCCGACCCGGCCTACAGGGCTGAGCACGAGCGGACCCGCTTCGCGAACGAAGTCGCGGTCCGCGTCCTCAAGTACCGGGCCGATCACGGCCTTAGCCAGAGTGCCTTCGGCCGCCTGGTCGGTATGCCTCAGCCCCATGTCGCCCGCCTGGAGTCTGCCGACCACGAGCCGTCGCTCTCCACCCTCGCCCGTCTCTCGGCGGCGCTCGGCATCGACTTCACGGTCACCATAACCCCCAGGGGCGTGGAGCTGCGCGAGAGCGCGTGACCCGAGGGACCTCGTCAGGCTCTAGATGGACCCGCCCGAAGTCCGCCAAGACTGTTCATACTGCAGGCGACCACCTGGATTCGCTCCTGTGGACAGGGCGTCCTTCAGGTCACCGACGAACACTACTCGGTTGTTGGCGACGAGAGGCGTCAAGTCGGCAGCTGCCAGGTCCCTTCGGGCCGTACCGGTGGTCGGCCTCCTGGTATGCGAACTCACTAACCGACATCTCGCCCCTCACGAGCCGGCGAAGCTCTGAGATCCTGCTCGGGTAGCTCAAAGCGAAGGTCTTGCGGGCAGTCATGCCAGTGGGATGCCACAGGTACGAGACCACCCGGTCATGTCCGCCCAGGCGCCGAACGGCGAGGTTCGCCTGCTCGTCTAGGCCCACCGTAGCCTTCGACCCGAACCTCGGGCCAAGCTCCAGGGCCTTACGAAGAAGGTCGCGGGCCTTGGCACCCAGGACGACGACCAACGGCGCTGGCGATAACCGGATGATCGCTTCGAAATGTCGATCGAAGCAATGACGGGCCGCCCTCGTGACGCCCGCTTCTTTCTGAGACTTGCAATGGACAATTTCGGTCATCACGTAGTCGCGGCCCGGCGCCGCCTGGTCGACGAGCTCGCAGGCACGCTTCTGCACCAGTGACCAGAACACCACCTCTTTAGGGCGTAAGTGCCGTTTTGGCACAAAAAGTGGTTGCCTCTAGTCCACTTCGCGTCGGGCTCGAACCGGCGTGTTATGAAATCAACGATGCAGGAGTCGCTCCATGAGTGGCGCGGGTACTCCTCGGGAAACGCGGCCCCGTGTGCAGCACCATCTTCCCTGATGCTCGGGTTTGAAGATACGAACACGATCTTGGCAGACTCGATACTGCCAGCCCATGCCTCGGGGACCTGGAACTGACCGGACCGCTTCCGACGGTCTGCTTGAAGCTCGAGAATCTGTCGGCACGGATGGTGCTCGTCGTCCCTCGCCCTATCAACCTCTTCGCAGCGCGCCACACGAAGGGCGACGTCACTCGTCGCATTGCCCCAACTCACCGAAGCCCAGCCTACGACAGCCAAAGTCGGCAAGGAGGCGCTGCTAACGTGCAAGCACCACACCCAGCCAACGTCCACCGCTAGTAGCACGGCTCGCCAACGGTGTGGCCTCCGCCGGAGACCTCTGTTTCGATCCGCCCGGTACCGGCGTCGGCTGTACTGGCGCTACATGCTCGTTTGGGTGAGGCCGCTGACCACGATGGACCTCGGCTGCCACGAGGACCCGTGCTAAGCGTTGTCTTCATTGGACCGTCGCGTGCTGCATAATGACGCGTATGCAGGGAAAGAGCTGTTTGCGCCTAGCAGTCCTGGGGCTCATCAGTTGAGGGAGGCGAGCCGGCCAGCACTGTGACGATGCGGTCGATGTAGACATAGCGGATCTCCTCGGGGACCTCAATGTCTTCACTGAGGCGTTCGAACGCGGAGCGGAGGTAGCGGACGCGCTCATCCCAGGTGTCACTGTCGGCTCGCCCCGAGACCTTGTAAGCACGCAAGTCCACGACCTCCTTGACGAGCGTGACGATCTTCCTCGGCCCGAGGGCACGGAAGAGGTTCTTCCCGCTCACGACAGCCAACGGCGCCAGCGCCCGGTTGAGGTGGTCATCCGCGTAGCTCGCGAACTGCTCGCTCGGGTGACCTTGAGCATGCGCGATAGCTGTCGCGACTAGCGCCATGCACCCGTCGGCAGTCCGGACTGCGCAGCGGCGCGCCCAGGGGTAAGCCGGCTCGTCGAGGATCTCGCCTTTGGCGCCGACGTGGCGTAAAAGCGAGACCCCGTTGGCGTGAATGAAGAATTCGGACAGCGGTACGTACATCCGCCAGTAGAGGTTGACCGGGAAGGGGGCGCCATTTAGCGCCTTACCGATCACCTCGGCCTTCGTTCTCGTGTCGGGTAGGTCGTCGCTCCCGCCGATCTCCATGTCAATGGCCTTCAGGACGTCGTCTGTGATTATGTCCTCATGCCCTAAGCTTGCGATTAAACCCTGATTGGGCTGTTTAGGCGGTCTTCTTGATGACCGGGTACCGGGTACGGGGTGGTCGGCACGTACCTTTGGGCCGTCCAGGGCCGGCTTTTTGGGATTTCGGTG
>JAJYMB010000021.1 GCA_021787365.1 Actinomycetes bacterium | reverse complement strand
GCCTCGCCTACGACCCCTCGGCCCAAGGCCTCATAGAAGAGCTCGGCCTCGCCGGGGCCGGCATCGACTGGGGCGACGCCGGCCCCGTGGCCCAGGAGGAGGGGCCCGACCACCTCTACCACGACGGGGCCACCTCTGTCACCTGGGCCATGTCCCAGGCCCCGAGGGGGGTCGTCTACTCCTCGGTGCTGGCCAAGCTCCTGGCCCCCCACCCCGACATCGCGAGGAAGCGCGTGAGCCTCCTCTACCGCCCCCACGACTCGGCGCGCGCCGCCGAGCTCGTCGAGCGGGACCGCCGCGACGCCCTCTTCAACGCGAGCGGCGGGCGCCGGCGAGTCGTCTCGGCCCGGAGCTCGCACTCGGTGCAGGCCGCCGAGCAGGCGGCAGAGGAGGAGGCGAGGGGGGCGGGGCTCGTGCGCTTCGGCATGCTCGTCACCGCCACGGTCCTGGACCAGGCCAGCCCAGCCCGCCTCCGCCAGGCAGAGGCCGTCGTCGACAGCCTGGCCACGTCCTCCAGGGTGGTGCTACGGCGTGCCTGGGGGAGCCAGTCGGCCGGGTTCCTGGCCGCCCTCCCCCTCGGCTTGGTGCTCCCGGCCCACCTCCGGGTGCCGGCAGGGCTCCGGGAGGCCATGTGAGCCTGACGGCCAGCGGGAGAAGGGCTCCCCGGGGGGAGGCTGCGGGCGGCGACGTGAGCGCTGGGGGCAGCGGCAGGAGAGCTTCCCAGGGGGAGGGCTGCTGGACGGGCGCCAGCGGGAGACGGGCGGGCGAGGGCTACTGCGGCACCGCCGTCGAGCCTGTACCCGCCCCCCCTGGGAAGCCGTCCGCCCGACCAAGGTGGCTCCGGCCGGCGGGCCCGGGGCCACGGGGCTGGGCGCTCCGAGGCGGCGGGGCGTCCTCCTACGTCGAGGCGGTGCCCGAATGGCGGGGCACGACGGTACAGGTCTGCGGGCTCTGGCCCTTCATCGCCGGCTCGGGCACACCGATGGTGGGAGTGCCGGTCGGCCGGCACCTGTTCAGCCACGCCACGGTCTGCAGCGACCCGGTCTCCTGGTTCACCCGGGCCAGGTTGGTCTCCAACCCCGGTGTGGTGGTGCTCGGCCTCCCCGGGCTCGGGAAGTCCTCCCTGGTGCGCCGGATGGCGACGGGGCTGGCCGCCTACGGCGTGCTCCCGGTCGTCTTCGGGGACTTGAAGCCCGATTACGCAGACCTGATAAGGGCCCTGGGCGGCTCGGTCGTCCGCCTCGGGCGGGGGGAGGGGAAGCTGAACGTGCTCGACCCCGGTGCCGCCGCCGGCGCCGCCGGCAAGCTCGCCGGGCGCGCCAGGGAAAAACTGCTCGCCGACGCGGCCGGCCGGCGCCTGAACGTGGTGTCGGGCTTGATAGAGCTGAACCGCGGGCGCCCCGTGGGCGACGTGGAGAGCCTGGTCCTCGACACGGCGATGCGGGCCCTCGACGAGCAGACGTCCCCTGGGGAGGCCACTTTGTGGCACCTCGTCAGGCTCTTGGACTCCGGCTCGCCCGAGCTCACCGACGTCACCTTGTCCCGGGGCGACGAGGCCGCCTACCGCTCCGCCGTCGGCCCGCTCTTGGGCTCGGTGATGGCGCTAACCCGGGGGGCGCTCGGGGAGACCTTCTCGGGCCGGACAACGGTGGAGCTCGACTTGTCGCGCCCTTTGTGCGTGGACATCTCAGGCATACCCGAGACCGACATGAAGCTCCAGGCCGCGGTGCTCCTCGCCTGCTGGGCCGAGGGCTTCGCCGGCATCGAGGCGGCCCAGGCCCTCTCGGAAGCCGGCCTCGGGCCAGAAGTGCACCGCTTCGTCGTGATCGACGAGCTCTGGCGGGTGCTGCAGGCCAGCAAGGGCATGGTGGCGAGGGTGGACGCCCTCACGCGCCTGAACCGCACCCGAGGGGTCGGCCAGGCCCTCGTCACCCACACGCTCTCGGACATGTTGTCCCTCGCCGACGAGGACGACCGCCAGCGAGCCGTCGGGTTCGCCGAGCGGGCCGGCTACATGGTGCTCGGCGGCCTGCCGGCCCGGGAGATCCCGATGCTCAGCCAGGTCGTCCAGCTCTCCCGTGCCGAGGCCAACCTCCTCTCGGCCTGGTCGGCGCCGGCCTCCTGGGACCAGAAGTCCGGCGCCGAGGAAAAGCCGCCCGGGCTCGGCAAGTTCATAATCAAGGTCGGCGGCCGGCCCGGTGTCCCGGTCGAGGTGGAGCTGACGCCCTCCGAGCTCGCCCTCCACGACACCAACGCCCGCTGGAGGGAGGCGATGAGGAGGTGAGGGGGGCCAAGTGAAGGGGAGAAGGTGAGCTACCAGAAGCCCCGTGCCGCGGGCCGGGGCGGCGGAGGGGGGGACTACGAGGGCTACGCCATAGGTGCCCTGGCGCTGCTCGCCCTGGCCTTGGTCGTCGGCGCGTGGGGCGCGGCCGAGCTGGCCGCCGCCACGAGCGCTGCGCCGAAACCCCCCGGAGACCCCTTCGAGTTGCTCGGGGACCTGGCCGGCCGGGGCAGGTTCGCCTGGGCGCCGGCGGACAGTTACTGGGCCGCCGGCTTGGGAGGAGGCCTCTTCGTCCTCGCCGTGACCGTGGCTTTCGTCGTCGCCTGGCGCCAGGGCAAGGGCCACGCCATAGACCGGGCGGCAAGGAACCTCTCGACCGACAGGGGCCTTTCTCGCTACACCGACGGGAAAGCCAAGCTGGCGCCAGGGGTCTTCGCCGGCCCGGGGCCCGTGATCGGGACCCTCGTGCCCGGTGCCAAGTTGCCCCTCCGGGCCACCTGGGAGGACATGCTGACTGTGGTCGCCGGGCCGAGGACGGGCAAGACCACCTGCTACGCGGTACCCGCCATCTTGGACGCCCCCGGGCCGGTGATCGTCACCTCGAACAAGCGCGACATCGTGGACGCCACTCGCGGGGCGAGGGAAGCGGCCGCTTCGGCCTCGGGGGGCCGCTGCTGGGTCTTCGACCCCCAGGGCGTCGCCGGCGCCGGCGCCAGCTGGTGGTGGGACCCCCTCAGTTACGTGACCGACGTCAGGAGCGCCAGGAAACTGGCGGCGGTCTGGGCCAACGCCTCCAAGGAGCCGGGGGAGCGCACCGACGCCTACTTCGACAACGCCGGCCAGGAACTGCTGGCGCAGCTGCTGCTCGCGGCCGCCTCTGCCGGCAAAGCGGTCTCCCAGGTCTACCGCTGGCTCCAGGACCCAGACGAGGAGGAGCCCGTGCAGGCATTGGCCGGGGCCGGCCACGAGCTCTCCGCCGACGGGCTCAGGGCGAGCATCCACCTGCCCGACCGCCAGCGGGCCGGGGTCTACGGGACGGCGGCCCGGGTGGCGAGCTTCCTCTCCGACCCCCGGGTGCTCGAATGGGTCGAGGGCCCTGGCGGCACGCGGCCCCAGTTCGTCCCCGAGGCGCTGGTCGGCTCGCAGGGCACGCTCTACAGCCTCTCCCGGGAGGGCGAGGGCTCCTCGGGGCCGCTCGTGACGGCCCTAACTGCGGCGGTGCTCGAGGCGGCCGAGGCCAAGGCGGCGGCCTCGGTAGGGGGGAGGTTGGCGCTGCCGCTCCTGGCGGTGCTGGACGAAGTGGCGAACGTCTGCCGGTGGCGGGAGCTCCCCGACCTCTACAGCCACTACGGCAGCCGAGGGATAGTGGTGCTGTCCATCTTGCAGTCCTGGGCGCAGGGAGAGGGCTGCTGGGGCGAGCAGGGGATGCGCAAGCTCTGGGACGCCTCGAACGTCAAGGTCTTCGCCGGCGGGGTGAGCGACCTGCGTTTCTTGGAGGGCCTTTCCCAGCTCTACGGCGAGTACGAGCGCATGAGCCGGAGCCGGACCTCTGGGCCCACCGGCTCGTCGGTGTCGTGGTCCACCCAGCGCCAGCGGGCCTTGTCCGTGGACGCGCTGGCGGCCATGCCGGCCGGTCGGGCAGCCGTCAGCCTCTCGGGCACGCGCCCGGTCATCGTCGAGACGGTGCCGTGGATGCGCCGGCTCGACGCGGCGGTGGTCGAGGCTTCGCTCGCCCGTTACGGCGGGCCCGGTGGCCACTCGGGGCCCGCCCTACCAGCACCGGGACTCGTGGCCGCCGCCCAGGGGGAGGGCCGGTGAGCGAGACCGACGACTGGGGGGGCATGGGCCTCGACGAAGTGGCGGGGGAAGGCATCGTTGGCCCGGGGGAGGCTGCCAGGAAGGTGGGGGGTGGCGAGGCGGGCAGGCTGGCCGAGGTCGGCCTCGTCGAAGGCGCCGTGGACTGGCCCGGGCCGGGGGCGGAGCCGGCCGGGAGCCCGCTCGCCAAGGCACGTGAGGAACTGGTCGGAGGACCGGGCGTTGCCCGCCAGCTCGACGCGAGCTTCGCCACGCGGGCAGAGGCCGCCCGGGCGGCGAAGGCCTTCGTGGACGCGGACCCCGGCAGGTACGTGGCCGGGGCGAGAGGGTGCTTCGAAGCAGCGGAAGTGTACGACGAGGAGGACGGGTGCTGGCACGTCGCGGTGCGCTTCGTCCCCGAAGGGCCGCCGGCGGCGTTCCTCGACGCGGCCGATTGGTTCGAAGGGTGGCTGGCGCCCGTCGTGTGCCGCCCGCTGAAGGCCGGCACCTACTGGTGCCCGCGATGGCGGGAGCACCCCGAGGCGCTGGAGCGGCTCCGGGCCCTCTGGGAGGCCTGGGAGGCGGCCAGGGCCGAGGGCGGCAGCGCCATGTCGTACTGGTGGACGGTGCACTTGGACGCCCACTGGGGCGTGCTCACGGGCTCGACGACCGGGCCGTTCGCAGCGTGCGCCAAACGAGGCCAGCACTCCGACGAGCTCGGGGGGCTCCCGAGCGACTTCGACGGGGAGGTGGTGTCCTGAGCGGTACGAGAAGGCTCTGCTCCGAGCGAGGCAGTGGACGGCCTCGCTGCCGACTTGGTGGCCGGGCGGCTGCCGTGCTCGGCGTTGGTGAGGCCGACGGGGAAGAAGGGGCGGCGCCGTTTGAGGCAAAGCTGTGGCCTGGGCGCCGGCAGAGCACAGGGCCTACTCGTCCCCACCTCGGTCGGGCTCGTCCCGCCGGCGCTCCTGTTCAGCCCGGCGCCCAGTGAGGCGCTCTGCGTCAGTCGGCCGAGTGTGCTCCCCGGGGGGGCGGACGGGCCGGTCGCGGTAACGGCCGGGGTAGTGCATACGGGTGATGAGCACACGAGATTTGTCGTTCGCGGTCGTGAGCTCGCCCTCTGAAAGGGCCTCGGACAGGTGCGCCAAGGCGTCCTCGCCGGCGAGCTGGTACCTGTCGAGATGGTCCTGAAGGTGGTGCCAGTTCTTGGCGGCGATGATCTCGGCACCAAGCTCGGCGCCGGCGAGCGATACGACCTCGGCCTCCCAGCGCTTGGCCCGGGGCATGTCGCTGGCCTGGCCCGCTTGTTGAGCTTGGCCGACCTGGCCGCGGACCTCCGAAGCGACCTGTACCGCCGGGGTGCCCGTAGCGCCGGCCTGGCGCGCCAGGGCCTCCAGGTCGATGCCGTAACGGGCTTGCAATTGCTCGGAAAGTTCGCTCCAGGCGTCGCGTGCCCGCGGGTCGGCCTCGGCCCAGGTGCCGGCGGCCACGACGGCGTCGGCGAGCTTCCTCGGGCTGGCTGCCGACCACCAGCTCTCGTCGTAGACGCGCCGGTAGACGAGGTGGGCCGCCTCGCGCTCTGCCTCCATGCGCCTTTCGAGCTCCCGTCTTTCGGCTTCGGCCTGGTGCCTTTGGCGCTCCTGGCCGGCTTGGCGGCGCTGGGCGCGTCTGTCGGCCAGCGTGGCGAGGGCGGTGAGGAGCGTGCGCAACAGGTTGGAGGCCTGCGCGTGGGCTTCGGCCGTGGGGTCCGTGTGCTCCTCGATCATCGAAGCCCCCTTTACCGGGAGAGGTCCGGGCAGGTAGCGAGGCGGTTGCCGGTGCCGGCGACGAGGCGCCGGCGACGGCGCTCGGCTGCCTGGCGGGCCAGGCGGTCCCCCTCCCCGAGGAGTGCCCGGTGGCTGGCGACGGCGCCCGAGCGGCAAAGCTCGACAGCTCCCGGTCCGTCCACCTCACCGAGGTCGGCCTCGGCGCAAAGGACGTAATCTGCGGCCTTCTGGGCGGCCGAAGCGGCGTTCACGATGAGCCTCGGGTCACCCTTTAGGACCTTGGCCCAGTGCTTCAAGTAGGCAGCCGAGGGCTCGACGGTGGACTCGATGCCCACGGTCCCCTGGGCCATGGCCGAGGCCAGCTCGGCCACGAGCTCTTCTCTCGAGTACTCCTCGTCACCGAAGAGGTGGGGCTCACCGACGCCCGGCCGCCCGAGGCGCGAAGGGTGGCCGCTCGAGTGGGCAAGCTCGTGGAACACGGTGGAATAGTAATCGTCGGCCGAGCGGTGCTCGGCGAGCGAGGGGACGTTCACCAGGTCTTCCCGGGCGCTGTAGTAGGCGCGGTCGGCTCGGGCATGGGTGAAGGTGAGGGCTGGGGCCCTGGCGAGGTAGCGGCCCACGGCCTCCTCGGCACGGGCCTGCGCCTCGGAGGGACTGGCCGGCTCGGCTTCCGCGGCCTTGGGGCAGAACCGCTCGGGGAGGCCGTCGGCCTGCTCGGCATTGAAGACCCTGTAGTAGCGGAGGACGAAGTACCGCTCGGGTAGCCCCTGTTCGTCCAGGTCGTCGTGTTTCTCCTTGACGCTCCAGAAGACGACTGGGGTGGCCTTCTCGCCCCTGCGGACCTGGCCACCCAGCTCACTGACGTGGTTGTAGGTGCCCCACCACGGGCTCGTGTAGCCAGCTGTGAAGCCCTGGAGGCCGAGCAGGAAGACGTTTATGCCACGGTAGGCCTTGGCGGTGCTCATGGACCGGGGCAGGCCCGAGCCTGGGGCCTTCTTCCAGGGGATGCGCCAGGGCGCTACACCCCGCTCGATGGCGTCCAGGATCCTCTGGGTGACGATCTCGTACACCTGGTTGTTGCTCGCCACTGGGCGCTCGCCGGTATAGCCCCGGGCTCAGCGGTCGAGTCCGCTGGCCGCCTGCGCGGCCGGCGGGCGCGGCGGGGGAGAGGCCGGCTGCTGGCCGGGGTGGGTAAGCGGAGAGCGCGCCACGGCTCCCGCTTGGGTATAGGGACGGCCCGGGGCGACTTGCCCGGCCCCCTGGCCGGGCTCGGCCTGCTCCTCGGCCCCCAGGTCGTAGTCCTGGTCCTCCGAGAGCTCGGCGCCGCGCTCGGGCTTCAGCACGGCGAGGGTCGCGAAGCGGAGGCTCGCGGCCACGTCGGTGGCGTTCAGCTCGAGCTTCGAGCGCCGCTCGCCCTCGGCTGTCTCCCAGCTCCGCTGTTCGAGCCGGCCGGTGACGGTCACCCGGTCGCCCTGGCGGAGCGACTCGGCCACGTGGCGGCCGAGGTCCCCCCAGGCCACCACGTCCAGGTACGAAGTGGCCTCCCGGCGCTCGCCCGTCGCGTCGGCCCAGCGGCGGTTGTCTGCGACCGAGAAGCTCGCTACGGCGTTGCCAGAGGCGGTCGAGCGCAGCTCCGGGTCGCGCACGATGTTGCCGGTTACGACTGTGCTGTTCATTGTCCTTTACCTCCTGTTGGGTCCTTCTGTTGGGTTTTCGGGTCGTGCTGGTTCAGGGAGAGCGCTCGTGGCCTCGGCCGGCCTCTCGGCGCTGGCGGGCGAGGTGCGCCAGGCCTGGGGCGGCTGCCGGCGAGGGGCGGGAGAAGCCCGGGCCGCGTGCGACGCTACGGGTACCGGACATGCCCCGGGCTTCTTCGATGTCGGCGAGGAGCTTGTCCCAGGTGGCTGCCGACTGGCGGAAGTCCCTCGCCGCCTGGGGGAGGTAGAGCCTGTCCATCTCGCCCGCCATCACCCCGAGGTGGCCGACGTGGTAGCTGAACACCCAGTGCAGCTCGTCCAGGTACTCGTCGGGCCTCGCCGGGACCGCTTCAGCCATAGTTAGCTCCTTTCGCTATCTGCTCTCCATAGGCAGAGACTACCCAACTTAGTAGCACCTTTTCAAGAGTTAGCTCGGATTAGCTTTCCGCCTATCAGGGGCGGGCCCGGCCTCGGGAGCGGCCGCGGGCTCAGCGCCCGAAGCCCCGGGGACGCTCAGCGCTCAGCCGGGCGTGCCGGGAGAGCCGCACGTCGAGAGAGGGCGAGCCGCTCGGCCGCCCGAGGGCCTGGGCGGCCGGGCGCGCTGGCCCCCTTTGGATGATCCCGGCGCTCTCGGCGGGCCCCGCCGTCACCGGTTGGCTTGCTCGCCAGGCAGCGTGGCGTTCTTGTAGCGCAGGGGAAAGGTGCCCGACCTGGCGGTGGCCGAGCGGCGGGAGGCGCCGGCGGACGGCCAGCTCCTCGGGGCCGGTCAGCTTGGCCATGCCGAAGCCCACGGTCCGGTTGAGCGCCCGCAGGAACGGCGAACCACGGTTGGCCCGGTCCGAGAGGCCGAGGGACCTCGCGGTCTCTGCCAAGTCGAGGTCGAAGCCGTCGGGGCTGTAGTCGAAGCCTGCCGCGAAGCGCCGTAGCAGCCAGAGGGTGGAGGGGCCGAGGACCGGGAGCCAGAAGTCCTCGGCATAGGGCGAGCGGGGGTCGTAGCCGGCCCTGTCGACGACGTCGGTCCAAGGCCGGACGTGGAGGACGACCTCGTCGAGGCACCCTTCGGGCCTGAGAAGCTGCTGGGGGCCAGCCATGGTTAGCTCCTTCCGACTATTACCCGCTCAGAAGGAGATTAGCCCGTACTGTTAGGTCATTTCAAGAGTTAGCTGCGATTAGCTTTTATGCCTGCCCTCTTGGGCCTGGGCGGGGCGCTCGGTAGGCTCAGCGCCCGAGGCCTCGGGGGCGCTCGGCACCGGCCCGCCGGCGCCGGGCTGCCTCCGCGTCCTTGGAGGGCGCTCCCTTTCGCGCTGCCCGTCCTGCCGAGCGCTCCGGCGCCGGAGGGGACAGCTCCTCGCGCTGCTCGCTGCCCGCCATTCGGGCTTCTGGGCGCCTCGCCGCCCAGCCGGCCATCTCGGCGTCGGCAAAGCGGACCTTGGCCCGCTCGGGCACCTCCAGGAGGCCGTGCATGTGCAGGAGCCGGTCACGGGCCACGGCCAGCTGTTTCGGCTCCTTGCCGAGGGCCTTGGCCACTTCGTCGATGCCGGCGCTGCCCGCGCCGGCCAGGCTGGCCACGGCCGCCAGGTAGGCGCGCTCTTGGGGACGGAGGCGGGCCCAGGTGGCCTCGTACTGGCCGGCGAGCTCGGCCCGTGCCGAGGCGAGGCCGGCCTTGGCGTGCGCGAGGGTGATGGTCGCCTCCCCCTCCGCAGCCTCCCAGGCGTGCCAGCCGAAGAGCTGGACGTAGTAGGGGTGGCCCGCCGAGCGGCGTACGAGGAGCTCGAGGGCCTCGTCCTCCCAGGCGACGTGGCGGCGGGCCGCCGGGCCGACGAGGGCCAGGCGCGCCGCGCTCGGGTCGAGGCTCCACACCTCCTCGACCGGCAAGCGGCTCGCGTAGGTGCCGGCGCCGGCGAGGCGCTCCCTGAAGGAGGGGAGCCCGCTGAAGACGACCGCGACGGGCTGGAGGCGGCGTGCCACCACCGTCTGCAGGGCCCGGGCGAGCGCGGAGAGGTCCTCTGCCGGCGCGGCTTGGGCTTCGTCGACCGTGACGAGGAGCCCGGTGCCATGGGCGGCGGCGAAGGCCCCGACGCGCGAAAGTGCGTCCTCGAAGGCCGCAGCAGGGCTCACTATGCCGGCGCTGTGGCCCCGCTGGAGCGTCGCGCCGGCCGCGAGCACGCCGAGGTTCACCCCGACGGAGAGTTCTACCTGGAGGTCCCGGGCGCCCCGACCGAGCCGCCCCCAGGGCTTCAGGGCCTCGGGCATGCGCTCGAGCAGGACTGCTACGAGGCTCTCTTCTTGGAGCGCTTGCACGTGGAGGACCGCCCAGCCGAGCTTCTTCGAGGCGACCTCACCGATCACGTCGAGGAGGACCGTCTTGCCGGTGCCGCGGCCACCGATGAGCGCACGGCAGAAGCGGGGGTGCTCGGGCCCGACCTCCAGCACGCGGGACAGGTCGTCCACCAGGGCGTCGCGCCCTGCCACCACCGGTGGGCGGCGGCCGAAGCCGGGGGTGTAGGGCGGCAGGGACACCTCGGTGGCCGTTGTGTCGTTAGGCGCCATTAGCTTTCGTTGCACACCCTCTCGTCGACGTCGCATCTAGTCGGTCCTCTCAGGCTATAACGATTGTTAGCCCGGAGCCCGGAGCTCGGAGGCGCTGCTCTTGAAATGTCACTTACGGCCCGCGGGCCGGCGATGCCACTAGCCTCTACTAGCCTGGGACCGTGGGGTCGAATGCCCGAGGGACTGGTCTCGGAGGAGTGGGAGGCGCCGAGCCAGCCTACCGGCCTTGGACAGGCCCTCCGCTAGCTAGCTAGCTAGAGACGCCGAGTTTCCTTGGCCCGCACCGGCGATTCGGGGCATAGCGAAAGCGATGGGGATCGGGGAGACGTTGGGCGACAGGATCGGGGCGGCTCGGCCGCGTGGCAACAGCACCGAGGTGGCTGCATTGTCCCGTATCAAAGGATTGACCAGCAAGCGCCGAAGAGCAGATACGGACCGAAGCGCTGGACCGGGCATCGGAGAGCGTGCCGGGTTGGTTTTGTCAACTCGCCGTGAGCCTCAGTGGTGCCGGTGCCCGTACTCGCCCCGGGAAAAGCCCCCGCGCGGGGTTACAGAACTTGTCTGGGGAGCGCGGTCCAGCCCCCAAGGGGCGCGCCTGCGTCCGGGCACCCAATTGGCTTGGCTGGCCGACGTCCTCGGGGCAATAGCCACTTGGAGGAAGAGTCGGAGACTAGACTTGCTATGGGTCAAGTGGTGAGTTCGGGCATCCCGGCGGGACTACCCTTCGGCACCCAACGGGCGACCTTGTCAGGGGCAAATAGTTCGTCGGTCACCATGGCCGCTGCTCCCCGCAAACCAGCCTCGTCCCCCAAGGGTGAAAAGGAGATCTGAAGCTCCCGGGTAGCGAGGGGGAGCGACCGGTGGTAGACGCTCTCGCGAATGGCTTTGAGCAGCATGTCGCCCGCGGCCGCCACGCCACCACCGACCAAGATGAGCGCCGGATTAAAGAAGCTAACGATGGTAGCCAGCACTTCCCCCACCAGCCGGCCTGAGCGGAGGATCAGCTCCACCGAAACAGGGTCGCCATGCTGGGCGGCCTTGCTCACCTCTTCGGCCGTCATCTCGCGGCCCTCGGCGAGGACCGCCGCAAGACGCGGGCTCTCACCTCTCTCAGCAGCCCACTTCGCGTCTCGAGCCAGGGCCGCGCCGCCGGCCACGGCCTCCAGGCAGCCACGGTTACCGCAGCGGCACACCACGTCGGAACCCTCAAGTGTAGCTACGTGGCCGACGTCTCCAGCGCAGCCCTTTGTACCCCGATAAAGCTTTCCCTCACAAATAATGCCCGCGCCGATACCGGTCCCGATCTTTAGGTAGATCATATTCCCTTCGTCCCGTGCCAATCCACCGCGTAGCTCTCCGAGGGCCATGATGTTTACGTCGTTGTCGACCCAGACCGGTAGCCCGAACCGTTCGCAGAGGTAGTCGCGGATGGGGTAGGCGTGCCAGCCGGGCATGATCGGGGGGGATATAGGGCGGGCCGTGGAGAACTCGACCGGTCCCGGAACGCCCACGCCGATCCCCCATAGCGAAGCGCGTGACACCTCGGTGCGTTTGACGAGGTCATTGAAGAGCTCTGTGAGCCGGGAAAGGGCAGCCTCGGGTCCTTCCCCGATGTCGAAAGGTTCTTCGTGCTGGACCAATAGGTCGCCGGCCAGGTCGCTCACCGCTGCAGCGAGGCTGGTTGCGCCGAACTCGGCGGCAAGCAAATAACCGGCGTCGGCCCGGAAGCTGACCGACCGAGGGGCGCGCCCGCCAGTAGAACGGGCGAGGTCACCCTCGCTGACCAGCCCGAGGTCCACGAGGTAGCTCAGGCGATGGGCGACCACAGCTCGTCCCAGCCCACTATGACGAGCCAGCTCCGCACGGGTGCTGGCCCGTCCAAAGCGGACAAGGTTCAGCAATGTGACCGTTGTCTCTCTGCCGTCCTGGTCGCAGCTTTGGTTGACCATCGTCGCAACTCCATCTGTTAGGGCATGGACCCTGCTCAAGATTATCTATCTTGTGTTCTATCGCGCTTGACTTCGGTTGATCAACTGCGTAAGCTTGTCTCTGTGCCGCATATCGAGCGTAGCAGGGGGGTGCGTCGGGACGATCCTGCTCAGGCGTTGGCTCAGCCCAAGACAGGCGCCGGAGCGGTCCGAGCCGCGGTACTTGGGGCCGGGTTCATAGCGCATGTGCACCTGGACGCTGTGCGGGCGGCTGGCGGTGTCGTCGTCGGCGTGGCCGGCCGAGAGCCCGGTGCCGCTCTACAGGCGATGGCTCAGGCAGAGAGGGCGGCTGCATCCGCGAGCGAACTGATCGAGGCACCTGACGTTGAGGTTGTGCATATCTGTACCCCCAATGACAGCCATTTCGACTTAGCTCAGCAGGCTCTTCTCGCTGGCAAGCATGTAGTTTGTGAGAAGCCCCTGGCTACAACCCTTGCGCAGGCAGCCCGCCTGACCGACCTGGCAGCCGAGATGGGTGTGGTGACGGCTGTGCCGTTCGTCTACCGCTATTACGCGATGGTGCGTGAAGTGCGCGAGCGGGTTCGCAACGGCGAGGCCGGGCGTCTGAGCATGATACACGGTTACTACCTCCAGGACTGGCTAGCCCGTGACACCGACAACAACTGGCGCGTCGACCCCAGAGTGGGGGGCGCTTCGAGGGTCTTTGCAGACATAGGCGTGCACTGGATGGACCTAGCCGAGTTCACGTCAGGCCAGCGCGTCACACGGTTGAACGCCCAGCTGCTTACCGTGTTCCCTAAGCGGCAAGCGCCCCAGGGCGCCTTCGAAGTGCTTACCGAGGACGCTGCCACCTTAAGCTTCGAAACTGACGGTGGTGCAATAGGGTCGGTAGTACTAAGCCAAGTAGCTCACGGCCGGACGAACCGGCTATGGCTCTCCCTGGACGGCACAGAAGCGTCGTTCGTCTTCGACCACAACAGCCCAGAGCGGCTATGGGTTGGGGGTCGCTCTGCCAACCGCCTTCTCTGGCGTTCGCCACAGCACCTGTCGCCCACCGCCGCCTCCTACTCAAGGCTGCCTGCCGGGCACCCCCAGGGGTTCCAAGACTGCTTCAACGCGTTCGTCGCTGACGTTTACAGCGCAGTCCGTGGTGGCAGCCCTGACGGCTTGCCAGGTTTTGCCGACGGTCGCCGGGCGGCCGAACTGACCGAGACGGTCCTGGCCTCGGCCTCTTCACGCTCGTGGGTAGAGGTCCCGTCCTTCGGCCGGTCGTCTACGGCCGTCGAGGCCACGTGAGCACCGAAGTCCTCGTGACCATCCGAAGCTGCCAAGGTGTCGAAGGCCTATTCAGCCAGAGGCCAGACTTATAGGTATGTAGCAGTTCGACCACACAAGAGTACGAAACGAGCCGGCTGAGGAAGAGGCTAAGTGACGAATATCTATATACAAATGTGGACCGTCCAGAAGGAGGCCGAGCGATCACTACAGGCGACGCTCGAGGCGCTGAGCAAGATCGGCTACCGGCCCGTAGAGACTGTCGGCTTCCATGGGTTCCGACCGGCGGCTTTGCGTGACGAACTCACACAAGCACGCCTACAAGTCTCAAGTGCTCACGTGCCACTCCCAGCCGAGCACACGGCGCTCGCGACCTTCGTGGGGCTCCTCAACCCCGACGTGACGCTGGAACTGGACACATACTGGGCGCAAGTCGGGGGCGCCGATGCTGCCGAGCCGGTGTGCTCGCTTGGCAAACGAGCCCACTACCTGCATATCAAGGACGGTCCGATCGACCGTGGCCAAGACAACCAGTCTGCCGTCGGGCAAGGGACAATGGACGTACCTCGCATCCTGAAGGCCAACGCGGCCGCGAGGTGGCACGCGGTCGAGCCCGACGGCTGCGCCGGCGATATCTGGAAGACGGTCCGTGGGAGCCTGATGAGAGCATGGTCTCCTACAGAAATCAACTCTTGGTGGGGTCCGCGCCTTCAGTTTCCTCGCGGCCTCATGAATCACTTCATTCCGCGCTACTCTCCGGCCTGCCATTCATGACACGGTAACGGGGAGGTCGTATCCAATACACCCTATCAACTGAGGACAGCCACTTGAGCCAAGCGGACCCCAATCACGTCATATTACGCACTATACACCTTTCCAAGCGGTATGGTTCTGTCGTCGCGCTCCAATCTGTTTCCTTCGAACTGACACGCGGCGAGATAGTCGGCCTCATCGGTGATAACGGTGCAGGGAAGTCCACGCTTATCAACTTGATTGCAGGCGCCTTACAGCCAGATGGCGGCCACATGCTAATCGAAGGACAGCACCATTCCTTTCACTCTCCACGTGACGCACGCCGAGCTGGTGTTGAGACAGTTTACCAGGATTTGGCGCTGGCCCCTCATCTACCTGTGTGGGCCAACATGTTCCTTGGACGAGAGCTACGCAAACCTACACTCGGGGGGCTTCTGAGCACGTTGGATGTACGTGCCATGACGGCCTCCACCAATGTGGCCTTGGCAACCCTCGGTATAGATCTCGGGGCCAAGGTAGCCAGCCCTATAGGGAGTCTCTCTGGCGGCCAACGCCAAGCTGTGGCAGTTGCCCGGGCTGTTCACTGGGGAGCTAGCCTATTGCTGATGGACGAGCCCACAGCCGCCCTTGGCGTTGAGCAGACTGCGCGGGTCGGCACGCTGATAAAGGAAGCGACAACAGCAGGAGTCGGGGTTCTAGTCGTAAGCCATGATTTGCCGTGGGTTCAGGCTATATGTGACAAAACTATCGTACTATACAGAGGCAGGCTGGTCGCCGTACTGGAGCGCCAGGCGTCTCTTGAGACGATGGTGGGCTGGATCACGGGTTCCCTAATCCCGCGGAGGTCGGTCGACATACACGCTTCACCTGGGGCCTTGGGGGTCTAACCATGCTTCCTGACCTGGAATCGCAATCTTCCGCCGACCGAGAGCCTACGGTTCCCGGTGAGGAGTCGTATGGAGACACGGCGATCCCTCGTTTGTGGCGAGGACTTACTAAGCTACAGAACCTTGACCAGTCCCTCTTCGCTATCGTGGCCTTCGTCCTTCTCGTCGGCATTTTCGGATCGATCAGTCCGGTCCTATTTACACAGGCCGGCTGGCTTGCGTTCGCTGAGACGGCGATTGAGTCACTTCTGCTGGCCACTGGGCAGCTGTTTGTAATATTGACGGGTGGAATCGACCTATCTGATGGTGCGATTCTGGGCCTTAGTGCGACACTCGGCGCGATCATTATGAAGGCGCTTGCGGCGCCGACCGCGCTGGGCGGAACCGGCGCTGTCGTGGTCGGTTCCGTGGGAGCACTTGCTGTTGGCGGAGGCTGCGGAGCGCTCAACGGTTTCCTGATCGGTGAGTTCGGGCTAACTCCATTCATAACTACACTCGGGACGCTTGCACTCTTTACTGGTACCGAGTACCTGATTGACGGTGGAGTGGCAGTCTTCAACCTGCCAAATCTCGTCGGCACGATAGGGGGACTCGATCTCGCTGGCTGGCTACCAGTGATGTTTGTAGTGACTGTAGCCGTTCTGCTAGCGTTCTGGTGGTTACTCTCAAAAACGCGCTTCGGGCTATGGACCTATGCATTGGGCAGCAACCGCAAGGCTGCGGTTCGTGCAGGCGTTGGTGTGCGCAGGCACCTCGTGGCGGTGTATTCGATCTCGGGTATACTTGCTGCCGTCGCTGCACTAAGTGACCTAACGCGCTACACTGCCGCCTCAACGACATTGGGAGTGAATGACGAGTTGACGGCGATTGCGGCCGTCATCATCGGCGGGGTGTCGCTCGCGGGCGGCCAAGGCCGCTTTGCCGGAGCTATAGCTGGAGCGCTAATCTTGTCGCTAATAGTCGAGGGTCTTGTTTTGGCGGGCGTGTCGGCATTTTGGGAGGAGGTGATTGAGGGAGCGATTGTCCTACTTGCAGTGTACCTGCAGATAGGCGTAAGGGGGGCGAGGAACCCGGAGGTGTCCGCCACTTAGGGGCTCGGCAAAGCCGCTTTCTCTTTTTGGCGATGGGAGGCCGTGACCTAGTTCGTCCGTCCCAACTACATGCGTGATGTAACGTAATAGACAATCCAATGTTTGCAGTCTTTAGGAGGTACTACAGTGTCAGTGTCAGTGTCAGTGTCAGCGGAGGCGTGTAAGCGCGGTCGCACCAGACATCTGTCAGCATTCGGTATGCTCAACAGATTGTTGGTTGCAGTGCTGGCGTCTTGCCTCGTGGGTGCCGCTATGGCGCCAGCGACCTCTTACGGGGCAACCAGCCCCGGACGGACGGAATCGCCTAAGACCACGCGCCGCGTTTTTACGGTCGCGTTTGTTGCGGGAATCATACCGGAATCCTACTTTAACAGCATGCTGGACGGCTTGGAATTTGAGGCCAAGAAATTAGGCGATATCCACCTTATAGCGCCTGCGGTGCCCACGTATTCACCAGAAACGCAAGTTCCAATACTTGACACTCTCCTTGCAAAGAAACCCGCCGCCTTGATTCTCGCTCCGACCGACGTGCACGCCTTGGATCCGACCGTCGTAAAATATAACCACGCGGGTGTCCCCGTGTTTCTTACAGATGCGCCTACTTCCAACCTCGGCGTTGTCAAAAGCTTAGTGGAGTCGAATAATTATCTAGGTGGCGAAATGGCAGCTGCCTTTATTGGCAAGCGTCTGCATGGCAAGGGGACGGTAGGTGTGATTAATTTCGTGCCTGGTTCAGGAAGCGGGATGCCGCGACAGGAGGGGTTTTATGCCGAAATGAAGAAGCGGTTCCCCGGTATACACGTCCTGCCTGTTCAGTACGACGGCGACCACGTTAGCAAGGGCGCCGAGGAGGCGTCGTCGGAGCTCCTAAGTCACCCAGCGCTGAAGGCGTTTTTCGGCGTAAACGACAATGCTGCAGAGGGGATAGCGGCAGGCGTAGCCGAGCAACACGCTCAAGGTAAGGTGATCGTCGTCGGCTACGATGCTGACCCGGCGGAGGTAGCGTACCTGCAGGAGGGTAAACTTACAGCCTTGGTCGCGCAGCACCCTTATGAGGAGGGCGTGATAGCGTTGGGCTATGTGCACGATTGGTTGACCGGATCGCGGTCGAAAGTGGTGCACTTTCAACAGCTAGGACTTAGCGTCGTTACGCGTGGCACGCTTGGGCTCGCCAGAAAGGACCACATCCTGTATCAAGGTAAGATTGACCCATGTTCGTGCGTGGTTAGTGGAGTCTGAGGCGAGTTGTTGCGCCTGCATCACGTGCACAAGTAACAGAGGACGGGCTTCCTCGCTGGGGGTCGCAAGCACTGGCGAGGAGGTCTTTTCACCGGTCGTTAGTAAGGTCCTAAGTGAAGGGCGATGAGAAGGTGAAATATTCTTTCAACACCTGGTGCTACGGGAGCTTTCCTACGTGGCTTCCAGCGTACCCGATCGAGGTCGTCGTAGACAGGTTGGCAGCGATTGGTTATGACGCCATCGAGATTGGGTGCGCGGCGCCACACTGCTGGCCAGCATACCTGTCAAGGGAGCGGCGTGAAGCGCTTCGAAGACACGTAGAAGGGCGAGGTCTTGTGGTTTCGAGCGTTTTGCCGGCGCCGGGTGGGGGTCCTGGCTGCAACGTTGCTTCGTGCATAGGGGAAGAAAGAGCGTGGTCGATCGCGCACTACAAGGAAGTAGTTCAGCTCGGTGCGCAGCTGGGAGCGGGTGTTGTACTGTATATAGGTGGTTGGCGAGCGTTCGGTACTAGTGCTTGCGAAGCGAAGAAGTGGTGCGCGGATGCCCTTTATGCGGTGGCGACGGAGGCAGGGCAGCATGGTTTGAGGGTGGCGGTGGAGCCGACTCCCGCCGATTCAAACGTGATTGAGAGCTCGGAGGACGCACTAGATCTCCTTGAGGTCGTGGGACTGGACAACGTCGGGGTTATGCTGGATACCTTCCACGTTCTGTACCGGAATGAGGTCATGAGTGACTACGCGCACCGGATGGGGAGGCATTTGATCCACACACACTGGGCGGATTACGGTCGAGCGGCGCCCGGAGATGGAGGGGCAGACTTCTCAGGCCTCGCGCAGGCGTTGCACGATATCGACTATCAGGGGTTCGTGTGTATGGAAGTGGGCTTTAACCGTCGGGATGTAGACCCCGATGCCCTCGCGCGCCGGTCCTTGGCATACGTCAAGCGTGTCATGGGCGACTGAAGCCGCTGTTTGCGCGGGATGTTTTCAAGAGAGGTGGGAGGCTATGTTGAAACCAGCGGTAGGGGCTACGGGAGTCGTCACCCCCAGTGACGCGAAGGAGGTAAGTTGTGCCTGAGCTAGAAGCGGTAGGCTTTCGACACATCGCCACGCCCTTCCAGCTGAAGACGGTGTCCCTCCGCAATCGCCTCGTATTCCAGCCACACTTTACCGCGTTAGCTGAGTGGGACGGTACCGTGAGCCAGGCAGAGGTCGCTTACCACGAGGAGCGCGCGAGTGGGGGCGTAGGTCTTATAGTACTCGGTGGAGAAGCGATACATGAGACCGGCATGATGTCGCGACGCTTTCACATGGCGTGGGACCGCAAGGTCGTGCCTGGCCTGGCCCGTCTGGTGGAACGAGTGCACGCCCATGATACGAGGATATTTAGCCAACTCACTCACGGCGGCCACACTTCGTTGGAACACCCGCCGATCGCGCTCTGGGCCCCTACGCAGATGCCGGAACCGTACTCCAATGTCACCACACACGCGATGGACAAGAATGATATCAGGGAGGTTATTGAGGGATTTGGTGTGTCCGCGCGCAACGCGCGTGATGCCGGGTTCGACGGGATCGAGATCAAGGTTGCACACGACGGCCTATTGCGCAGTTTTGCTTCTCCGGCGTTCAACTACCGGACGGATGAATACGGCGGGTCACTGGAGAAGCGACTTAGGTTGTCGGTGGAGGTGCTCGAGGCGGTTAGGGGGTCTATCGGGGAAAACGTGCCCTTAGGCGTGCGACTGTGTTTAAATGAGTATACGTCCTTCGGGTATGGCACGGATTATGGTCTGCAAATGGCCGAATACCTTGAGGGGACAGGCCTCGTGGATTATTTCAACTGCGATGCGGGTTCCTTCTCTAGCTTTTGGATGGAGATTCCGCCTTATGCCATCCCAGAAGGAAACTTCCTCCCGATGAGTCAGGCATTGAAGCAACAGAGCCAGTTGCCTGTGGTTGCATTTGGCCGAATAAAAAGGCCGGAGATGGCCGAGGATATCCTGGCGCGTGGAGAGGCTGACCTGGTGGGTATGTGCCGTCAGCTGATTGCAGACCCGGAGACACCGCGGAAGGTCTTTGAGGGGCGGATAGAGGACGTTAGGTTTTGTGTGGGATGTAATGACGCGTGCGTGTACCAGGTGATGCAGGAAAAGAGCGTTAGATGTATCCACAATCCCGCCGCGGGCAGGGAGGCGACGCGAAGCGAGCGGGTGCTCCCAGCGGCGGATAGGATGCGGAAGGTAATTGTAATGGGTGGCGGCCCTGCTGGGATGAAGGTTGCCGAGGTCGCTACGCGGCGCGGGCACGAGGTGACGCTGCTTGAGCGTGAAACGGAACTTGGTGGTCAAGTGCGCTTGGCGGCGAAGCAGCCTCTTCACGGGGAGATCTTGGAAGTGACCGACTACCTTGAGCGGCAGATGGCGCTCCTAGGGGTCGATGTGTGGCTGGGTGCAGAGGCGGAAGCCGAAAGTGTTGCCGATCTTGAGGCCGACGTGTATGTCGTGGCAACAGGCTCGGAGCCGAACCTCCCAGCGGTTGGCTCCGACGAGCGGCCCGATCGATTAGGTGGAGAATTGGCGCGTGAGAAGGGGCTTGGTATCTTGCCTCATATTGCGGGCCTCAACCTTTCTCACGTCTTCTCCTCGGACGAGGTGCTGCGGGGGGCGAGCCTGCCAGGGAGCCGAGTCCTCGTGGTGGATGCCAACGGCCATTGGGAGGCGGCCGGCACAGCGGAATACTTGGCTGATGTGGGTTACCAGGTTGAGATCTGGACAGCGAGGGGGCAGGTCGGTGCCGATCTGGAGCCTGCAAACCTCGTACTGTTCGCTCAGCGCGCCGGAGCGAAGGGTATCGGCATCACCGTGGGCAAGGAGCTCGTCGCTATTGAGCCCGGGCGGACACGCTTCAGGGACGCGACGACAGGGATGGAGTTCTGGGTGGAGGGCTTCGACGCGGTGGTACCGGTCCTGGCGCGGCGGTCTCGCGACGACTTGTACTGGGCCCTAGTCGAACTCGTGAAGGAGAGGGTCTGCAGGGTAGAGCGTGTTGGCGATGCCTCGTCTCCAAAGCTGGTTCAGACGGCCATCCTGGAGGCCTTCGAGCTTGGGCGTCTGATTTAGGTGCCTGCTATGAAGGTCGTGGTCTGCATGAAGGAGGTGCCAGCGCAGGCAGTGCCGAGGCGATTGGACCGCAACTCTTACCGGCTGGTTCGATCAGTGGGGTCGGAAATTAACGGCGCCGACCATGATGCCCTGGAGGCGGCCTTGTTGATAAAGGATACCGGAACCGAATGTGAGATCGTCGTTGCCTCAGTTGGCCCTACGACCGTTGTGGGATCGCTGCAGCACGCGCTCGCAATGGGGGCTGACCGTGCTGTAGTCGTGTCGGACGAGGCGGTAGCAGGCTCGGACCTGATAGCCACGAGCCGGGTACTCTCGCGTCTGGTTGCGCGCGAGTCACCCGATTTAGTATTATTCGGTCCTCAGGCATCGGACTCCAGCGGTAGCGTGCTCTGGGCAGCAGTAGCCGAGCGCTTGGGGACCCCGTTTGTTTCGAACGCCACAAGGGTGAAGCCAGTTGGTGGCGCTGTGGAGGCCACGCGGCAGACGGAAATCGGCTACGAGAAGGTGCTGGTGCCACAACCGTGCGTGATCTCTGTTTCGGGGGCTGGGCAGAAACCACGCTACCCGTCGCTCAAGGGAATGGTCGCCGCAAAGCGGAAAGAGGTGGTCGTGTTGTCGTTGGCTGACGTTGGCCTTAGCCCGACGGCATGTGGGATCTCGGGCTCGATGACGAGAGTGCTCGGCATGTCGCCGCCCCCTCCTCGACAGAAGGCCCTGATGATCAGTGACGAGAACACGGCTGCGGAACAGATCCTCGCATTCCTGTCTTCTAGAAGGCTGCTTTGAATATCCTCGTGTACATCGAAGAACGCCATGGGAGGCCTTCCGAGGATTCATTGGGCCTCCTCAGTTATGTTAGTTCGTTGGACGCGGCCGTCTCTGGAGTGGTGTGTGGCTTTGGGGTACGTGAAGCAGCAGAAGAAGCCCTAAATTACGCGCCAAGAGAAGTGTTCGCCATTGACGACGCTCGTTTACACGGTAGGCTCCCTCAGCCGTATGTCGATGCTGTGGCTCAGTTGGTCCGGGAGCAGCAGATCGACGCCGTGCTCTTTGTCGCTTCAGTTCTCGCCTCGAACTTGGCTGGAGCGCTCGCGGCTCGTCTTGAGGCAGGGCTCAACTGGGACTTGTCGGACATCGTTCTCCGCGAGGGCAGGCTCGTGGGCAGGAAGTTGGTGCTTGGTGACACCGCTTGCGTTGAGGTCGGCTGGGAGGGAGGGAGGGAGATAGCGCTCTTCCGGCCCGGCACTTTTGAGCCGCACAGTGTTGTTTCAAAGGGACAGGTCGTAGACTACGCGGCCAGCATCGAGGACCATTCTACGGGCGTGAAGGTTGTTGAGAGATGGGAAGAGCGAGCACAGGGTTCGCCCATCGAATCTGCGGACGTATTGGTGGCAGTCGGGCGTGGAGTGGGGGACCGCGCGACGCTGGCGGATGCTGAGGAACTGGCCCGTGAGTTACACGGAGCCCTTGCGGTGACCATGCCGATTGTTGATCAGGGTTGGTATTCGCATGCGAATCAGGTGGGCCAGACGGGCAAGACCGTTCGCCCTCGGCTCTACCTGGCGTTCGGCATTTCGGGAGCAATCCAGCATAGGATCGGCATGGAGCGGTCAGGGACAATAGTGGCCGTCAACACGGATCCCCATGCTCCTATCTTTTCTTTCTCTGACTTGGGTGTGGTCGCGGATCTTCACGTCGTATTGCCTAAGCTGAGGAAGCTCGTTAGAGCTGAAAGGCCGAATGACAGTTAAGCCAGCGCAGAGCCCACCCCCATTCAGCCAGGCGGAGGCGTTCACTACTCCGAGCGATAGCAACGATGCTGCTGCGCTGGAAGTAGGCGTCGTTATTGTGGGTGCCGGGCCCGCCGGGCTGGCGTGCGCAATCCGTCTCGGCTACCTCTTGAAGGGGGCTCCAGAAGTCGCGAGGCACTTAGGGGACGTGCCCATCGCGGTATTGGAGAAAGGTAAGCAAGTGGGTTCGCATTTGCTGTCTGGCGCCATCGTCGATCCTGGCGCGCTGATCCGTTTATTCGACGGAAGCGTGTCATTGACAGAGTTGCCATTGTATGGTGAAGTTACCGCGGAATCGACGTACTTGCTGACACGGCAGAGAGCAATACGGCTTCCCACTCCGGCAGTTATGCGCAGCACAGGTCATTACGTGGCATCTTTGTCGCGACTCGGACGGTGGCTCGCGACGAAGGCGGAAGAGCGGGGCGCAACTGTCCTAGCCGAGACTACGGCGGATAAGCTACTTATGAGCAATGGTCGCGTTGTTGGCGTACGCACGGGCGGTAAGGGCAGACAGCGGGACGGCAGTGCTGGCCCACGGTTCGAGCCCGGTACAGATGTAATTGCTGGCATCACGGTTTTAGCGGATGGAACGCAGGGCTACTTAAGTGGGGCGGCAATGGACCGCTTCGACCTTCAAGGTCGCAATCCGCAGGTGTGGTCCCTTGGGGTGAAGGAGGTCTGGGCAGTCCCGCGCACACCCAGGCGTGTAATCCACACGGTTGGTTGGCCGCTTAGGATGGCCGCGCGCTACCGTGAGTTCGGTGGATCCTTCATTTACCCTATGGGTGAAGACCTGGTAAGCATTGGTATGGTCGTCGGGCTTGATTACCGGGACGTTGAGCTCTCTGTTCATGACCTTCTTCAGGAACTGAAGACCCATCCGTTCGTGCGTGCGGTGCTTGCCGGTGGTGAGCGGATCGCATGGGGTGCAAAGACGATCCCTGAAGGGGGATGGTATTCGCTCCCTAACCGATTCCACGCTCCTGGCCTGCTAATAATTGGCGACGCCGCGGGGATGGTCAACGTGCCGGCTCTGAAAGGTGTCCATTACGCAGTTGAATCAGGCCGGCTAGCAGCTGAAGCTATTTTTGGCGCGTTGCGGCAAAATAATGGGGCTAATGAGAGCAACCTGTCAGAAATTGATATACGGGTGCGCGATAGCTTCATCTGGCGAGACTTGGCACGGGTGCGCAATGTGCGACAGGCATTCCGGTATGGTTTCGTGGCTGGTGCTGCTCTTGCTACGACGGCGACTCTTTGTCATGGCTTGCTGCCCCCATGGCGGTTACGGTCAGAGGGGGACGATCAGCTAGATCTCGTAAACACGCGTCGCGCGCGTCGTTATCCGACACCGGACGGGAAGCTCACCTTTGACAAGCTTTCTTCCGTTTTCCTCAGTGGCAACCGTACCCCGGAGGGCGGCCCGGACAACATCCGGGTACAGCGGCGAGTGCCGCGTGAAGTGGGTGAGATGTGGAGTTGGATGTGCCCGGCGCAAGTGTATGAGGTCTCCCCAGGGGACGGATCTGGCGATGAGGTCACGGTAAGGGTATCGCCCGCAAATTGCGTGCAATGCGGAGCGATCTCTGCAAAAGGTGGACGTTTGACTCCATCTGAAGGGGGTTTCGGCCCAGAATACACTATAACATGATGCTTAGCAACCGTCGGATTTGTCAAGACCTTGGATGGGCGTGGCCGGGCGTCAACTGACCGAGTGTTTCGGGGGTCGACGAGGATCCGGACCGAGATTAGCGGCAGTTGGCTTTGCCGCACCGATAAGCCTTCACCGTGAGGGACCCCGGTAGGGCGAAGCCGATCTCTGCGAGAGCGTTACAAACCGTGGGAGTTACGCGGCGACCGGCTGATCGTCGGAGGTCGTCTCGGGCGTGTGGGTGAAGCCGGGATACCACCGGGCGAAGTCGCCGGCGAGGTCGTCATTGAGGGCTCGGGTGCGGACCTGGAGCAGCAGGTGGGCACCGCGGGGACTCCAGCGCATCTGCTGCTTCTCAACCATCCGCTTGCTGATCACCTGGTTGACGGCGGGCTCGGCCAGCGAGCTGGAGATGACCTCGCCGGCGCGGTAGCGCTCGCCGTAGTTGGGGACGGGACCGGCGTTGGCCCGAAGGTAGGTGTCGAACTCGCGCAGCGTCTTCAAGAACTTGGCCTGCTCGGCGCTCGTCTGCGCGATCTCGGCGTCCATCTCGATGTAGCTGATGGTGTCGAGGGCGGCCACGACGTTGCCGTGCCAGCAGGACCACTTGAGACGCTCCACGGCCTCGGCGACCCCGACGGCGGGGCCCGGCAGCGAGGGGAGGCCTTCCTCGTCGGGTGGTGCCAGCTGCAGGCTCTTGGCCATGACGGCCATGACGGTGAGGCGCATGGTGATGTGGGCCCAGTCGAGGAGGTGATCGGCCTCCGCGTTGGGGTACAGGGGCAGGTCGCGGACGTCGTCACCGCCGTCGGTGATGAAGGTGACGACCTGGTTGGCGGTCATCCCCTGGGCGACGAGGAGGTCGAACAGGCGCCGTTTGGGTTTGGTGTCGTAGGTCTGCACGAACCCGAAGCACTTGGACGGCCCCTCGACGGGGGTGGCCCTCCCGGCGATCACCTCGAACCATCCGTCCCGCCGTGAGCGCTGCTCGGCGGAGTGCACGTAGGCAGGTCCGCGAGGGTGGTGTCGGAGCGCACCTCAAGGCGGCTGTGGCCACCTGGGCCGAGAGTAAGGCAGCCAAGAATGCCCGTCTGAAGCGCGCGCCCGTCAGCTCGTCGAAGCCGACGGGGCGAGAGCAGCAGAGTGGGTGTGGGCCTGGCGGACCGAGCACGGGGAAGGACCGCTCTGGTCAGAGCTCTGTGCAGCGATGGGCTGGCCGCGCCGGGTAGCGACGATCCGGGCGCTGCGCGACGCCGGATGGGCCACCTTCACCAAGGACACCCGCTCGCTCGAGGTGCCCTGCGGTGCCGCCCACCAGCCTGGCGCGGGGACTGACGGCACGGTCCTGCGAACGTCGGACACCTCGGCCGCTGAACAGCGCTCACCTCGTCACCTCCGGGGACTGCTCGGGCGCAGGCCGCTTCGTCGTCGCGGCCAACTGCCCGGGCGTGAGTCCGCCTTGGCGCCTCTGGCGGCGCCGGCGCCTGGAGGCCTCCTCCTCGTCTGCCCGGGCGGCCCTCTGCTGGGCAGCCTCGACCACCTCGGGGAGCTCGTCCCGGGGCGCCTCGAGGGAGCCGAGGCGCGCCCTCGCCTCCTCCAGGGCCTTTCGTGCCTCCCCGGCGAGGCGGTCTGCCTGTTCCGTCTCGGAGCGCGCCAGGTGGGCGTCGTGGACCGCCTGGGCCACCCGGAGCAGCTCTGCGAAGAGGAGCCTCCAAGCGGCCGGTGTGTCCTCGTCGAGGTCGGCCTGGGCCATGAGGGCCGCCACCGACTCGAGGGTGCCCCGGGGGAACTGCCTGCCCCTCTCCGGTCCCTGCCGGGGCCCTTGGGCCGAGCGGGCGAGGAGGCCCGAGGCCTGCGCTAGCGGCCCTGGTGAGCGCTCCAAGCGGCCCGACAGGACGGCCAGCGCCCCGGCCACGTCCGAGGCGACCGCCCGCCAGGTGCTTACGTCGTCGGCCGGCACGGCGCCGAGCCGGCGTACCACTTCGCCCAGGTCCTCCGCCGCTTCTCCCAACCCGGCCGGGCCCGGGCGAGTGCTGGGCTGCCCGCTGGTGCCGCCCCCCTGGGAAGCTCCTGCGCCCCAGAGCTTTCTCGCCTCGGCCCAGCCGTAGGTGGGGCGGCGCCCTGCACGGGGGGCCTCGTGCGCGCCCCTGGCCGGCGCCTCCTCGCCCCACTCGGCGGCGGCCTCCTGGCGCTCGGCCTCGCCGTCTTGCCAGCGTGCCCGGAGGGCGGGGAGCGACAGGTCCCTCGCCAGCTTGCCCCCGCCAAAGAAGACCGCCACGCCACCGTCGGTAGGCGCCTCGGCGACCGCGTAACCGGTCACCCGGTGGGCCCCGGCGCGGTCATGACGGGGCCTGGCGGCGAGCCCGGCGTCACGGAGCAGCCGCACAAAGTCTGATTCGCTGGTGGCGACGGTGGCCGCTCCGCGCACCACCCGGGCGAGCTCCTCGCGCTCGGTTTCGGCCCGCTTCGTGCGCTTGGCCTTCTCGGCCTCGGCCCGGCTGAGCCCGGGCATGGCGGCCTTCTTGGCCCGCCCCTCGACGACCGAGAGCCCGTAGCGGGCCTCCATGTCGGCACAGAGGCGGCTGAGCCGGCGGAAGTCGTTGGCCGTGCGCGCCACTTTCCCGTCCTCGCGCACCAGGTTCACGACGACGTGCACGTGGTCGTTGCCCTTCTCCGAGCGGCCGTGGCGGACGGCCACCCAGCGGCACGGGGCCTGGCCGTCTGTGGCGTCGAAGCCGTGCCGGCGCATTGCCTCGCGGGCCACCTCGGCCCATTCGGTGTCGCTCAAGTCCCGGTCCACGCCGCCCTTTGTCGACAGCGCCACGTGCCAGCAGGGCCCGTCGGCTACCTCGGTGCCGAACAGCGTGTGCGGCACGTCCATCGCGGCCGCCAGCTCCTCGAGCCCGGCCTTGTCCGGATGAAAGCCTGCCTCCACCCGGAGCGCCGCCGAAGCCGCCACGACGTGGGGGTCGGTGTGCTCGGCCTCCCTCCCCGGGCCGAACAGGTAGCGCACCGCACCACTGGGCTCCCGGCCCCTCGTCACCTTCGCGATCACGTCCCGGCGTCCCCGGCGCTCATCGTCGCGCCTCTCCTCGGGAGCCTCCCCCGGCGGCCGTCAAGAGCGCCGCCAGCTCGGCCATGCGCTTGCCGGCCCCCCGCACTTCGGCCAGGACCTCGTCGGCACCGCTCGGGATGTCGCGGCGCACATGGGCTATGTGGGTGAGCTGGTTCAGGTTCACGCAGGCCCCGTGGAGGTCCCTCGCCACAGCCAGGAACTCGCGGTAGAGGGCGCGCCGGGCGAGAAGGCTCGGACGGCCCTCGGGCATGGCCGACTCGACGAGTAGCCGCTGTACCGAGACCCCTTCGGCCGCGGCTTTGGGGACGACCCAGGCCTCTTCTTCGGGCGCCAACAACACCTTCACGACACGCTTCCGCCCACCTGTGCGCCGCCGCATCCGGCCCCCCGGCCGGGCCGTCGTGAGGGCACTGTCGGGCCGGGCCTGCCTCTCTCCACGGGGCGGCTCGGCCCTCTCTTCGCCCGCTCCGCCGGCAACGTCCTCCCCCCTGGGGAGCCCTCCGTCCGGTGCCGCGTGGGCCTGGAACGGTGGCCGACCCCCGTCCCTCCCCGGCGCCTCCCGAGGCGCCGTTCGGCCCACAGAACGCCCGCTTACCGCGGCCCCGCCCGCCTCTTCCCGCATGCCACCAGAATGCACGTTCCCCCGGTCCGAGGCAAGGACCGGGGGCGATCAGGTCACCTGATCGCATATCTTGCTGCTGTAGAAACGCGGTGCGGGGGAGTGGCTTCGCAGATCCGGTCGGGACAGCAGCAGTATGGCACGCGCCGATCGCTACTTCGGCGCCGGGCAGGTCGCCCTTTAGCCTTCTTCGCTGCCGCTGCAAGAGTACTCCAACTTCTGCCGGCACGCTGTAGATCCCGACGAAAAGTGGCAGTGGAGATCCCGACGAAAAGTGGAAGTGGCGTTCGCGATGAAAATGGCAGTCGTCCCGGCAAAAATGGCAGTGGGCTCGGGCGCCTTCCCTAAGGGGGGGGCGGACGGCGACAGGCGGTCGAGCGGGGTTGGCCGGGGGGGTGGCGAGCGCTCGGCGGTACTGTCGACCGGGGGCCCGTCTCCGACAAAGGACGAGGGCGTCAGCGATCATTACGTGGCCCACCACCGCTTGGGGTTCAGGCTCGACGCCATCCGGGCGGTGCTACCCCGAAGCGCTCCTCGGCGTCTTGGGGACTGAGCCCGAGCGCCTCGCCGATGGCGTCCCAACCGACGCCGCGGCTGCGTGCTTCTGCCACCTTGCGGCGCACGTCGGCCTCCACTTTGGCCAGGGTCGTCATGGTCCCCTTCAAAAGGTCCAGCAGTAGCTCGGTCGGAAGCTGCGAGGTGTAGGCCGGAGCTGGTGCCTGCCCTGTCGAAGGCTTGGCACTTGGCCTCTGGCGAACACGGCCAGGGACCGGTCTAGCTGTGTCACCCCCCGGTTCGGCCATGGCCTCCTCCGAGATGATGTCGTTGCACAGGTCGATGCACTCGTTGCAGATGTACACGCCGGGGCCGGCGATGATCTTCGCGACTTCGCGCTGGCTCTTCGCACAGAAGGAGCACTGGACGAGCTCGCTGCCCGGTGGCCCTTCGGTGGGAGGGTGCTCGGACGGGTTGGGCATAGCTTCCTCCTTTTGCCGGGAGCGGACATGGCGGAGGGCGGCGGCATAGGGCTCGCCGGTCTTGGCTGCACGGGCTCGTACGAGGCGCTTCAGGTGCTTCCTCTCCGTCATCCGATCTCCTCGTGCCGGAGCACGTCCCCCAGCGACGCGTCCTGGCACCATGACCGGATGCCGACCCGAGGACATCATCCCCTTTGCCCCCGCTAGGCCGGCCTTGCTGGGGAAGGCCGCTGGAGGTTAGGCATAGGCCTTGCCAGCAGCCATTGTGGGATGAGGCCACCGGCGTTGTCAAGGCCCAGCATCGGCCGGCCTTCACTGCCATTTTCTCGCTGGAAGGGCCCACTACCGTTTTACCTGGGCTCTACATTTTCGCCCCGCCGTCTCACTGCAGTTTTGGCCCCGTTCCCGCCCGACACGTCCAGCGCCCCGTCTGCACCGGTCTTTCACCCAGTTGCACCCGCGGCACTAGCTTTGCCTACATGGCACGCCAGTTCGATGACCGAGTCGCCCTGCGGCTCAAGCAGATAGCTTCCCAGGAGGGGGCTGCCACCAAGGAACGGCTCGCTGTGCGCACGGCCGCGGCGCGCTCGTTCGCGCGGGCAAGCGCACAGCTGGAGGACGCCAAGGCCGCGTGGGAGCGGGCGCAGACAGATGTGGCAGAGGCGAAGGCGAAAGCCGTGGCTGAGCTCCTCGGGACGGGGATGCAGGCGGACGAGGTCGCGGGGCTACTGGGGATCCCAGGGCGCGAACTGAGGGCCCTCGGGGTAACGGCCCTACGGCGCGGCAAGAAAGGCGATGGGGGAGAGGCGGCGGTGCCTGGGACGGGCAGAGCGAAGGGGCAGCAAGCTCGCCTCGCAAGCTAGGCCCCGGCCGAAAATGGGCGGCACGAGAGTGGCCCACCCTGAAAGGTCCCCTTGAGTTGGCGCGACCGGGCGGTGGGCCTGGGCAGGGCTACTTGGCGACACGGGCAGTCAGGCCGAGCGTCGCTTCCCGCCGCCCGCAGCCGTACGGGCAAGGGCTTTATTCGTCCGTTGCAGTCGACCGGCGCTCCTGGTGCGCGCGCTCGACCCGTTCGTGCGCCGGGCTGGCGATGGCCGAGAGCTCTCGGGTGATGGCGGTGACGAGCGTCTACGGGCGACGATCAGGGTGCCGCCAACGGCATCGAGCAGCCTGAGCAGCGTTGGAAGGGAGGGCGTTACCTGGCCCGACTCGATCCGCGACAGATCCGCCTGGTCCACCCCAGCATGCTTAGCGGCCTGACGTTGGGAGAGGTTCGCTTCTTCTCGCAGCTCAGCGAGCCGGACCGTTACTTGACGAGCTTCGTGCACCGCCCCGAACGCCTCGTACTGGCGACGGCCAGCCTGGCTGAGGCCCGTGAGAAGCTCGTTCCGCACATCGTCGTGGCGGAGGGTGGGCATCGTGGCTCCTTGCAGTCGGGGCTCCGGCTGTAGCCGAAGCGATGGCCTTTCACCCATCACTCTACACGACGGACCGACATGGCCAGTCAGCGCTTGGGGGAACGACGCCTGGCTGTCGCCTGCTCGGCCTGCCAGTCGGCCAAGAGCTTTCGGGCAGCTCGGACCGCCCTCGGCTGGGCCTTCGGGTCGGCCCCCTTGTCGAGCCCAGACAGGAGCAGGACAACCTTGTCGCCGTAGAAGGTGCAAAACACGCGCAGCAGGATCCCCTCGGCGGCCAGGTCGGCGAGCTCGGGGCGAGTGGAGAGGTCTACGCCGAAGACTTGCGCCAGCTCAGCGGCGTCGTGGTCGACCCGGAGCTCGAAGAGGCCCTGGCCGAGGGCTTTGACGTAGCCGGACTGGCCGATGTCCTTGCCCATCGGCACGAGCGCGAAGTCCACGAACGCCAGCCACGCCGCTCGCTTGGCCTCCGGGAGCCCACGTAACCACTCGAGCACTGGCGCAGCACCGGACGCCGTGGCGTAGTACTCAACAGTCCACCTGAGGGGTCTTCTCGGAGAAGGATCTGCTTCAGATCGGCGCGGCGCCACGGCCGTCATACTGGCACGGCGTTGGGTAGGGACAACGAAAGCACGAACCCGGGCGGCCGAAAGCCGCACCTGCCCCGACCGCCCGGACGTCTCGCTGGGCGTCGGGTTCTGGTCGGCTGTTGGCACCTGTCCGTAGCCGGCCCAACAGCCCTGTAACACCAAAGGGCGTTGGCGTTACATAGGTCCGGACACGGGTAGCGTTACACCAGCCACCTGGGAGAACGCGTCGTAAGCCAACCGCGTCCGCATACGATCGTTCGCGACACACAAGGCTCGCCTATCTTGCCTCCGACCCTGCCCTGAGCGGCACGGCCTTGGACTCCCGAAGCCACGGTCAAAACCGGACAGGTAACCGGCCCTTGGCTGTGTAGTAACCCGGCGAACGTAACCCTTCGTGTGGCCAACTCCTGAGCGGGCTCTTGGATAGAAAGCCGTCACGAGGCTGACCAACGACCCGCTCGGCCTTGACAGCAGCTAAGCCGAGCAGAGGGGTTAGCCTCACGATCTCGTCACACCACGCCTGAGAGTTGTGGTCCTCGTGGTCGGCTTCGCCTAGCTGAAGCAACCAGGCGTGAGCCATCTCATGGACGAGGGTGTCGGCGGCATAAGCTGAACCCAGCTTCTCCACCGAGTAGGTCCAAATCTTGCCAAACCTGTTCGCCCAAGGCTTTGGGTCAAGCAAGGCCGGGTGTAGGGTGATGCGCCCAAGCGGTCCATGCCCAGCGACCCTCTTGCGTGTTGCCCAGACGACGCCGCAGTAGCGAAGATTCCCGCTGAAACACTGGTCATTTAGCTGGCTCCAGGTATCAGCGACCCAAATATCAGCGTCGCCCCAGAGGTTCTCCAAAGCGGCCCGATCGTCCTCGGTGATGGTTGTACGGTCCGTGGATGCATTGTAATGCAGTGGGGAGGATCGTCCGGGCTTCCCTTCAGTCGCCCGAGGTACACAGCTCCTTGGCACACCGGCTGTCCCTTCGTGGAGGAGCCTGTGAGCCGCCGGCCCAGGCTAACAAGCCCAGCCGTAGCAAACCCACTCTCGGATCCTAGATTTGTTAGCCGGCAGTATGTTGTCAAGTAGAACGAGCAACTGCGCGGAGGACACTACGCGAGTAGTCTTGGGCACCGACCCTTGTGATGGCGCCGACACGACACCCCGGAGGCCGGCCAAGGTCTGAGACCAGCTACAGGGCTGTCGCCGAACGGTCAGGCATGTCGATCAGCCAGGTACTGCGCGGCAGAGGATAACCAGCACGACCCTCGGCACTAGAAGGGTGGCCCTTCTCGGCCAAACCCCTTCAGGATGCCGTACGGCGGATCGGCTTCGAGGTTGAGGTCAGTCACCTTCACCGTCCCCTCGCTTCCCCCTCGGACCCGGATCGTTAGGTCTGCACCCGAAGTATGCAAGTGGATGAGTTGCGACTTGGACAGGCCGTACAACTCACCTCCCCAGTCCACCGCCCGAGCCACCTCGAACTGGCCGCCCATCCCCTCTACAACCAGGGGCGTTGCGCTGTAGCTCAAGCTGACTGTGACATCGTGGTGCTCTTCCCCAACCCACAGCTCAGCAGTGTCGTTGTAACTGGGCATCACCGGGAGCTTAGGTCCAGATGCCCGGGGGCGGGATCGCCACGGCCTCGCGTCCGGGGCCGCGAGGCTCGGGGTGCTGTAAGATGAGCGAGTAGGTAGTTCAGCTGGGTACCGCAGCTGGTCCCTAGCTGGGTGCTGTTTGGAGTGAACACAGCTGCCCTCGTGCTCCTTTGGCTATTTGCAGAGGAGATGTCCCCCAGCCGAGAGGCTGAGGGTCACACGAAGGAGGTCGTTATGACCAATGGTTCACAAAGAAAGAGTACTCGTACTGTCCTGAAGTCACTGAAAGCCCTATTTGTTACCGAATGGAGCATTGGGTGCAGCTCGGTCACTTCAACGGCGGTGCCCAGCTGAACTACTGGGCTATTGAGGTCGCATACAGGAACGGATATCGCAAGGCTCCAGCGCCATATCGGACGCACCTATAACTGCTGATCTGGCCTCCTGCTGTCAGAAGCCAGCAGCGAGGACGAGCCAACTACCCCACCGCCTGCTGTGCGCGAGCAAGGCGTCGAGGGTCGCCGCCGAACAGCCCAGCAGCCAAGAGCCTCGAACTGCTAAGCGCGCCAAGTCGCTCAGTGAACCGTCGCGGCGCTGGCGGCGGTTGTGGGTCTATGAACGCGCCGATGGTGTTGAACGATCCTCCCTGGAATGTCCCGCCGCTCCACCTCTGATGGGGCGCCACTCCGTTCTCAATGTGCCAGTCGTGCTGCAACAAGGCAACCAGGTAGCCGATGTCCTGAGAGGCGAACCGAAAATCTGAGCGCACCGGGTACTGATCCTCAAGGTTCACCCGGATCGCCTCGGTGATCTTGTCGCTGAGGTCCGCCGCACACCTTACGGTGGGATGACCAAAGACGTTGACGTCCAGCACCTCCGGCGGCGCGAGTGCGACAAATGCGGGGCACGTGGCCATGGAGTTAAAGCCAGCCAAAGCATCCTCGAAGAAGGCGTGACGTATTCCCTGGCCGAGCATCAGGGTGATGAAGTCCAGGTCCTCGACGGCCCAGGCGCCCAAAAGCGCCGCTTGAAAAGCCATGGCGGCGGGGAGCCTGCGCAGGCCTAGTTCCTGTACCCAGGCGCCCCCGAAGATATTCAACGGCATGGGTTGGTCCGCCACCACGCGGAACACGTCGTTCCAGATGTAGTGCTCTGCCGGTGTCCCGTAGTAGGCCCCGACTCCGAGCGCGACCGCGACCGGTTCTCCCAAGAGAAGTACGCGGTCCACGTCCGCCAGGTAGGCATTCGGGTCGAGATCGGCGATCGCGTCCAGGCGCTCCTTTAGGAGACGGGCTTCCCGCAATAAGAACTCCCTCAGCTCGATCAGCGTCCGCCGCTGCTGGAGCAACCTCTTGGTAGTACCAATGACAGTCGCGGTCTTCAGCGGCCTAGTTGGCTGATGGTCGAGCTCCTTGAGCGCCCCCGTCAGCTCGTCAAAGAACTCATCAGCCGTCCTCACTGGGACCACCGTAGCCATGCCGGCCTCGGCCATCTCGCGAAGCTCTGCGTGAAGATCGCCGCGCACCCCAAAGAAGCAGCCGTACAACTGACCGCAAGTGGCAACGATCGCACGCCTCAGCGCATCGTCGGAGGCCCCCGACCAGCCAATAGTCACAAGGCCGTACTCGTGGAGGACTCGCTCTACGAAGGACGACCAACTGGCCTGGTAGCTCGCCAGTTCACGCGCCGTGTTCAAGATGTTGGCCTGGCCATAGTCACCGTGGAGCTTCACAACAGTGCATGCCGTGTGCTGGACAGGGGTCATCCCCGGAAGGTCTTCCGGCCCGGTCAGGACTTGGGCGTCAACCCCGACGCTCGACAGCGCCTGCTCGATCAGGCGATCGAAGTTCGTGGTCAGGATAACCCTTACGTGCCTCGCGACAACCAGGTCCGCCAGGCCTCGGTGTGCCGCGGTCGGTAGTTTCAATCCAAGCGCCAGCTCGTCGTCGTTAGGCTCGATGATCGACGCCAGCAGGGTGCGCCGCGTCCCGATAGCTGGAGCGATCGCTTCCACGAGGTTGGAGTAGTCGAGAGGAACGCCTTTGTTCGCTGACCACCAGACTTCGATGTCGTCCGGCACCGTCCCGTCAAGCTTTTGTGCCTCGAGCTCCGCGAGCTGCTTCGTGAGTTCCCAACCCGTCTTGATCCCTGCAGCCGTGGACATCCCCGAACCCGCTAGGACGGCATAAACCCCGCGGTCCCGGTACATCGACGCTGCAAGCGCCAACTGCGGGGTTATGACCGGGCGTAAGTCGCTCCGGCTCACCTCAGGCATGGGGGCCACCAGTGCGCGGGGCGGGACTGGAACTGGTCGGCGCCAATGTGCCGAATGCCGAACTTTGGCCGGTCGGCCGGTTTCTGTCGGCCTCGCCGTCTCAAGTGCGGGGCGTGGCAGGTTCCAACGACCACGCTCGGCTGCATGCCACTTGCATAACACTTATTCGTTGCCAGCCAGGTGACACCCAGGGGCGTTGGGGGGCACCTGCTCATACGCTGCCCGGTGCATGTTTTGGGCCAGGCTGCCTCTCGGGATACGGTCGAGTTGACCAGCGATGAGCGAGTTCATTCGTCCCTCCAGGAGCTCGGGGAGGGGCGTGAGGGGCTCCGTTTGTTCGGACGGCCTCCCGTATGTGCGGCGGATACCCCTTCCCACACGGCCACCACCCGCACCGCCCCGGTGGGGTCGGCCCGGACCTGCTCAAGGTCCATCGCAGGATCGTTCCCACGGAGCCGACGATAGCCCGTCAGGATGCTCGGTGGTCCGGCGCAAAGCCGCGATCGAACGAGTGAGGCCTCTTCGAACCTTAGGGGAAGTTTTTAGGGATGAGGACCTCTTCAGCCTTCTGACCAGCGCCTTTGACATCAAGAACCTTAGGGGTTCAGTAGGCTGAGACCCTCTGCCCTCGCCGGTACGCTGATGCCCAGCTCCGGAGCGTAGGCTCGCAGTCCTCCAGGCTCTTGCTCGCTTCGCGCTGAAGCTCCAGGCCGTTGGCCCTATTGCTCAAATCTCCGTCGTCTGAGAGACACTCCACCCTCAGAAAATGACCGTCCTCACTCTCCCAGGTGTGGGCGAGGCTCGCTTCCTTGCACCAACGCCTGATCCTTGTGGGTACCTGTGCCATCAATCCAGGCGAGCGTCACGAAGTATGAAGATCGATCGCTCTCACTGACGGAAGTGAGGTAGAACGCGGCTTCCTGCAACGGCAACAACTCAAGCGGAAGCTCTGGCTCGTCATGGAAACTGGGCGCTGACCCGGAACCATCCCTTGTCAGTGGCCCGACCTCAAGAAGCGTCGCCGACGCGATGCCGATATTCCTAATGGCGATGAATGGCACCCCTCCCGGCTCTCTGGGTCCCTCGTAGCGCGGCGAGAAATGGGCCGCGCGCAGATCGACTTCACCAAACCGGTCCGCGAGAAAGGCGAGGAGGCGGTAACCGTAGTTTGTCAGGACCCATGCGACCCCGCCGCCGTACGTTCCAGAAGCGGCGTTGGTTATGAGCCCTTCGCGCTCCAGAACCGCGAGTACCGGCTGGAGAAGGTCACGCTGATCAGCATGAAGGTCAACTTCAAGGAAACCGGTCGACTTCGCGCCCTCCAATCGAGAGCCTGCGTATCGCGGATCACTGGCTGTCGGCTTCGAGATAGTAACGAGGACGCGTACGTGATATGGCTCCAGTCCGCCGACAGTCCGAAGCAGCACTCCGTAGTCGTCAAGGCGAGCGTCGTCGGGGTGCTCGAAGGCGGCCCGGACAACTCTTGCGAGCAGCCAACGCTTCTCCTCCGCTGCGGAACTGAGTGCCCTGTCCAGACCCTCGAGGACAAGCTCGTACACGTTCTCACTTGCCTTCATTCTCTCGACGAGCGCTTCCGGAGAGAGACGAGGATCGTCAAGCAGTTTTGTGACGAAGTCCTCTGCGCGGGATTTCTGCCGCTCCAGCTGTAGCGCTCGCAATCCCGTGGCGGCTCCGATCCAAGCCGGAAGGTAGTCGCCAAGGAGCGACACCAAGGCCGAGGAGTCCGGCACGGACCAAATATTTGCACAAAACCAAGTGGACGGACTGTGGCCCGTGTACGGCTCGCCAGCAGCCTGTCCAGCTCGTCGTGGAGGCAGCGCTGAGCACGGTCTCGGCCCTTACTCCTAAACGTGTCCCCAGCCGAAAACTGACACGTTCGCCCTGGTCGGAGGGTCGACGACCTTTCCGTTTCAGCGCCACCGGGCGATCTGGGCTCCTAAGAGTCCAAGGTCGTGACCAGGGACGACGCGTCACTTCGCACTTCAGGACAGCTTCAGGATGACTGGGGCCTCCTAGGCTAGCGTTCAATCCCCGAGCGGCCACCATCGTCACAATGGCTAGGCAGCGGGGCGAGAGATTCGGACAGGGTTGCGTTGAGGTTGGAGCCTGGTGCCGATCAGCTGGCGGGCCGCCTCAGCATCCGTGGGGTCGGCGGCATTCTCCGTGCACAGGCGTCCACCGGTAGCGCGGTACTTGCCAGTGTCCTGGTCCAAGACCCAGCCATCAATGTGCCAAACATGCTCGATGACACCACTCGGCCCAGCCATAGCTAAGTACGGGTAATCGCGGCTTTCCGCGCCGAGAACCCAGCGGCCGCACCCGGCTGACCAGTAGGCGTCGACGTCCATCCCAGGCGTCCAGGTGTTCTTAGGTGTCAGCTGGACGCCGACGTAGCCAGATGCGAGTGCAGGTGCCAGCTCAACGCCTTCGGCGTGGTAGACCTCCTGGAGCCGCGGTTCTATCACGCGTCGTATCCATTCTGAGGGCGTGGAGTCATCGGCCGCCGCCAGCCGCTCGAGAACGGGAAGTAAGTGCTGTGGTATCGACACTGGGATCCTTCGACTAGGCATGGCTTTCTCCTTTTCGGATCTATGGGGATATCCCATAGATGAACGTACCACACACTAGGCGGATCTATGGGGGGTTCCCATACCATGTATTACATGGGATAATGGTAAGAATCCCATGTAATAGAGGTTGGGAGTGGTAGGGTCGCTGGCCGTGAGCGTTGCCGGTGAGAGCTGGACGTTGGCCTGGCCGAGGGAGCTGTTCGTCTCCGAGGCGAAGGTGGTCCTCTCGCGGCGTTCACTGGCCGACGGGCCGCAGATGGTGTTCGAACGGGCCCACTGGCTTCTCGGGGAAGCCTTCGTGGACGCGGCCCTCGCCGAAGGGTTCGCCGAGGCATGGAGGCGCGACCCGCCCAAGGGCTCGCTGAGCCCTATGCAGAACCCGCTGCGCGCTCTGTCCCCAAAGGCTTACCCTGAGTGGCTTTACCCAGGCCCCTTGCAGCGGGTCGCCGAGCTCGTGGAGCACTCCGCGTCCGCAACGGAACGCCCAGCTTGGCGCCCCTACCACCACGACGAGAAGATGCTGGACATCGTCTCCACGCCTTGGGTCATGGCGCGGCGAGAAGTGGCGGAGCTCATCGACGAGGTCGCCCATAGGGGTTACCTGCCGTCCCTCGTCCCGGTCTCCTGCGATACGTCGTCGGACACTCCAGGGTCGGCCGACGCCGTCAAGGAGCTATTGGCCACCCATGCCGACCTCTTCGGGGTCTGGCCGCCGCTTGAGACCTTCCGCGACTGGGCGGAACAGCCCTTCTACGGCTTCGTGGAGTTCCTCTACGACCAAGTGCGTCGGCCCAGGCGGGCTTGGCACTGCGGCCGCTGCGAAAGCCTCCACTTCGCCGAGCACGTCATGGCCCCCGGCCGAAGGCTCTACGCGTGGAGGATAAACCGTATCTTCGCTGCCTACGGGGTACCGCTAAGGCTTGCCGAAGTAGGCGACGACGCGGGCCGGCTCGTGGCCACCTCGGACCCGGTGCTGGGGGAGCTGGCAGAGTCACTTGCCGGGCGCGAGGACGTCCCCATGCCGGCCAGGGTCAGGCACGCCGTCAAGCTCTACCGCGCCAGAGGGGCGGCCAGAGAAGACAAGCGTTCGGCGGCGGAGACGCTTTACACGATCGTCGAGGAGCACCGAGCGCTCGTCAAGGCTGAACTGCTCCCCAGGGAGGAGGGCGCCTTCTTCGAGCTGGCCAACAGGTTCGACATCCGCCACCGCCAAGGAGACCAGATCTCTGGGTACGACGAGGCGTTCTTGGACTGGTACTTCTGGCTGGCGCTCGCAACCGTGGACCTCATAAGCCATCTCCTGCAGCGCCAAGGCACACCCCCGTGAGCTTGGACCACTTGCGTACCTCTGACCCCCTAGCGCTCCTGGACGATGTCCCCCTTAGCGACGACGAGACGCGTTACGTGGCCGCGGCCAGGGCCGCCAACACCCTCAGGGGGTACCGGAGCGACTGGGCCGAGTGGTGCGCCTGGTGCGCGGGCGAGGGTGAGGACCCCCTCGGGGGCAACCCGGCCGCCGTGTCGCGCTACCTCGTGTTCCTGGCGGGCCACGAGGCAAAGGTCGGCACCATGGCGAGGCGGCTCTCGGCGCTGCGCTTCGCCTTCCGCCTCCACCGTCTGCCCGACCCGACCGAGAACCCCCGGGTGGTCGCGGTGTGGGAGGGGATCCGCCGCACCCACGGAGCGCCGCCCGAGCAGGCGGCGCCGCTGATGCCGCCGGAGCTGCTCGACGTGCTCGAGGCCTGTCCGGACCGGAAAGCCTGGCGCACGCGGGGCCGGCAGCCGGAGCGGGACCTCGCCGGCGCCCGGGACCGGGCCATGCTGCTCATCGGCTTCGTCGCCGCCCTCCGGCGTTCCGAGCTCGTGGCCATCGATGTGGAGCACCTCAACTCCCACCCCCAGGGCCTGGTGCTGGCCATCCCCAGGTCGAAAACCAACCAGGAGGGCGCCGAACCCGAGCTGGCCGTCCTGCCCTGGGCCTCTAACCCCCAGCGGTGCCCGGTGCGAGCCGTGCAGGCCTGGGTCAAGCTGGCGGGCATCACCTCGGGGCCGTTGCTGCGGCCCGTGTCCAAGGGTAACCGGGCGCTCCCCCGCCGGCTCAACCCGGAAGCCCTGAACCGTCTCGTGCAAACGGCCGTCGCCCGGGCGGGCATTGACGCCTCTCCCTACTCGGCGCACTCGCTCCGGGCCGGGTTTGTCACCTACGCGCACTTACGGGGGGCGTCTGACCGGGCGATCGCCCACCAGACGCGCCACCGCTCGTTGGCGACCCTCGGGCAGTACGTGAGAATCCACGAAGCTTGGCAAGACAATGCCGCAACACAGCTAGGCCTATAGGGACCCTGCGGGCTCTCTGGGATGTCTACGAGGCGTACAATCCCCATAGCCGAGGACGAGCCTGTCGCTAGCGACCCTCAATTGCGCGACGCACCTCCGGGGTCAAGCTGAGCAAGGCGACCGTAAGTTTTGAGGCCGCCTCGCTCGCTCGCGTCACATCGATGCGGTAAGGCCCTATCTCCAGACTGACGCCGTCGCCCGTCCTGTCCGTAATGCTCGGCTGGAAGTCTCCCCTTGCCGCGGGGTCTCTCCCCTTCCCAACGAGGTACTCATCGAAATGCTCAAGGACGTCCCTGGCTTGTTTGACGTCGGGAACCGCGTCGAGAAACTTTCCAATAGCCTGCTCGACGGCCGTTCCCCCGGCCAATTTGTGCACAAGTTCAGCGGCCCGAAGTAAGTCTCGTAGAGCGAAGGCAAGCAAATACGCGTCGGCAAAGACCTCGGCTATCCCGCCTGGGCGCGGTCTCCGTGACGTGACCCGTTCAACCTGGAGGGAGACAGCGCGCCCGAAAATCACAACCTGCACTTGGGCGCCCACTAGCTCACCAATGCCCTTGCTGAGACTGATTGCGACGGAAGTGCGGACAGACGACGGAACGGGGGCCGAGCTCTCGGTCATGGAGCCCAGGATCCTAGCCCCTATTAACCCCTCCACTCCTGAAGGTGGCGCCAGGTGCAAGGCAGGGAATCGTCCCCGGTCAGGGGCTTGTACTGGATCCAACTTCGGGCTGTTTCACGCTCCGTGGAGGCGCTGGCACGCAACGCCGACACAGGTACAATGTCACAGTTTGCCCCTGGGGACACGCTTAGGAGTACGGGGCCTAGGGACCGCGCTCACGTTGCCCCCAGCACCTTTACGGCTGGGCGTTCGGGCAGCAGGACGCTGTGGTCACCTGAGTGCTTTGCCCCATAGCCGCTCATCTTGCGCTTCACGACCCGGGCCGCCACCCGCATGCGGCGCTCAGGCAGCAGTTCGTGGCCGATCTCGGCGACGGCGGACCGCAGGGCTTCCGCCAGGTTGTCT
>JAJYMB010000120.1 GCA_021787365.1 Actinomycetes bacterium | reverse complement strand
CTCCATCCAGAGCTTGAGCAGATCTCGGTGGGCTGGATCGGACAGCCAGTGCCAAACCCGGTCGGCGGCTTCAGCTAGGCCGACATCTGGTTTGTCGCCTCGCAGGGCGTCGAGCATCGCCAGCTCGTCGGCTCGGGCCCGAGCAAGGAGGGCTCGGAGTAGGCCGTCCTTGGTGCCGAACAGGTAGAGAAGCACCCTAGGGCTGGAGCCGATGGCGGTGGCCAGGGGACGAAGCGACAGATCCGCCAGCCCGTGAGCCAATGCATAGGCATAGGCCGCCTCCAACAGCTCGGTCTGGCGGGCGGATGGGACTCGTGCCGGCTCTGTCACTGGGCTATTCTGGCACTGAAACGATCGTGTCAGTAGGAGGTGGAGATGGGCTCCGCAATCATCCGTCCGTTGGGCCAGCCAGGGGACCTGGGCTGGGTGGTGATGGCGCACGGCGAGATCTACGGCAGGGAGTTCGGCTGGGACACCGACTTCGAGGCCTTGGTAGCCCGCATCGTGGCCGACTACGCCGCCTCGCACGACGCGGAGCGGGAGGCGGCGTGGATCGCCGAGGTAGACGGGGCCCGGGCAGGCTGCGTGTTCTGCGTGGCCGGGGACGAGGACACGGCCAAGCTGCGCCTGCTCCTGGTCGACCCGGCTGCCCGTGGCCAGAACATCGGTCGGCGGCTGGTGGACGAGTGCGTGGCCTTTGCCCGCTCCGCCGGCTACCGACGCATGGTGTTGTGGACCAACGACCCCCTGGTCTCCGCGGCCCGCATCTACCTGGCCGCCGGGTTCCGACTGACCGAGGAACCCCACCACAGCTTCGGGGTCGACTTGATAGGCCAGAGCTACAAGCTGGACCTTACCGTGCAGTCTCCGTCAGGACCGTGACGACCGAAGTCTTCGCTTCGGCGACGACGACCCGGCGCTGGCGGTTCATGGGCGCCGGGTTCGCCCGTAGGGCCCGAAAACTCGATCATACCGCTGACCAGGACGTTCGCGTGGATGGTTGATCCGGCTACCGTGCGCCTTCACCATGGGAAAGCCCGATCGACCCCGTCACCAGCTTTGGTCGTTCGTCTACCTTGCCGTTCGGCGGGTCCTCTCGCTCCTCCTGCTCTTCCTCCGAACGAGCGGGCCCAAGGAGATCGAGATCCTGGTGCTGCGCCACGAGCTCGACGTCCTGCGTCGCAACCAGCCGCGGCCACGCTTCGAGCCAGCCGACCGGGCGTGGCTCTGTGCGCTGAGCCGACTCCTGGCGAAGGACCGCTGGTCGGCGTTCTTCGTCCCACCCGAGACCCTCCTTCGCTGGCACCGCCACCTGGCGCCAGTTCCTCCGCCAACAGGCAGCTTCCATCGTGGCCTGCGATTTCTTCTCGGTCGATACAGTGTCGCTTCGTCGCCTCTACGTGCTCTTCTTCATCCACCACGGAAGCCGGCGGGTCTTCCTCGCCGGCATCACGACCAATCCCACCTGGGCCTGGGTCACCCAATGCGCTCGCAACGTGACCGCGGATCTACGCGATGCCGGCATCGGCGTCAAGTTCCTGCTGCGCGACCGCGACGGGAAGTTCGGCCCAGGCGTCGACACGGTGTGGCAGGGCGAGGGTGCAAGAGTTCTACGGACCCCTGTCCGGGCCCCCAACGCGAATGCCATCTGTGAGCGCTGGGTGCGCACGGTGCGCTCGGAATGCACCGATCGTCTCTTGATCGTGAACGAACGCCATCTCCGCCGGATCCTCGACCACTACGTCTGTGACTACAACGAGCATCGGCCGCACCGGGGCCTTGCGATGCATTCGCCGGTCCCTCCTCCAGGTGAGATGCCATCGACGCCAGCGACGCTCACGCGCATTCGCCGGCAGGAGGTTTTGGGCGGGCTGATCAACGAGTATCACGCCGCATGAGCTGCCTGGACGGATTTTCGGACCCTACGAGTTGCCGGGGCAAGGTCTCGCGCTGGTAGTCGGCCCTGATCCCCCCGCTGTTACCTGTAGCCAGCGGGGCTGCTATGGCATCGCCCATCGAGGGCTCACCAGGGGCGTAGGCGTGGACTCGCGGGTTACGCAGCGCCACGGTGAGCAATCCCGGCAGCTCTCGACCTCGATGGAGGGCGTGAGCCTGCTAAGCCAGATCGGGCCTCGCGCCACACAGTGCTCTCATGGTCATCGACGAAGCGGTCCCCGCCGCTCAGGCCGGCGCCAGGTGGAAGGCGTCGAGGAGCGCCGGGTCGCCACGGAGCACCAGGCCCTGCTCCTCGGCTTCGGCCACGGTGAGCTCTCCGGCGAGGAGCCGGAGTATCACCTGTGGCATCCCTTCGAGGGTGATGTCGGGCTCGTCAGCCGCCCCTGCCCGACTCGTGACGCCGTCAGTGGTGATCTCGATGACCGAGGAGCCCAGTGGCGTGTGCAGCTGGACGGTCACCGGGACTCCGCCCGGGTCGCGCCCACGCAGGAAGACCGAAGCGGAGAACGGCACCCAGTGGGCACGGATCGCGTCGTCGGGCGCCGCGTCGGCGATGAGCGGCGTCCCCCAGCGGGCCAACGCCACCAAGACAGGCTCTGCGGCCCGACCCCGCTCGGTCAGGTGGAACAGCGTGGTGGCGACCGGCGGCGGCGCCGCCTCGCGCCAGACGAGGCCTGACGTCTCGAGGTTGCGGAGCCGCTCGGACAGCAGGTTGGAGGCGATCCCGGGCAGGCCGTTGGCCAGATCGGTGTAGCGGCACGGTCCCTGAATGAGCAGCTCTCGGAGGATGAGCAGCGTCCAGCGGTCGCCGAGCACGTCGAGCGCCTTGGCCACCGAGCAGAGCTGTCCGTACGACCTCATGCTCCCAGCATAGCCACCCGGAACTTGTGAATCAAAACAGAGCACTAGATTATCTCATGTAACAACGTTAGTATCGCAACCATGCGGACCAAGCCCATGATCCTCGCCTCCCTCCTCGTCGCCGCCTTCCTGATCAGCCTGGAGACGACCATGGTCAACGTGGCACTCCCGGTGCTGGTCCGGGAGCTCCACGCCTCGACCAACCAGCTCCAGTGGGTGGTCGACGCCTACAACCTCGTCTTCGCCGCCCTGCTGCTCACCGCGGGCAGCCTGTCCGACCGGTTCGGGCGCAAGGGGATGCTGCTCGCCGGACTCGGCGTGTTCGGGACCGCCAGCATGGTGGGTGGCCTGGTCACGAGCCCCGGGGCGCTCATCGCCGCCCGGGCGGTGATGGGTCTCGGCGCCGCGATGACGTTCCCGGCCACGCTGTCGCTGCTGACCAACGTGTTCAGAGGCCGCGACGAGCGGGCGCTGGCCATCGGGTTGTGGGGGGCGGCTACCGGTGTGGCGATCGCCGTCGGTCCCATCGCCGGCGGCTTCCTACTCGAGCACTACAGGTGGGGGAGCATCTTCTTCGCCATGGGGCCGGTGGCCGCTCTCGGCATCGGGGCCGTTGCCCTGAGCGTGCCGACCTCTCGTGACCCTGACTCCCATGCAGTCGACGTCCCAGGCTTCTTGCTGTCCACCGGGTTCATGGCGCTCATCGTCTACACGACCATCGAGGCCCCGGCCTATGGCTGGGGGGCGGGACGCACCATCGCCGGCTTCGTGGGCGGCCTGGTGCTCCTCGGCGCGTTCATCGTCGCCGAGTCCCGCACCGATCACCCGATGCTCGGAGTGGCGATCTTCTCCGACCTGCGGTTCAGCGCGGCGAGCGCCTCGGTGACCATCGTGTTGTTCACCTTGTTCGGGTTCATCTTCCTCATCATCCAGTACATGCAGTTCATCCGGGGTTGGAGCCCGCTGTCGGCCGGGGTCCACATCCTCCCCGTGGCCATGGCCGTGGCGGTCGGCTCGGTGGTCGGCACGCCGGTGGCGGTCAAGGTCGGCACCAAGGTCATCGTGGCCACGGGCCTGGCGGCCATGACCGGCTTCTACGTCTGGACCGCCCTCACCCTGACTGCCAACACGAGCTACGGCCTCATCGCCGCGCAGATGGTCATGCTCGGCTTGGGCATGGGACTCGCCCAATCCCCGGCTACCGACTCCATCATGGGCGCGGTGTCGCTCGGCAGGTCCGGGGTCGGGTCGGCTGTCAACGACTCGACCCGACAGCTTGGTGGCACCCTCGGCGTGGCGGTCGTCGGGAGCGTCTACGCCTCGATCTACGGCTCACGGCTCGCCCGTCACCTGCCGCCGCTGCTGCCGACCCGGTACACGGCGACCGCCCACCAGTCGGTAGGGGCCGCGCTGGCCGTGGCGAGCAGGGCCACCGCGCTCGGGCACCCGGCATTGGGCGCGGCCGTGCACCAGGCGGCCACGAACGCCTTCATCGACGGGCTCAACGCCGGCTGCTACGTGGCCGCAGGCGTGGCCGCCGCCGGCGTCGTCCTCGCCGTCGCCTTCCTGCCGGCGCAACCACCGACCGCCGTGTTCGACGATGCGGCCGCCGGCTCGGTCGAACGCGGCGCCGCGGAGTTGGCGGGCGTCAGCTGATCCACCCCGACGGCGCGCCACTTGCCCAGCAAGTTCCGACCACCTTGCATCCCTGATGCGAGAACCGGGCACCGGACAGTTCCTTGTCCGGAACCGAAACCCGATAGAAGCTACAAAAGGATCACATGTGAAGACTCTTCAGGTCCAGAGGCAGTACTCGACCGGTCTATTACGGCCCAATATCGAACAGGCCCTCATCGCTGCAGGCAAGGACCTCAACCACATACAACCGGCGGATCTCGGCGCGGTCGAGGACTTCCACACCTCTGGTCGAATCGCCACGGGCCAACTAGCCGAAGTGGCGGAGATCACCAGCAGCGACGAGGTGCTCGACGCCGGTAGCGGGATCGGCGGCACCGCCCGCTTTCTCGCCGACACCTACGGCTGTCGGGTTACCGCCGTCGACCTCACCGAGGAGTACTGCGAAGCAGCCCGCTGGCTCGATCGACTCGTCGGATTGGACAATCGGATCTCCGTTCACCAAGGAGACGTGACGGACCTGCCCTTCGCCGATGCCGGTTTCGACGTGGTCGTCAGCCAGCATGTGCAGATGAACGTGGCCGACAAGTCCCGCCTCTATCGCCAAGCGCGCCGGGTGCTCGCCACCGGAGGGCGGCTCGCCATCTGGGACATCACTGACGGTGCACCAGGCAACCTCGACTACCCGCTCCCCTGGGCCAACCGGCCCGAGCTAAGCCATCTCGCCTCGGCCGACCAATTGCGCGCCGTCATCGAGGCGGCCGGCTTCACTGTGATCCACTGGAGCGACCTCACCGAGGAGGCAGCACCATTCATGGAGGCATTGCTTTCCGGCCCCGTCGGCCCGCTCACCTTGCACGCGTTCGTCGACAACTTCGCCGAGAAGGTCAGCAATCTTGCGGGAGGTCTCTCTAGTGGCCGACTCCGAGCCATCCAAGGTGTTGCCCAAGCCACCACCTGAGAAGGGGTCCTTCTGATGTCGCATCCGTCACTCATGAACATGGCCCAGAAGCGAAGGTGCCCGCCAGGCAGACACCTCTACGAGTCACCTGGGTGTGCACCAGTTGTGTAGGTAGCGGGCCAACGGCACGCTCGCCTGAGTGTGGGGGGGACCCGACTCGTTCCCGGCCGATGCTGCGTCCGCGGGATGAGCGAGCTATTGGACGATTTCATGTCCTTGGTGGCCACCTTCGCCGGTCGCATGTACGGCATCCGCTCGGCCGAGGCAAAGAGAAGGCTGCTCGATGAAGCCAGGCAGGGCCTCGAGAAGAAGTTGGCAGGCCTGCGCGTCGAGCACATGGCCGTTTGCCGACAGATGAGGAACCTCAACTCGGCACTGGCCTGGTCTGCTGCGAGGTGGGCTATCGACCAGGCGGTCGCGCTCGGGGCGCAGGTCGTCTTTATCGAAGGCCTGGGCAGCCTGGAAGCCGGAGGCCTTGGGCATAGGCAAAATGCCCGTGTCTCCGCCACTGTGCGCACGAAGCTCTTCGAGGCCATGCGTCACCTTGTGTAGAACGACACTCCCGATGAAGACGGGCGGCCTCTGAAGCGGCAGTAGACGTGGTGACGCGCTGGGGAGGGGGCGTGGTTGCGTTGCCGGTGGTGGGAGCGGCAAGGTGAGGAAGCCCTAGAAGGAAAAGGACCCCCTCGCCCAATCTCGTGGCCGAGAAGCGAAGGGGCCCTCCTGGTGATGCCCGGAGGCACCGCTTTGTTCATCGTAGGTAACGACGAAGGAAATGTCGAGGCCGCCTTGGTGGCAGGCGAGCTTGCCTGCCCTCCCTGCGGGGGGCAGCTCAGGCCCTGGGGCCACGCCCGGGAGCGTACGGCCCGGCTGGTGGGAGGCACCGAGAGCTGTTGAGGATCGCGTGAGCATGTACAGAGTCGATCACTGAACTTGTACGGGCCTGAGTGCCTTGGTGGGCGTAGAGGAAGGGTCCACCAATCGGCTATCGGGCCCCTTCCATGCTTGGGGTGTCCCGTCACCACAAGCATGGAAGGAGCCCAAGGCCATGCTCACACATGGAGAAGACGTGGAAGCACATGCACTCAGGAAACGAGGGTGGTCGTACTCCGCGATCGCCCGTCACCTCGGCCGGGACCGTCGCACGGTCAAGGCCTACTTGGAGGGGGAGAGGGCGCCGGGCGAACGCCGGCGTGCCGAGCCGAGCCCCCTCGAGCGTTTCGTCCCGTACTTGAAGGCGCGCTTTGCCGAGGACCCTCACGTCTGGGCGAGCGCCCTCTACGACGAGGTCGTCGATCTCGGTTACCCCTGCTCCTACCCCTCGTTCGTGCGCCAGGTCCGCCAGGCCGGCCTGCGCCCGCACTGCGAGGCCTGCTCGGGCGTAAAAGGCAGGGACACGGTCGAGATCGAGCACCCGCCGGGCGAGGAAATCCAGTGGGACTGGTTCGAGCGGCGCAAGTCCCCCTGGGGCGGGGTGGCCTACGTGCTTTTGGGCACGCTGCCCTACTCGGGGCGCACCCGGGGCGTCATCTGCCCGGCCACCGAGCAGCCCTACCTGGTCGAGGCCATGGACGGGGTGATGCGCCGCCTCGGCGGCACCGCCCGCTACTGGCGGGTGGACCGCATGTCGACCGTGGTCCATCCCGCCACCGGCGACGTCCAGGCCAGCTTCGCCCCCGTGGCCAAGTACTACGGGGCGGCGATAGCGGTCTGCCCTCCTCGGCGGGGGAACCGCAAAGGTTGCGTCGAAGCCGCCGTCCGCTTCGCCACCGGCAGGTGGTGGCGGACGCTGTCGGCCGAGGCCCCCGAAGCCGCCCAGGTCGCCCTGGACCGTTTCTGGGAGGCCAAGGGCGATGCCCGCCTCCGCAGCCCCCGGGGGCTCGAAGAGCCGCCTGCCGACGGCTCCAGGCCACGTTGGCCGAGCGTCGGCGAGCTGGCCGAGGCCGAGCCTTTGCTCCTTCTGCCCGCAGCCCCCTACCCGGCGACCATAGAAGCGGCCGTCACCGTCGACCACCGGGCGAGCGTCGCCTTCAGGGGCAACCGCTACTCGGTGGTGCCGGGCATGCAGGGCATGACCGTGACGCTCCGCCACCGCCTGGGCACAAAGGCGCTCGAGATCTACAGCCCGGCTGGGGGGCTCATGGTGGCCCACCAGCTCGCACCGGCCGGCTGCGGCGAGATGGTCCGCACCCCCGAGCACAAAGAGGCCCTGGAGAAGGTCGTGCTCGGCCAGTTCTCTACCAAAAGGCCCTGCGACCGCAAGGAGAACCGCCCGCCCGGGACGGCTGCCCTGGCCGAGCGGGCCAAGCTGCTCGGCCCTGGTGGTGCCGAGCCCGAAGTCGACCTGGAGGAGATGGCCAGGCTCGTCTGCACCGTCTTCCCCGGTGCCACCGAGATGGCCCGATGAGCGAGGCGTCCACCTACCGGGCCCTCCGGGGCCACCTGGCCGCGCTCCGCCTCTCGGCTGCGGCCGAGGCCCTGCCGGGGCTATTGGACCAGGCAACGGCGGGGCACTGGAGCACGACCGTGCTCTTGGAGCGGCTCTTTTCCACCGAGGTCGGAGCCGCCGACGCCCGCCGGCAGGCCACCTTGGCCCGCTTCGCCTGCCTGCCCGCCCCCTGGAGGATCCCCGACTTCGACTTCGAGGCCCAGCCCTCTGTCGACAAGAAGCTCATAAAAGAGCTCGAGACCCTGCGCTTCTTGGACGACGCCACCAACTTGTTGCTGATCGGGCCGCCCGGGGTCGGCAAGACGATGCTCTCGGTCGGCCTCGGCTGGGCCGCCGTAGACGCCGGCCACAAGGTGCACTACACGACCGCTGCCGACCTGGCGGCCCGCTGCCACAAGGCGGCCCTGGAGGGGCGCTGGGCGACCATGATGCGCTTCTACGCGAGCCCGAAGCTCCTCGTGATCGACGAGCTCGGCTACCTACCGCTCCCCGAGGAGGCGGCGGCCGCCCTTTTCCAGGTCGTGACCCAGCGTTACCTGAAGGCGAGCACCTGCATCACGACCAACCTCGGCATCGCGAAAGCGCACAGGTTCGCCCGAACGTGTGCAAGGTGCTGCCTGAAACGCACAGGTGCGCTACTCCTCGAGGGGGAGACGCCCAGCGTCGACGTGGTCGGCGAGGTAGTAGACGAGGCCCTCTGGCTGC
>JAJYMB010000033.1:33941-40380 GCA_021787365.1 Actinomycetes bacterium | reverse complement strand
AACGAGATCAGCGAGCCGTCTCAGGTTTAGAACGACATCGAGCGAGGGGCCCCGCCCACGACCGACCACTACACCTCCAACAGGGCACCCGTCCGGACGGACCGAGTCCCTATAGAGGGTGTATCAGTTGGTCGCGGGCGGGCCCGTGTAACAGGCTTCAACACGGGAGGACGTAACGGCCGTGGCCAGGAAGGGTGACCGTAGGGTCTGTCAGGTCGAGGCGAACAGCTCGAACGCGGAGTAGTCGCTCAGCGTTCTTCCCTCGTGGTCCAAGACGGTGACCTGGGCCGGGCAGACGACTGGGTGGTCGAGATAGACGAGGACGAGCCCGTCCTCGACTTCGTCCTCCGCTATCGTCCCGTCGGCGAAGCGCAGGAGGACCCTGCGCGCGAGCTCGCATCCTTCGCCGATGAGCTCGCCACCGGCCACGAAGTCACTTGCCGTCCGGCCTCCTCTCACCGCGAAGTTCACCCATGGCCTGGGACGTCTCGGGCCTGGCCCGGCACCTCCGCCTATCGGGTCCACTACCCAGGCGCCGTCTGGCCCCGGGAAAGCCCGTACGGTCATCAACCAGGCCGGTCCGTCCCCCGTACTGAAAGAGACCGCGTACACGTGGCAGTCCCTGTAGGCCCGGTCACGCCGGAAACGGATGCTCGTCGGGACGGCTCCCCACCCCCCGCCGTGCTGGACTACGGCGACTACGGCTCCCGCAACCGCCCCTGGGCGCTCTTCGCGAGGACCCGGTGCTGAGGACAGGTAGGCAGCCACCGCGGCCTCGGCCTCGCTCGACCTCATGCACCATTTTGCCGAGACCGTGCCTGGCAGTGCAGGACGGGGCCCAGGCCGAGGCGCCCAAGCCCACTGTCGTCGCTGCCAGGCCTGCTGGTGGCGCAGGACCGAAAGGAAGCCACATGCCACGCGCCCTCCTACCGGGAGTCCTACGGCCTCCACGCGTCCAACGGCATCTTGTTCAACCATACGAGCCCCCGGCGGGGCCTCGAGTTGGTCGAGCGCAAGATAACCAACGCAGTGGCCCGGATCTCCCTCGGGCTCCAAGACGGCCTGGCGCTCGGCGACATGGGCACCTCCCGGGACTTCGGTTACGCCGGCGACTACGTAGAGGCCATGTGGAGGATGCTCCAACACGACAGCCCCGGCGACTGCGTCGTGGCCACCGGCCAGACTGGAGCGTCCGCCAAGTCCTGGACATGTCCTTTGGTGCCATTGGTGTCGACGACTGGGGGCCGTACGTGCCGAGCGACGACGGCTTCCGCCGGCCAGCGGAGGTGGGCCACCTGGTCGGTGACGCCTCCAAAGCCCGTGACGTCCTCGGCTGGGAGCCCAAGGCCGAGTTCGCCCAGGTGCTCGAGGAGATGGTGCGCCACGACATCGAGCTGGAACGGGCCAAGGCCGGCCTGGCCTGACTGGGTACTACCGTCCGCCCTGGGACATATTGCCCGCTACAGGGCGGCGGCCTGCTTTCTCAGCGCCTCTTCGGTCCGCAAATGGACGATGGTGGCGTCCGGGCTCAGCCCGCCAAGTACATGAAGGCTTCCGGCCCGAGGACCGGGGGCTGTTGGGGACGGCAAAGCTGACGTCTTCGGTCCTGCGGTCGGACATGCTGGTGGCGCGCATGCCCAGTGCCAGGACCGGCCCAGGCTCACCAGGCCCCCGCTCGCTACAAGCCGGTCAATTGCCCCCGGCACGCGCCGAGAACAGGGCGACCTCGGTAGTCAGCCAGAAGGCCCCGTCTTTCCCTATAGCCTCCTCGAGCGCGCCTCGTAGCCGGTTGCTTATGTCCAGGCCTCTCGCTGCAGCAGCCCTTGCCGCAGTCGACGACAACATGTGGCGGACCAAGGGGCCGGGGTCCTGGAGGACGACGGTGCTGGCCAGGAGCGAGCATTCGACCTCGGCAAAGTGCTCTCCGAGCAGGCGGGCGAGGGCATCTTTTGGCACTCGCCTGTTGATGAGATCGATGTCTGCGGCTTCGTCCTGTACGCCCGTGCCCTCCAGAAGGCGGCGCCACAGCTCCCCTGCCTCGGCCAAGTGCCGGGGGCCGCCGACGGCCGCGACGAAACGGCCACCGGGGCGGAGGGTACGGGCGGCTTCGCGAAGCGCGAGCGCCGGGTCGGGCACGTGGTAGAGCATGTGCATGGCCAGGGCTGCGTCGAGGCTGCGCGCACGCACGGGGAGCGCTTGCGCGTCCGCGACCGCTCGGCCTACTCGGGCAGGAGCCGTCACGGACCGCAGCATGCCGACGGACAGGTCCAAGGCGACCACGGCCGCCCCTCTGCTGGCCAAGGGCCCCACGTACCTCCCGTTGCCACAGCCGATATCGGCCACGCGTCGGCCTGCCACCTCGCCGAGGCGGGCGAGCACCTCGGCCTCGAGGTCGATGCGCGGGCGCTGGTGCTCGTAGAGCGCCATGCGGTCTGTGAGCGGGCCGTCGTCTGCATATGCGGTGGTCGCCAGGTAGGCCCTGTCCGTTCTCAGCTCCAGTGTGACCCCTTTCCTTGACCGTGCAGCTTTCACCGTAACAATGGAGGGGACCGCACGTCGGCAGTCCTCGCGTTGCACCCTGCGCCAGAATGAGTGGGTGAGCGGGGGAGCCGTTCGGGACGAGGGCCGAGGTGCCACAACGGGTGGTCCCAAGCGGATCCTCGTGTACGGCGTGACAGGCTCGGGCAAGACGAACTTGGCCCGACGGATCGGCGAGGTCACGGGGCTCCCATGGCACTCCGTGGACGATGAGATCGGCTGGTTGCCCGGCTGGGTCGAGCGTCCGCGGGAGGAGCAACGCGACCTTGCGTCACGTATCGCTGCATCAGACGAATGGGTCCTCGATACTGCCTACGGCCACTGGCGCGACATCGTGATGCTGCGAACGGAGTTGATCGTTGCGTTGGATTACCCGAGGCTCGTGTCCCTAGGCCGGCTTTTGCGTCGGACTGCGAGACGAATCGTCACGCGCGAGCTCGCTTGTAACGGCAACAGGGAATCGCTCCGCCAGGCACTTTCCTCTCACTCCATCGTCGTCTGGCACTTCCGTAGCTTTTCTCATAAACGGGAGCGCATCGCCGCGTGGCAGGCGGGCCCGTCCGCTCCGCCCGTGGTCAGATTGCGCTCTCCACGCATGACCGAGGAGTGGTTGGCAGCTCTCCGCGACCGTCACTGGGTTGGTTCATAGTGCCAGCACCGGTTATTCCCTTATCTCTGTTTGGACCGCCCGGAGACTTTGCCGGTCCGCCGCGTTCCGCCCTCACGAGCGCGGCAGATCGCGCGGATATGGGCGGGCCGAAAACCACTGGAGTTGCAAGGGGAAGCCGATTATACCGACGGCTACGGGCGCAAGCAACGAGGCTGGACTGTGTGCCAGAACGCGCATCCATATGAGGTCGAGAGCTTACGACATTATGGGCGCCGGGCCCGGAAGCCCTTGACTTGGAAGAGGAAACGCGTTATCGCCGATTCCTCGTCGAGGTCAATTCGGGGAAGCCCCGACCATAATTCGCTAATATGTTGTCGCTCGAGCCATGCTCAAATAGGCAGCGCTGGGCCTCTTCAGGTTCCGGCACGGCTGCTCTGGTGGCCCACGGCAGAGCTCGGCACGTCTTCGACCGCGGCATCTCGCCGATCAGTCGTTCACGACCACGAACGTCCCTCACCGACGTCCCCGGAACGAGGAGGGGGGCCCCGGGGGTATAGGCGTCATGGGGCTCCGCCCGTTTGCCGCTGCCGTTGCCGCGGTGGCAGCCCTCGCCGTGCCGCTGCTGGCGCCGCCCAAAGCGTCGGTGCCGAATAGCTCGGCGGAGACCGAGCCCTCTCCTCCCAGCCTCACCACTGTGCCGGCACCTCGGGTACCGACATCGGCGCCTTCCCCACTTGGTAGCACGCCGACCACGCGTACACCGACCACGCGTACCCCGCCACCGCCCGTGACCGGCCCGACCTCGACCACCGTGCCCAAGTTCTCCGGCTTCCTGGCGCAGTCGGTCGACTTCGTGACAGCCGAGGATGGCTTCGTCCTCGGTTATGTCCGCTGCGGGAACGAAATCTGCTTCGCGCTCCGCCGTACGGTGGACGCGGGGGCGAGCTGGGCAAAGCTGCCGGCCCCGCCCTTTGGCACCGGGCCATCGAGCAACCGTGCGGTGTTCGACCTGCACTTCGCCAATGCCCTCGACGGTTGGGCCTTTGGGCCGGCACTGTGGACAACTGACGACGGGGCACGGACCTGGCATCGCGTCGACCTCGCCGGGCCCGTCGTGGCCATCGCCTCGGGCGCCGGGGAGGCTTACGCCGCCGTAGAGACGTGCCCAGCGTCGTCTGTCGGTTGCAACGGGCCCGTCGAGCTCTACCGGAGCGCGGTAGACGGGCGCAGGTGGTCCGAGATGCAGGGAGCCCCGGCCGGGCTCGACTTCGCTCCCGGGCACTTCAGCTTGGTGGCCGAGGGCCAGACGCTCTTCCTGGCAGCGGCGTACCCCCGTCCCGAGCTCTTCGTGTCGGCTGACGGGATCCACTTCTCGCGCCTGCCTGCACCCTGCAACCCGGACGCCAGCACGAGCGGAGTGGGGTTCTGGCTCGGGCAGCTCACTGCCAGCACCCCCTCCGACCTTGCCCTGACGTGCATCGGGCCTCCCAGCATGGCTTACCAGCCCGTGGAGGTTTTCATCTCGCACGACGGGGGCCGCAGCTTCCGGGAGCTCCCGAGCCCAGCCCTGATCGGCCTGGGCGCCGAGGTGGCCATGGCAGGCCCGACGACCTTGGTCCTCGGCACGTCCGCCGCCGCGGGGGCCTGGCTGGAGCGCTCCGTCTCTCCCGGCACCTCGTGGTCGACGCCTTTCCAGGCCCACAATGAGTGCCCCGGGCTTTCCGATCTCTCCTTCGTCGACCCCCTCCACGGCGCCTTCGTGTACTGCCCCGCTCCGCTCGCCTTACCGCAAGGGGCGCCGGACGGGGCCGTCTACCTGACCAGCGACGGCGGCGCCAGCTGGTCGGCCGTGCAGATACCCTCGTGAGCTCCCTGGCGCTGATCGCCGACGACCAGCTGCGGCGGTCCTTGGACGATGCCGCTGTAGTCGATGGGGAACTTGGACAGGGCGGTCATTTCGGCCCCTGCCGGGAAATAGGAGGGGCGTGTAGCGCTCCGGGAGGGGAGCCTTCACGCCTGCGCTGGCGTCACGGCCAGCCTCGACATGGCCTGCACCGATGTCGCCGCTGAGCGCCGGCACCGCGAGGCCTTGGGCGCCACGTTTGTCGCGGCCTTCCCCACCTCCGTTGACCCAGCCGTCGTTCAGCGCAGGCTGGCCTCTACTCCCTCAACAGGCACCACTTGGCCGCGCCGTACATCGTGGCCCTGGCCGAGCTGCGCCACGAGCTTCTAGAGCGCGTCAGGGCCGAGCTTGCCGGCTGGCAAGAGGCCCCCGTCTTCGCGGCGCTGTTCGGCTCGGCGGCCAATGGCCGCATGCGGCTCGACAGCGACATCGACTTGTTGGTCGTGAGGCCCAAGAATGTGGACATCGAGGGTGCAGAGTGGCGCCGTCAGCTCGAAGGCCTGAGCACGGATGTGACCGCTTGGACGGGGAACGACACCCGTCTGCTCGAACTGGGCGAGGACGAGGTCCAGCGGGGCCTGGAGGGTGGTGAGCCCGTGCTGGCCGATGTCCGGGACGAAGGCGTCGTCCTCTACGGACAAGCGGCCTACCTCAGCGCGGCGCCGCGCAGGAGGCGTGCAGGCCGTGGCTGAGACGAAGCGCTGCACCGCGGCGGTTCGTACGGGCCGGATGGCGAAGGCCAGCTAGAGGAGCTCCGGGGGGAGGGCTCGAACCTCCAAGCATCCGGATCCAAAGTCAGCCACCGTAGGTCTGTTCCCATGGCTATAGAGAGCCTGAGCTGCTGTTTTGTGCTGAGTGATCGGGCTCAGAGGGCTCCCGAACGGGGCAACTGGCGGCAGTTGTTGCCCAAAAAGTTGCCCAAAGAAGGTCGAGCACGGATGTTTGGGCCGACCTCAGTCCTGGGGATTCTTGGTCCTATTGCCTCGCGCGATGGGCGTTGAGGGCCATCGGCCCGATTGTTCTCAAGAATGCAGTGGCCGTACAATGGACGTACAGAACGGGAGGACGACTATGAACACGGTATCTCGGCGCCGGAGCCGGCGCATGGACCTGCGGACGACGCCAGAAGAGCGTGAGGTAATCGAGCGCGCTGTTGCCGCGACCGGGACCGACCTAACGGAATTCGTCGTCTCGCATGCCTATGACGCGGCGTGCCGCGTTCTTGCTGACCGCGACCGCTTCGAGCTCGACGCCGCGGCCCTGGAGGCCTGGGAGGCTGTCAATGCTGGCCCAGCCCGCGAACTCCCTGGGCTGGCCAAACTGATGGAGCGCCGCTCGCCCTTCAGCGAGTGACCCCGTCCTATCGGCCCCCGGAGCCGCTCGCCGGG
>JAJYMB010000033.1:0-33540 GCA_021787365.1 Actinomycetes bacterium | reverse complement strand
CGAGTTCGAGCCCAGCCCCACCGACCCGCTTCACCTCCTCGTGCTGATGAAGGACGTCCGCCGCACACTCCTGGGCTGAGGGTCCCTGTTGCCGAGGTGGCATCGACGGGTCCCGAGTAAGAGCCTGGCCAGTGGGAAGAGCGGAGCACCCGGAAGACGGTCCACGCCTCGTGGGCGATATGTGCGGCTATTATGCGTTACGGCACAAGCGAAATCGCCATCTGTCGAGGTTGCGAGATCCGTCGTTAGGCACGGATTTGCGCCAGACTGGTGGTCAGGAACTGCCCGCCCAATAACGCATATTCGGTGCTCGGATCGCTGCTGTGGGCCCTCGAGGAACGGGGCCCCGGTTGCTGATCGCCTCGGCCGCCGAAAAGCTCTTGGACACGACCACTGCTGGCAGCGGCGGCACGGCGACTGTAACGGCCAAGCTGGACAAATCACAAGAACACTCGTGCAGCGGTCGAAAGCGATGGCGGCAAATGCGAACCTTCGTCGAACTGACGGACGATGGTGCTATCTTGTCGCACCCAGTACGTGTTCGGCGAGCTGGCGGGGCGCTTCGATCATGATGTCGTGACCTGCGTCGACGGTGACAACGTGACAACCATCAGCGCCGGCCCGCTCGGCAAGTGGGGCAAACACCGCGCCACCTGGGTAACGCTCGGGGTGGGCTGCCACATAAAGCCGAGGCACCGCTGAGCGACGCATATCGGGGGCGCGCAACGGCGACGTAAAACAATTGAGGGACCAGTCGGTAATACGGTCGCGGGCCCACATGCGGTCGGCCCCGTCGCGCAGACCCCACACGTCAAGGAGGCCGTCGTTCGCCGGCAGTCGCCAACCGTCGCCGTGCCGGTCCGCTTCCGCACGGAACCGCTCCTGGAACCGCTCAGGCATTTGGTCGAGGGCGGACTCGCCGTCGCTGGGATAGAAGGCGTCGACGAATATGACCGAGGCTATCTGATCAGCGGCGCGCTCGGTCACGCCGCTGATCACCATGCCCGAGTAGCTGTGGCCTACGAGGACGACGTCGTCCCTTTCTGCGTCCAAGATGGCCGCAACCACATCGCTGATATGGGTCTCCAGCGTCACACGCGGCGTCAGCTCCTCGGCCCGCGTGCCACTCCCGGTCAACGTCGGGGTCAGGACCTGGTGCCCGTGGTCCTCCAGCAGGGGTGTCAGCCGTTCCCAGCACCACGCCCCTTGCCACGCGCCGTGCACAAGTACAAGCGTCGCCATTGGCGCGCCTCTTTCTTTGGCTGTTTGCCGAGAATGCTAGCGCGGGGGCCAGCCCAGCTGGCTTGGACGCATGTCCCAGTCGAGGCGCTCACCATTCTCAGCTGCATGCTGGAACTGTGTTGTGCGCGACCGTCCCGTAAGGGCCCAAGTTTGAACCGAAGGACGGACCCGGTGCTCACGCTCAGGCCGACTTGGTGAGGGGTCCATAGCGCTGCTGGGCCGCCTGAGCCGATATGCCTAGCTCGGTGCCGATCCGCTTCCAGGAGATCCCGGCCTTCCGGGCGAGGCCCACCGCTTCGCTGACCTGGCGTTCTGTCCTGGCTCGGGCGAGAGCGGCCCGACGGAGCAGGTACTCGCCGACAGCAACTTCGTCCTCGGGAGAGGGTTCGTAGTCCTCGAAGCGCTTGGCGAGCTCGTCGGCGTGGTCGAGGATGTCTTGTACGGAACGGGGCATTGGCATCACCTCGAGAACTTCTCGCGTGCGGGCATGGCGTGGACGATGAACTCGATGGTCTCGGCCAGAACGGTGCCGACCTCAAGGAGCCGCCCTTGCGGTGTCGGCACCTATCAGCATGGTGAGGTCGTCGAGGTCGAAGACGCGGATGGGGTTGCGGTAGGCGTGGAGCATGTCCTCGTCCGCTACTCCGTGCTTCCGGGCGCTCGCGAGGATGACCGGGTCCATCATCCATCAATATAACTTGACGTGAGGCGCTCTCCGGGCTCGCAGCGTCGTCGCGTAGCTCGGGAGCTCAGAACAGGGAGTGCGGGGGCGGGCAGACCCCTACGACTTGACAAGCGCGGAATCGGCGATCGGAACGGGCTGGTAACTAGCGACCGCTCCGCAGCACCGGACCGTTGGCCCGCACCGAATGTTCAGCACGGTCACAGCGAGGGGCCATGGTCAGCCTGCGTGACTGGCCCGTAGGCGGGCGACGGCCGCGGGAGCACCTGTGCCGCGGGTGCGGGCATCGGGGTACCCGCAGGTCGTGCCAAGCCGTCGAGCTGGTCACGGTAGGCGTCCAGCCCACCTGCAAGTGCGCTGGCCGAGCGCTGGGCTTCAAGCCAGCGACGAGCGGGCTCCCCGGCGCCTGCCCGGTAGTGCTGCAGGGCCGCGGTCAGCTGCCCCAGGGCGTAGACGCGCTCCCTAGCCCACCGGTCGGCGTGGCCTTGGCCGGCTCGCCACGGCGGCCACCCATTTCCCGGGTCACCCGGTCGAGGTAGGCGAGCGTCGCGTCTCGTTCCGCGTCCATGACCCGGTGCATGTCCTCGGCCTGACCGATCACCCCGACCTCATCCACGCTCTTGTGGGCCGAAATGACGATCTCCATTCCCGGTCTCCGGGTGTGCACGAGGGGTTCTCTGGTACGTGGGTCCTTGGCTCCGCCTTGCCCGAAGACCGCTTCGTAGCTCTCCGCCGTCACGGGACCAAAAAGACCGAGCCGTTCCGCTCCTGAGCCTCCCCACGCCAGGGGCGTCTCACCCCGAGAGGCGTAGTACTCCATGGCCAGGCCGGGGTGGTCGTCGGCCCGCCCCAGCACAGTGGCGCGGTGGTACTCGACCGAGTCGGCCCCCATCATGCGCATCCAGCCCACGCCTCACCTCGCCCGATAATCCCGCCACCGCTATTTCAGGCAAGCCCTGGGCTTGCAACCGTGTTCGCTTCTCTTAGTTTTTACCATGCCAGAAAGCGTTGTACAGCGACCAGTTTTCGGTCCGGGCAATAACGGGCAATTACGGTAACGAACGGGCCGGGATAATTTTAGGGGAACTGCGCGAGCGTCGTGGTTGGCGGCCGCCATGAGAACTGTTCTGGGTGCTCGGGGCGGCTAGTGCCAGAGGCGGCAGCCGTGGTGAACGCCGGGAGGTCGATTGCCCGGACAGGGGAGCAGCCAAGGGTGAGCCGTGAAGAATCACCAACTCGGCCCTTACAGGTAGGAAGACCAACCTTAAGGAGGGAACCGATGCCCGGTCCTGACGAACTGCCCCAACTATTGACCATGGACGGGCTCGCGGAGCGGCTCGGCGTGAGACACCGTCACGGCCGTCGCTTGGTTGACGAGAGGAGGGCCCCGTTCCTCGAAGTCGGAAGACTCGTCCGTTTCGATCCCACCGAGGTGGCAGAGTGGCTTCGCTCTACTCATGTACCGGCAGCGCACGCGTCTGCAACAGAAATCTCGCCATCCCGGGCCCCTTCAGGTTGGGACCCGGTACCAAGGGCCAAAGAGCAGGGAGGTGACCGGTGAGCGGTGCTGGGAAGGAAACGACACCTTTGCGGGCAGTGGACGGCTGGCAGCTACCAAGAAGAGCGGCGGCTGACCCCTATGTGGCCTCGGTTCCTGAAGCGCCCAGCCTGCTTGGCATATCCAAGGACCTGGCGTATGACCTGGCTCGCCGGGGTGAGCTACCGGGCGCTTTCCAGCTGGGCCGGCGCTGGCTGGTCAGCCTTATCAGGCTTCGCGCCGCCGTTCATGGGGCCGAGGACGACCGTGCCCAAGACGTTGGCTAGCTCCCGGTCGCGCGCCTCGAGGGCGTGGGCGTAGACCCGCAACGTCAGTGCGGGGTCGGCGTGACCAAGCCGCCCGGCGACAGTCCGCACGCCGGGCCCGGCCGCTATGGCCGGCGGTGGCCGAGAAGTGGCGCAACTCCTGGAAATGCGTCACGATCCCGAGGCGTTCGGCCAGCTTGGCATACGCCAGGCTGAGCCCGTCCGGCAGGCACGGGGCTGAGCCATCCGATGAGCGGGACAGCACATGTGGGTCCGCCACCAGTTCGACCCCCACCGCAGCGGCGTACCGCTCCTGGTGTTCCCGGCGGGCGGTCAGGACAGCGGCTATGGCCGGGTCGATGGCGATGTTGCGGCGCTGGTGGGTCTTGGTCGGCCCTGCGGTCGCCTTGGCGCGGATGACGGTCAGTGAGCGGGCAATCGAGATCACTCGACGTCCCCAGTCGACATCGCTCCAGCGAAGTGCGCACAGCTCACCCCGACGAGCCCCGGTGACAGCACCTAGGGCGATGGCGGTGGCAAGCACGGCATCGCCGCCAGCTTCGGCGCCGAGATCAGGCGCTGCACGTCTGTGACGGGACAGAGTGGTGTTGGTGGATGGACGAACCGGAGAGGCCGCTTTCCTCTAACTTGCGGTAGAAGGTGTCCAACTGGCGGCCCGTCAGCCTGTCGACCCGCACATTTCCCAGCGCCGGCTTGATTGTTTTCTCGATCAGGCGGCTGTACTCGTAAATCGTGTACGCGGCGCGGCGGGGGCTGATGTACTCGAGCCACCGGTCGAGCAACTCGCTGAGATTGCCCGCGCCCGCCGCGGTGATCTCCTGTTGCTCCACCTCTTGCACAGGGCAACGGCCCCACCAGCTGTTGCCCTGTTTGTTGCCCTCAGGCTGTCACAACGAGAGGCTGTGAAGAGAAATCCCTGCTAGAGGAGCTCCGGGGGGAGGGCTCGAACCTCCAAGCATCCGGATCCAAAGTCCGGCGTTCTTCCAATTGAACTACCCCGGACCGCCGGCAAGACCCCCAGCCACCGGCGGGCGGGCCCCGGCAGTGGCCCGGCGCTCACGCGTACAGGTCAGCAGCATCAACCATACCGCCTGCCCGGCCCCGAACCGTGCCTGCCCGCCGTCTCGCCGCCGGCGTAGCGCTCCGGGCGCGTGCGCCGCGCGCATCTGTTGCCGCCGGCGTGGGGCTGCCTGCCTGGCGCGGTCGGGAGGCGTGGCGCGGCTAGAAAGATGACGTGAGCTACATAACCCGTGAGGCCCGCGAGCCCCGGCGTCCGCGTCAGAAGCCGGGGAGGGAGCAGCCCAGGCTGGCAGCGGTCGTGCTGGCTGCGGGGGAGGGCACCCGCATGCGCAGCCAGCTGCCGAAGCCCCTTCACCGCCTGTGCGGTCGCCCGATGGTCATGTGGGTCCTCGACGCCCTCTCGGGTCTCGACCTGTCGCGAGTGGTGGTCGTGGTCGGGCATGGTTCGACGCGGATGGCCAAGGAACTGGCCGAAGCGCGCTCGCCCGTGGTGCCGATAGAAGTAGTGGAGCAACCCGTCCAGCGGGGGACAGGAGACGCCCTGTCGGTAGGGCTCACGGCATTCAGCGAGGACGAAGGCGACCTGGAGGATGTCATAGTCCTGCCCGGGGACACGCCTCTCCTGCGCCCGGGGACCTTGGCCGAGCTCGTCAAGGTCCACCGCCGCGCCGACGTGGCGGCGACCCTGCTCACGGCCCGCCTCGACGACCCCAAGGGCTACGGGAGGGTCGTCCGCTCGCGCGACGGCCGGGTCGCCGGGATCATCGAAGAGGTCGACGCCACCGAGGAGGAACGGGCGGTCAACGAGGTGGGCACCTCGATATACGTGTTCCGCCGGTCGGTGCTGGCGCCGGCGCTGCGCCGGCTGTCCCCCGACAACGCCCAGGGCGAGTACTACCTGACCGATGTCGTGGCGGTCCTCCACGACGCCGGCTACCCGGCCACCTCGATGGTGATAGCGGACCCGACCGAGGCGAGCGGGGTCAACGACCGCAGCCAGCTCGCCGCCGCCGAGGCTGTGCTGCGCCGGCGCATCAACGAACGCTGGATGCGCGCCGGGGTCAACATGCTCGACCCGGCGCACACCTACCTCGACTCGACGGTCGTGCTCGCTCCGGACGTGACGCTGTACCCGGGCACGATCTTGCAGGGCTCGACGAGGGTGGCCACGGGTGCCGAGGTGGGCCCGAACACTCATCTCCTCAACTGCTCGGTCGGGGCACGGGCGCGGGTCCGAGCGACTTCTGCCGAGCAGGTGACGATAGGCGAAGATGCGACGGTTGGCCCCTGGGCCAGGCTGGAGCCGGGTACGGTGGTGGCGCCAGGATCGGTCGTCCGGCCTATACCAGCTGCTATCAACCCGGAAGGGGAGGGACCAGGTGGAACTCTTCTCTAAGCACAAGCTCCAGTTCTACGCCGGCCGCTCCCACCCCGTCCTGGCTAGGGCCATAGCCGGGTACCTGGGCGTCGAGGTGGGCGACTGTGAGCTGCTCGACTTCCCAGACGGCGAGGTCCGTGCCCGCTACGGGGACTCGGTACGCGGCGCCGACATGTTCGTCCTCCAGACCCACGCACCCGTCGAGGGCCGATCCGTCAACGACCTCCTGATGGAGCAGTGGGTGATGATCGACGCCGCCAAGCGCGCCTCGGCCAAGCGGATCACGGCGGTTTGCCCCCGCTACGGCTACGGGCGCCAGGACCGCAAGTCACGGGCGCGCGAGCCCATCACGGCCCGGATGGTGGCCGACTTCTTCCGGAGCGCCGGCGCAGAGCGGATCATGACGGTCGACCTGCACGCCGGCCAGGTCCAGGGCTTCTTCGACGGCCCAGTGGACCACCTGACAGCGACCAACCTGCTCGTGGGCCACTTGCGCCAAGAACTCGAGGGCGAGTTCGTCATGGTCTCCCCCGACACGGGCAGGACCAAGGTGGCCGAGAAGGCGGCCCGCACCGCCGGCGACCTCGACATCGCCTCGGTGTACAAGCGGCGGAGCCGCGAGACGGCGGGCAAGGTCGAGGCGCTCGATGTCATGGGCCACGTGAGGGGCCGGATATGTGTCCTGATCGACGACGAGATCGACACCGCCGGCACCCTGTGCGAAGCGGCCAACCTCCTCTACGAAAAGGGCGCGACCGACGTGTGGGCGGCGGCGACGCACGGCGTCTTCTCGGAGCCTGCCATCGACCGGCTGAAGAACTCCGACATCTCCCACGTGATAGTGACGGACACCGTGCCGCTGCCTCCGGAGAAGCAGCTCGACAAGATCGAGACGGTGTCGGTAGCCCGGACCTTCGCCGACGCCATCCGAGCGGTGTTCGAGGAGGGATCGGTCTCCGAGCTCTTCGGGGGAGACAATCAGACCTGAGCCGGGCGCGGCCCCTGAGCGGCTATCCTGGCCCGGCGGCAGGACCGGGTACGCAGGTCTGGGCATGCAGGGCCGATGAGAGGAGCGCAAGGGCGACGATGGCAGAGACAACGCTGGTAGCCGAGCAGGGCCGGGCCACGGGTTCGGCCGTCTCGAGGAGGCTGCGCCGGACAGGGCGCGTCCCGGCGGTCGTCTACGGCCACGGTATGGAGCCGCTCGCCGTGTCCGTGGGCGCGCGCGACCTCCGCGCGGCCCTGGTGCACGGGTCCAACCAGGTCTTGACCCTCGATGTGGGGGGCGACAAGCACATGGTGCTTGCCCGCCAGCTACAGCGCCACCCTGTCCGTCACACCCTCTCCCACGTGGACTTCCAGGTCGTGCGCAGCGACGAGGTGGTGGCCGCGGAAGTGCCGATCGTGCTCACGGGCACGGCGACCGAGGTGGAGATGGCACACGGCGTGCTCGAGCACGTTCTCAGCACCCTCACGGTGCACACCACTCCCGACCGCATCCCGGCCGAGATCCAAGCCGACGTGAGCGCCCTCCAAGTCGGCGCCGCTTTGCGGGTGCGCGACCTCGTGCTGCCCGAGGGCGTGACGACCGACATCGACCCCGACGAGGCCGTCGTCGCCGCCGTGGTCACCCGCGCTGCCGAGGTGGCTGTGGCCGAGGCCGCCGAAGGCGAAGCGCCGGCGGCCGAGGAGACGGCGGCTCCTGCTGAGGAGGGATAAGCAGCCTGCTCTGGGGCCGCAAATCGGCGGGCACCTCCGGCCCGGACCTGCTCGTGGTCGGCCTCGGCAACCCGGGGCCGCGCTACGCGAAGACCCGTCACAACGTCGGCGCCGACGTCGTCGCGCTGCTAGCGGAGCGCCACGGTGGACACCTCAGGCAGGGCAAGGAGCTGGCGCTCGAGGCTGAGGTAAGGGTGGGGGACAAGCGCGTGGCCCTCGCCTTCCCCCAGACCTACATGAACGAGTCCGGCCGTTCCGTGGCACGCCTCGTCCGCCGCTTCAAGGTCGACGACCTCGCCCGTCTCGTGGTGGTCCACGACGAGCTCGACCTGCCGATCGGGGTGGTCCGGGTGAAGGCGGGCGGGGGGCTCGCCGGCCACAACGGGCTGAAGAGCATAAAAGCCTGGCTCCGGAGCGGCGAGTTCTCGAGGGTCCGGATCGGGATCGGCAAGCCACCGGGGGGAAAGGATGCCGGTATCGACCACGTCCTATCGGCGCCGACCAGGGCCGAACGGGCCAAGCTCCAGGAGGCCGTCTCCACCGCGGCCGACGCCGTCGAGCTGCTCCTGGCTGAAGGCGTAGCCGCGGCGCAAAACGAGTTCAATTCTCGCCCGGCCGAGGGCCCACCCGCCCCGGGCAGTTCCCGCCCCGGTAGTTCCCGCTCCGCCGGCGTTTAATGGTGGTGCCGTGGCAAGCACCGTACAGCTAGAAGCTCCTAGTTCGCGCCCCTCACACGGGCGGCGCCCCCTCGCGCCTTTGGTGGGGCGGGCCAACCGCGACCCTGCTCTGGGGGCGTGGGTCGCCGGCGCCGAACGTCTCGTGGCCGTCGCCGAGCCGGCGCAACCTTTTGTGGTGGCCGCCCTGGCCGAGGTCTCCGAGAGCCGCCCGGTCGTGGTGGCCATGGCGAGTGCCGCAGCCGCGGAGCGCCTCGCCCGGGAGGTGGGGGTATGGCTCGGCGAGGAAGAGGTCGCCTTTTTCCCCGCCTGGGAGACCCTGCCTTTCGAACGCGTGAGCCCCGCCCCCGAGACGATGGGCCGCCGCCTCGAGCTCATGTGGCGCCTGCGCCGCCTGCGCGACGGGGCGCCCGATGCCCAGGTGCCCGCCGTGGTCGTGTCCTCGGTGAGGGCGCTGCTCCAGCGGCTCGGGCCCCATGTCGAGGACATCGAGCCCGTGGTGGTGGCGCGCGGCGGCCAGGTGGACCAGCAGGAGCTGGTCGGCCGGCTGGCCACGCTCGGCTACCGGCGCGAGTACCAGGTCGAGCACCGGGGCGAGATGGCCGTGCGGGGGTCGATCGTGGACGTGTTCCCCTCCACTGGGGCCGCTCCCGTGCGGGTCGACTTGTGGGGGGACGAGGTGGACAGGCTCTCGGAGTTCTCGGTCGCCGACCAGCGCTCGACGAGGGACCTCGACGAGGTCGCCGTTTTCGGCTGCAGGGAACTGCTCCCGACGCCCGAGGTGCGCGAGCGGGCTGCCCGGCTGATGGAGGACGCGCCTTGGGGGGCGGGTACCTGGGAGCGCCTCGCCGAAGGCCACAGCTTCGACGGCATGGAGTCGTGGCTGCCCTGGCTGACGGCCGACGAGCACCTGCTCGTGGACCTCTTGCCCGGTGGTGCGAGGGTCGTGCTGGTAGAGCCGGCGAGGATGCGCCAGCGGGCCACCGAGATCGCCGAAGAGGAGGCAGACCTGGCTGGCGCCCTGGCGGCTACCTGGGGGGCGCAGGGCGAGTTCGCGCGTCTGCACCTCGACTTCGACCGGCTCCTCGCCCGGAGCGGCGCGTCGGTGTCGATGATGGTGGCCGTCCCCGAGGGCCCGAACGTTCCCGTGCTCACCACGCGGGCCTGGAGCCCGGTGGCGGGCGGCAACGAACGGGTGCTTGCCGAAATTCGTGAGCTCTCCGCCAAGAAGTCGACCGTCGTGGTCTGCGCCGAGACGGAGGCCTCCGCCTCGAGGCTGTCGACCGCGCTCGCGGGGGAGGCGGTCATCGCCCCAGTCGCGGAAGAAGCCGGCGAGGGGAGCTCGGTCGTGGTCGCCCCGATCGAGCGTGGCTTTTCCTACCCGAAGCTCGGGTTCGGCGTGCTGGCCGAGGGGGATCTCACCGGGCGGCGGCGGCCGCACCGCGCGCCGCGGCCGCGGGCGGCTGCCCCCGAGACTTTCTTCACCGACCTGAAAACCGGTGACTACGTGGTCCACTTCCAGCACGGGGTGGCGCGCTTCGGGGGGATGGTGAAACGCTCGATCGCCGGCGTGGAGCGCGACTACCTGCTCCTCGAGTACCGGGACGGCGACAAGCTCTACGTCCCTTCGGACCAAGTCGATGCTCTCCGGCCTTATACGGGCGGGGAAACGCCTTCGCTTTCGCGCTTGGGCGGGAGCGATTGGGCGAGGGCCAAAGAACGCGTGCGCCGGGCGGTGCGCGAGATTGCCCAGGAGCTCGTTTCCCTCTACCGGGAGCGGGCTACCTCTCCGGGCCATGCCTTCCCCTCCGACACGCCCTGGCAGGCGGAGATGGAGGAGGCTTTCCCCTACACCGAGACGAGGGACCAGCTGCGGGCGGTCCAAGACGTGAAAGCCGACATGGAGGCGCCCGTGCCGATGGACCGGCTCGTCTGCGGCGACGTCGGTTTCGGCAAGACCGAGGTGGCGATCAGGGCCGCCTTCAAGGCCGTCCAAGACGGCAAGCAAGTGGCCGTGCTCGTCCCTACGACCCTGCTCGCGGCCCAGCATTTGCAGACGTTTTCCGAGCGTTTCGCTCCCTACCCGCTCAGGGTCGAGATGCTCTCTCGTTTTTTGACCCCGGCCGAGGCGCGAGCGGTCACGGACGGGCTGGCGGACGGCTCCGTCGACGTCGTCATCGGCACCCACAAGCTGCTCGGGCCCGACATCAAGTACAAAAACCTCGGCCTTTTGGTGGTTGACGAGGAGCAGCGCTTCGGGGTCAACCACAAGGAGGCGATAAAAAGGCTCTCCACCGGAGTGGACGTGCTGACCATGACCGCCTCGCCCATACCCCGGACCCTGGAGATGGCGCTCACCGGCATCCGCGACCTGTCCCTCATCGCCACTCCTCCGGCCGAGCGCCGGCCGATCCTCACCTATGTAGGCGAGTTCGACGAACGGGCGGTGGCCGAGGCGGTGCGCAGGGAACTGTTGCGCGAAGGCCAAGTTTTCTACGTCCACCACCGGGTGCAGGACATCGAAGGGGTGGCGGCACGGGTGCGCGAGCTCGTACCCGAGGCCCGCGTGGCCATCGCCAACGGCCAGATGGACGAGGGCCTCTTGGAGAAAGTAGTGCTCGACTTCTGGGAGGGCCGCTACGACGTCCTCGTCTGCACGACCATCATCGAAGCCGGCATCGACATGCCGACGGTCAACACGCTCGTGGTGGACCGGGCCGACATGCTCGGGCTCGGGCAGCTCCACCAGCTCCGGGGCCGGGTCGGGCGGGCAGGGCAGCGGGCGTACGCGTACCTCTTCTACCCTCCCGACCGCAAGCTCACCGAGGAGGCCTACGAGCGCCTGCGCACGATCGGCGAGCACACCGAGCTCGGTTCGGGGTTCAAGATCGCCATGCGGGACCTCGAGATCAGGGGCGCCGGCAACCTCCTCGGCGAAGACCAGTCAGGCCATATCGCAGCCGTTGGCTACGACCTCTACGTGCAGATGGTGAGCGAGGCCGTGGCGGAGGCCAAGGGCGAGACGCTCCGCCCGCCCGCCGAGATCAAGATCGACGTGCCGGTAACGGCCAACCTCCCCGAAAGTTACGTGGAACGCGAGGATCTCCGCCTGGAGGCCTACCGCCGGCTCGCCACGCTTACGACCCACGAGGAGGTTGAAGATGTGCGCGCGGAGTGGGAGGACCGCTACGGGCCCTTGCCGCCCGAGGCAGAAGCGCTCCTCGGCATCGCGCACCTCCGGGCCGAGGCGGCCCGGCTCGGCCTGCGGGAGATCTCCGTCGTGAGCGGGGGCGCCGGCAGCTGGCGGGGTGGCCTCGTGGCTCGCGTGTCCCCGGTGCGGTTGCGGGCGAGCGAGCAGGTGAGGCTCGGGCGCATCTGGCCCAAGGCCGTCTACAAGGACGACCAGGCCCAGCTGGTCGGCCCGCTCGCGCTGAGCGGCCCGGCGCGTGGTGGCGGCCCCCGCCAAGGGGAAAAGGGCGGGCCCGAGGGACAGGCCGGGCAAAGAGGCGCCGTGACCGACCCGGCCCAAGCCCTGGTTGAAGTGCTCCAGGCACTGGTGCCCGCGTAGGCTCGCGGGAGTGAGACGCGACCAGTTGAGCCTCGCCCGCACCGGGTTGCTCCCCGGCAAGTCGATGTCCAAGCCAATGTCATTGCGCAGCTTGCGCCGGCCCGGAGCCAAGCCGCTCGCCGGGGCTGGCCTCTGCGCCGTCGTTGCCGGCGCCCTCTTGTCCGGTTGCGGCACGGCCCCTTACGCCGCGACCGTAAATGGGGAGGCGATATCGGTGCAGGAGCTCGCCGCCCAGGCGCGCCATTGGGCGTCGAGCCCCGCGTTCGTCAAGTACCAAGACGCCCAGTTCCTCGCCCAGGAGGCTCAGGCCCAGGCGCAGGGCCAGACCAATGTCCCCAACAACACCGTCGAGGGCAACGGGACCGGCCCCAACGTCTACGGGATGTACTGGACGACCCTTCAGCTCTCCGACATGATCACTGCGGTCGCGCTCCACCAGTACCTGGCCGCACGGTCCAACCTCCCGACGACGACCCAGGTCGCGGCGGCGTGGTCGGCCGAGTGGGCCAACGACCCGACGATCTGGTCCGAGGTTGGCCAAGCCGCGCGGACCAGCGGTGCTACCTACGATGCCTACCGCGCCCAAGTGCTCCCCCTGGGCAACGCCAAGGCCGACGCTCAGTTCTACGCCGCGCACAAAGCCTACTTTTGGACTTCGGTCTGTCTCTTGGAGGACGACGTGGCCGTGTCGGGACGGGGTGGGACCGTCAATATGGCTGCCAGCCGCTCGCAGGCCGAGCACGTCGCCGCTCAGCTCACCGCCAATCCCTCTGCCCCGCCGGCCTCGGTCTCGGGAGGAAGCCGCTACTGCCTCTCGCCCGAGCAGCTCCTGGAGCGGCGGGCCGGCTTCGAGGCCAAGGTCAATTCGCTCGCCCCCGGGCATGTCGCCTTGTTGCGCGAGAACTGGGGTTACAGGGTCCTCCTGGTCACCAGCCGCAGCCAAATCCCCTACAGCCGTGCCATTGCCGGGGACATCGAGGTCGTGACCACCGCCGGCGGCGCGCAAGGGCAGCCGAACAGCGAGTCGCGCATCATCGGTGTCCTGAAAGCCGCCCGCGTCCGGGTCAACCCGGCCTTCGGCTCCTGGGCGGCCAACCTGCCCTCGCCCTACGCCCCGCAGGTCCTGCCCCCCGGCGCCCACGCCTGAGACCTGTTCGGAGAGCGTGCCTGAGCCCCCCGCCGGCGAGCCAGCTCCCGCCGGCGAGCCGCCTCCCGCCGGTCGCGCGTCTCCAACCGGCGGCTCGTCTCCCGCCGGGGCCCTCCCGCTCGTCACGGTTGTCGGGCTCGGCCCGGGGCGGCCCGGGCTGGTCACGAGCGAGGCCATGGAGGCTCTCCGGTCGGCCAAGGCGTGCTGGTTACGCACCTCACGGCACCCCTCGGCCAGCCTCGTCCACGGCGCCCGTAGCTTCGACTACCTCTACGACTCGGCCGAAAGCCTGGAGCAGGTCTATGCCGGCATAGTCGAGGCCCTGGTGGGCGCGGCTTCCTCGGAGGGGCACGTCGTCTACGCCGTACCCGGCTCGCCCACCGTCGCGGAGCGAAGCGTCGAGCTCCTGCGGGCCGACCCCCGGGCGCGCACGGAGGTCCTGCCGGGCGTCTCTTTTGTCGACCTGGCCTTCGAACGCCTCGGGGTAGACCCCCTGTCGGCGGGGGTGAGCCTGGTCGACGGGCAGCGCTTCGGGCTCGAGTCCGCCGGGAGGAACAGCCCGCTCCTCGTGGGCCAGTGCGACTCGGCCCAGGTGCTCTCGGAGGTGAAGCTGGCCGTGGGGGCCGTCCTCGACGACCTCGGGGAGCTCGGGCGCCCGGTCCGTGTCACCGTGCTGCGCCGGCTCGGCCTCCCTGACGAGTCGGTTTTCTCCGTGCCCTGGGACGAGGTCGACCGCGTCGAGCCGGACCACCTGACGAGCCTGTGGGTGCCCGAGCTCGGGGCGCCCTTTGCCGGCGAGCTCGTGCGCTTGGAGGAGCTCGGCCGCACGCTGCGCAGGCGCTGCCCCTGGGACAGCCAGCAGACCCACCAGAGCTTGACCCGTTACCTCTTGGAGGAGGCGTACGAGGCGCTCGAGGCCATCGAAGAGCTCGGTCCTGACGGCGCCGGGTACGAACACCTCGAAGAGGAGCTCGGCGACCTGCTGTTCCAGGTGGTCGCCCACTCCGTCCTCGCCGCCGAGGAAGGCCAGTTCGCCCTCGGCGACGTCGCCCGGAGGGTGCACGCCAAGCTCGTGCGCCGGCACCCTCACGTTTTCGGCGACGTGGCGGCAGAGACGGCCGAGGACGTCTCGCGCAATTGGGAACAGATCAAGCGGGCCGAACGCAACGAGCAAGCCAGCACCAGGGCGAGCCTCATGGACGGCCTCCCCCGCAACCTGCCGGCGCTCCTCTACGCCTACAAGGTGCAGGGTAGGGCCGCATCGGTGGGCTTCGACTGGGAGAGCGCCGGCGGGGCGCTCGCCAAGGTCGGCGAAGAGCTCTCCGAACTGGAGGAGGCCCTGGCTGCCGGCGCCGGCCGCCCGGGAGCCGCAGCCGGCGGTGCCGGGGCCGGTGGGCCGGCGGAGCGAGACGAGCTCGGCGACCTGTTGTTCGCGGCGGTCAACGTGGCCCGCAAGTTGAAAATCGACCCCGAGGCGGCGCTGCGGGAGGCGGCGGCCAAGTTCCGCCGGCGGTTCCAGGACCTGGAAGAGCTCGCTCTCCGAAGCGGTGAGGAGCTGTCCGGGCTCGGGCTAGAGCGCCTCGACCAACTCTGGGAAGAGGTCAAGGCGGGCGAGGAGACCTGAACTGGCGCCGAGATGAGCTAAGCTCACTGTTCACTTGAGTCACAGCCGTCACACGAGCAACAGCTGGGGAACCGCATGCGCCTGGCCCTGAAGGTGGCTTTCGGTGTGCTGGCGCTTTCGGGCGCCATGTACCTCTTCGTCTACCCGCTCCGCACCTATCTCTCCCAGAAGAACCAGATCGCCCAGGCGCAACGGACCATCGCTGTGCTCGGGGCCGAGGACGCCAAGCTCTCCTCCGAAAACGTCCACCTCCATCAAAAGTCATACGTAGACCAGCTGGCGAGGAGCGATTACGGCTACGTCTGGCCGGGCCAAAAGGCCTACGAGGTGCTCCCGCCGCTGGCGGGGCGGGGAGCGGGCGATGGGGCGAGGTCCAAGCGAGCGGCTGCTACGGCTTCCACGGCCGCCAAGCCCGGCTCGCCTGCCTCTTGGTACGCCCCCTTAGAATTCTGGGATCGCCTCTGAGAGCGTCGAGACAAAAGAACCCTCGGAGGGCACCCGCCGGCAGGTAGCAGCCTTGCTCGGTCGCGAGCCTCGCGGGCCCTACGAGGTCGCCGTGCGCGACCGGGACGGTGTGCCCCTGGTCATCCGCAACGCCCCCGTGCTCGTGGACGGCACGCCCATGCCGACCCGCTACTGGCTGGTCGGGAAGGAGGCGCGCTTGGCGGTGGACCGCCTCGAGGCGGGCGGCGGGGTGCGCGCTGCCGAGGCGGCCGTAGACCCTGAGGAGCTGGCGCGGGCGCACGCTATCTACGCGGCCGAGCGTGAAGCTGCCATCCCGGCGGGCTGGGGCGGCCCCCGGCCGAGCGGCGGGGTGGGGGGGACGAGGAAGGGCGTCAAGTGCCTCCACGCCCATTACGCGTGGTACCTCGCCGGCGGGGACGACCCGGTGGGCCGCTGGGTCGCTCGGCAGCTCGGGGCCGGCGCCGGCGAGGGCAATGTCGCCGCCATCGACTGCGGCAGCCTCTCCACCCGGTTGCTCGTCGCAGGGCCAGACAAAAAGACGCTCGTTCGCCTGATGCGGATAACCGGGCTCAGCCGGGGGGTTGACTCGGCCGGGGAGATCTCGCCGGCGGCAGCCGGAAGGGCCCTCTCTGTGCTGCGAGAGTACCGGGGCGTCATGGACGGCTACGGAGTGGAACGAGCCACCATGGTCGGGACCTCGGCGCTTCGCGATGCCGCCAACCGCTCCAGCTTTTCCCACGACGCCGAGGCCGTCGCCGGCACGGCACTTCGGCTGCTCACGGGCGAGGAGGAGGCGGCGCTCTCGTTCCTCGGGGCTACGAGCGAGCTCCCGCCCGGGAGCGGCCCTTGGCTGGTGGCCGACATCGGGGGCGGCTCGACCGAGCTGGCAGCAGGCCCGCCTCTCGCGGCACGGTCCTTGGACCTCGGCTGCGTCAGGGTGAGCGAACGGTTCTTCTACCACGACCCGCCGGCGCCGGCGGAGCTGGAGGCGGCCCGCTCATGGCTCAACCGGCAGTTCGAGGAGGCCGAAGGGGCGCTCCCGGCGCTCCGGGGCGCCCGCTCGCTGGTGGGCCTGGCCGGCACGGTGGCCGCGCTCGCCTGTTTCGACCAGTCCCTCTCGGGCTACTCGCGCGAGGCGGTGCACCACTACCGGCTGAGCCGGGGCGCCGTCGCTCGTGCGCTCCGAGAACTGGCGGCCCAGCCGGCTTCACAGCGCGCCGGCCGCCCCGGGATCGAGCCCGCCCGGGCCCCCTACATAGTGGGCGGGGCTCTGGTGCTCGACACCTTGATGGCACACTTCGGTTTCGGGGAATGCCTCGTGTCGGAGTCGGACATCCTCGACGGCTTGGTCATCGAGCTCCTGGGCGGGCCGGTGGGGCGGCCCCAGCCCGGGTGGCGCCAACCGGTCCGGCGCCAAGGTGGCAGGGACCGGCGGGCTCCGGCAGGCCCTGCCGCACGGCACTAGCATTCCCGCGATGAACTGGGGCCACGCAGTGGCTGCTCTCTACCCCGAGCTGAGGGGCCGGCGGGTACTGTTGCGGCCGCTCGGGCCGGGCGACTTCGAGGCCTGGCGCCAGGTCCGCCTCCGCAGCCGGGAATGGCTCCTCAAATGGGAGCCGCGCCCCGTCCCCGGCCAGCCCGACCCGGTCACCGACCGGCGCGCCTTCGTGGCACGCTGCAGCGCCCGCCAGCGCGAGCGCGAGCTCGGCACGGGTTATGGCTTCGGGGTCTTCGTCGAAGGCCAGTTCGCCGGGGAGATCAACATCTCTTCGGTGCAGCGCGGGCCGTTCCAAAACGCCTACATCGGCTACTGGGTCGACCAAGCGAGGGCGGGCCACGGTTACATACCGGAGGCTTTCGTCGTGGTCGCACGGTTCGCCTTCGAAGACCTCATGCTGCACCGGCTCCAGGTGTCGATAATCCCCCGCAACAAGCCCAGCCTGCGCGTGGCAGAGAAGCTGGGCCTCCGCAACGAGGGTACGGCGCTCAGGTACCTCGAGATAAACGGCGTCTGGGAGGACCACGTCCGCTTCGGCATCACGGCCGAAGACTGGGCCGAACGGCGCGAGCAGCTCTTGCGGCACTGGCTGGTGCCCGAATAAGTAGGGCTCTCCCTCTTCGACGAAGCTGGCTCGTCCCATCGGGGCGTCCATCTCGAGGGGGCAGGCGGCCGGCCCTCGCCGGCGGGGAGTACCGGTAGATGGCCCTCCCGAGGACGCTCTCGAGCGGGACCGGGCCGAAGTCCCGGCTATCTGTGCTGTGGCCGGGGTTGTCACCAACGAGCCATACGAGGGAGCCCTCCGTTGCGGCCACCCGTTTCACCAAGGCCCGCGCCGGCTGGCGGGGGTCGTTGGCCACCACGATGTCACCGGCGCGAAGAGCCGGCACGCGCCGGCGCCGGCGTGAAGCCTTACGGACGAGCAGCCGGTCACCCGGTTGCAGCCGGGGGGCCATGCTGTCACCCACCACGGTGACGCGTTGGAAGAGGCGGAGCGCTAGGGCCACTACGAGCGCGACAAGGCCCGAGCCGGCGAGACCGGGGAGGAAGGGTGGGCGTTTGCGTCCGGAAGCGCTATAGCGTGTCCCTGGACCGTGCCCCACGGGACGTAGCCATATCACAAACGACGACGGAGAGGAGCCTCTTATGAACTTGCTGGCGAAAGTGCTTGTACTGGCCGACCGGCTGAGCGAGCCCCGCCCCGCCCACGCCCACTGCGACCTGCCGTGCGGCGTCTACGACCCGGTGCAGGCGCGGGTGGAAGCCGATTCCGTGAAAGCCATCATGGAGAAGTACCACGCTTCGAGCGACGAGACGTTCCGGGCCCGCGCCCTCTTCATCAAGGAAGAGAGGGCCGAGTTGTGCAAGCACCACCTCTGGGTGCTCTGGACTGACTACTTCAAGCCCGCCCACCTGGAGAAGTACCCCGAGCTGCACGAGCTTTTCTGGAAGGCGACCAAGGCCGCCGGCGAGGCCAAGCACACGGTGGACATCGCCGTCGCGGACGAACTGCTACGCCACATCGCAGAGATCGACCGCATCTTCTGGGAGACCAAGAAGGGCTGAAGCACCCCAAGTCCGGCCGTCCCCAGGTGAAAGTCGTGGAGCGGGTGCAGCCTGGGGGCGCCGGCGAGCCCACAACTGGGTGCCGCGGCGCGCCGCATGCGCCCGCCTCCACCTAGCGCGGGCGGTGGGGTGGGGGAGGCGGCGGCGGTGGGCCGTGCCTCGGCGGTGGGCCGTGCCTCGGCGGTGGGCCGTGCCTCGGTGGTGGGCCGTGCCTCGGTGGTGGGCCGTGCCTCGGTGGTGGGCCGTGCCTCGGTGGTGGGCCGTGCCTCGGTGGTGGGCCGTGCCTCGGTGGTGGGCCGTGCCTCGGTGGTGGGATCGAGTCGATCCCGGGTGCCTCGTCCGGCCAGACAAGGAGCACCGAGCAGGGGGCATGGTCGACCACGAAGCGGGTGGCGTGGCCGAGGCTGTGCGGACCAAGGTGTGAACGGTCCCCATCTCGCGCCACCACCAGCAGGTCCGCGCCGACCTCGGCTGCTGTGGCGATGACCTCCCGCTCGGCCCGGCCGTGCCGGTTCAACAACGCCACGTCTTCGCTCCCTAGCTGGCTGGCCGCGGCGCCCAATATCTCCGCCGCCGCCTCGTCCGCCGCCCGTTCGTAGGGGTGCCGACCACCGTGACGGGCCCTCCCGAGGAGCCCGCCGGCGGCGGCACCCGGCAGTTCGTCCACGTCGCCCGGGGTGACGTGGAGCAACGAGAGCCTGCAATCGGCGGGGAGGGCGGCGGTGGCGGCGGCGAGGCAACCTTCCCAGGTGCCCTCCACCAGCCAGACGACCACGTTCACGGCTGCATCATCGCACGAACTTGAGCGACAGCCACAGGCTCACCGTCGCTGCCACCAGCACCGGGGGCACGCTCATGGCTCCGAGGCGCAGGAACTCCGAGGTCTCGAGCGCCTCCCCCCGCTGGTGGAGGGTGCGCCGCCAAAGCAAGTTGGCCAGCGAACCGACGTAGGTCAAATTGGGGCCGGCGTTGACCCCGATCAGGACGGCGAGCACCTGCCCCGGGCCGGCGGCGGCCGCGGCCGGCAACAGTAGCAGGACGGCCGGGAGGTTGTTGATGACGTTGGCCAGCACCGCTGCTACCGCCGCAATGGCGAGGAGCGACCAAAGGGACGTCCCGCCCGGGAGCAGCCGGACGGCGGCCGAGCCGAGCCCGTGGACCGCCACTGCCTTCACGACCAGGCCGAGGGCCAGCACGAAGGCGAGGAACGGCACGTCTACGGCCACCGCAACATCGCGCACGGCCACCCTCCGGCGGGCGAGGGCCGGGATGCCCAGTGCGGCGGCACCCCCGAGGGCGGCGAAGGCCGGGTCGACGTGGAAGAGCGACAGCAAGAAGAACCCCGCCAGGGTGAGCGCCACCACGCCCCCGGCAAACAGGGGGAGGGGGCGCGGGGCGGCCGGTGCTCTCTCCCCGTGCCCGACCAGGTCGCTCGCAAAGAAACGGCGCAGCACCAGCCATTCGACGCCGATGGCGGCCACCCAGGGCAGCGCCATGGTCGCCCCGAAGCGCTCGAACGAGAGCCCGCTCGCCCGGTAGGCCAGGAGGTTGGTGAGGTTGGAGACCGGGAGGAGCAGTGACGCCGAATTGGCGAGGTGCGTGCAGGCATAAGCGTGGGGCTTGGCCCGCACGCGGAGCCTGGCTACGGTCGTGAGGACCGCCGGCGTGAGCAGCACCACCGTCGCGTCGAGGCTGAGCACCGCGGTGACGACGCTTGTCGTGGCAAAGACGAGCGCGAGGAGGGCTACCGGGCGGCCCCCGGAGCCGGCAGCCATCCACGCCCCGGCCGAGTCGAACAGGCCGTAGCGGTCGCACAGTTCGGCCAGGACGAGGACGGCCGCCAGGAACGCGATCGTCGGTGCCAGGCTGGCGGCTTCGGTGCCGGCCTGCCCCGGCGACAGCACGCCCACCGCCAGCAGGAACGCCGCTGCCGGCACGGCGAAGACCGCTTCGGGCCAGCCTCGCGGGCGGGCCACAGCGAACCCGAGGGTTGCCGCCAAGAAGAGGGCCGCGATGGCCAGAGCGAGGGGACCCGGCACGGTGCAACAGATAGTAAGCGAGCGGCGGCGCCGGGCCGAAAGACAGGCTGGACGGTCCCTATCTCAGTCGCACCTCGGCCGGGCCGCTCGTCGACTCGGCGATCGTCGGCCTCGGCGCCATCGCCCTGGTGGGGCCGGTGGTCGGCGTGCTGGGGTTGGTGGCGGCTGTGGTCGTGGCGCGATGGCTGGAAGAGCCCGCCCCGCGCCGTCTGCAGGCCGCGCCGGCGGCCGACCCGTAGACGCAGACGGCCCTGGCTGCGGCCGACCCGTAGCTGCCGCCGGCGAGCCCTGCCCCCGTGGGGGCCGCTACTCGGCCCTTCGGGCGCGGGCGCGGCGTTTGCCCTCGTGCATAGCTTGGACGCGGGCGACCGGGATGGCGCGGCCTTCCTCGACGAGACTTGCGGGCAGAGCCTGCGGGCTCGGCATTTGGCTCGCCCATGGGTCCGTCATGCCCAGCCGGCGCAGCGCGCTGTGCACGGTGAAGTCGCTCGGCGCTACGTCGTCGAGTTGGTCCCAAGCGAGCGGGAAGGAAACCGGCACCCCGGGGCGCACCCGCGGGCTGTAGGCGGCGACCACCGTCGCCGTTCCGGCTCTGGTCGAGTCGACGAACACCTTGCCGTCGCGTTGGGATTTCATGAACTCTGTCGTAGCCACTTCCGGGTCGAGAGCTTCGGCCCGGGCTGCCAGCGCCCGGGTCGCGGCGGCCGCATCGGCCGACGCCAGGTCGGCGACGGGCACGAACACGTGCAAGCCCTTGGCGCCGCTCGTCTTGATTGCTCCTTCAAGGCCGAGCTCGGCCAGGGCTTGGTGGACCGAGCGCGCGGCGCGCACGGCCATCTTGAAGTGATCCCCACCGGGTGGGTCGAGGTCGAGGACAATATGAGTCATGCGGTCCGGGCGGTCGGCTCGCACCAGGGCGGGGTGGTACTCGATGGCTCTCTGGTTGGCAAACCACAACAGGGTACGGCGGTCGTTGCACAACGCGTATGACACCTCCCGTTTGGAGGTGCCCGCCCAAAACTTCGCCGTCGGGATCCAAGCAGGTGCGTATTTGGGCATGTTCTTTTGCATGAAGGCATCGTGGCCGCGGTGCACCCTGATCACCGAGAGGGGCCGGCCTTCGAGCTCGCGGATTATCCGTTCGCTGACCCCGTCGAGGTAATCGACCAAGTCCCGCTTGGTCGCGTTGGACCCATCGAAAAGGACCTCGTCGAGGTGGGTGAAAGAAATGCCTTCGGAAACGTCATCGCCGCTCCCACCGGCAGGGTTCATCTGACCTCGACTCTAGATGACGTTGTTTCGACCTCGACGGCGAGGGCCGGGAAGCTCTCGGCGTCGCCTGGGCCCGCCTGGGCTGAGGTGACGCGACACTAACGGGCGTTGGATAATCCTTGGATGGGCCCGCTTGATCCCGCCGTCCGCGCCGCCGAGCCCGACGACGTGCCGGCCGTCGTCGGCCTAGTCCACGAGCTCGCCGCCTACGAGCGTGCCCCGCAGTGCTGTGCCCTCACCGAGGCACAGCTGCACGCCGCACTTTTCGGTGCCCGGCCGGCCCTCTTCGGCCATGTCGCGCTGGCGGGCGGCCAGGTCGTCGGTTGCGCTCTTTGGTTCTTGAACTTCTCCACTTGGCGCGGCGTGCACGGGATCTATGTCGAAGACCTCTACGTCCAGCCGGCCCATCGGGGCCAGGGCCTCGGGGCCGCGTTGCTGAAGGAGCTGGCCCGGGAGTGCGCGCGGCGCGGGTTCGCCCGCCTCGAGTGGTCAGTGCTCAACTGGAACAAGCCGGCGATCAGCTTCTATGGCTCGCTCGGGGCACAAGCCCAAGACGAATGGACCGTCTACCGCCTGAGCGGGAGCGCTCTGGCCGCGCTGGCCAAGGGCTGACGAGGGCATCCGGGTTGGACGGAGAGGTCACCGGCCAGACGGGCTCGGCAGGGGCTGGGGCACCCGCTTCAGGGGGGAGCCGGGGCGGAGGTGACCCGGCCGGCGCAGGAGGGGAACTGCTCTGGGAGGCGCCTTTGGAGCGCAAGGCTGCCTCTCAGCTGGGGCGGTGGTGCGCCGAGCACGGCTTTTCCTCTTACCAAGAGGCGTGGGAGTGGTCGGTGGACGAGGCTACGGCGGGGCAGTTCTGGTCGGACGTGGCGCGCCTCGCTGGCGTCACCTGGCGCCGGCCGCCCGACTGCGCCCTCGAGCGCGACCCGGCCAGGGTCCCGGGCTGGCGGTGGTTCCGGGGGGGCGAGCTCAACTACGCCGAACGGATGCTCGTCGCGCCACCGGCCGGCCCCGGGTCAGTGGCCGTCGTGGCGCTCTCGCAGACGAGGCCCCCGTCCGAGCTTTCCTGGGACGATCTGTCCGACCTGGTCGCCCGCATCCGGACCGGCTTGCTGCGAGCCGGTGTGGGCCAAAGGGACGCCGTGGCGGGTTACCTCCCGAACGTGCCCGAGGCCCTGGCGGCGCTGCTCGCCTGTGCCAGCCTGGGGGCGGTCTGGGCCTGCTGCGCGCCGGAGATGGGAGTGGCCGGCGTGCTCGACCGCCTCTCGCAGGTCGCGCCGGCGGTGCTCATAAGCGCGGACGGCTACCGCTACGGCGCGAAGACAGTTGACCGCCGGCGGGAAGCAGAGGCCATAAGAGCGGGCCTGCCGTCGGTGCGCGAGGCGGTGTGGCTCGGCTACCTGGACGCCGAGCGCCCTCCACCTAAAGGCTGGGCCCCGTGGAGCGCCTTTGTCGCCGAGCGCGACCCGCTCGAGTTCGCAGCGGTCGGCTTCGAGCACCCGCTTTACGTCCTTTTCTCCTCGGGAACCACGGGCAAGCCGAAAGCGATCGTGCACGGCCACGGGGGGATCCTCTTGGAGCACGCCAAGGCCTTGCGCCTGCACTTCGATGTCGGACCAGGCGACCGCTTCTTCTGGTTCACGACGACGGGGTGGATGATGTGGAACTTCAACGTCTCGGCCCTGCTCGCCGGTTCGGCCGCCGTCCTGTTCGACGGGGACCCGTGGTGGCCCACGCCGGGAGCCCTCTGGGAGGCGGCGGCGTCGGTCGGCACGACCTGCCTCGGTGTCGGGGCGAGCTACCTCGTGGCTTGCATGAAAGCGGGGTTGCGCCCCTCGGGGCGAGGTCTCGCCTCCTTGAAGGCGCTCGGGTCCACCGGCTCGCCCCTGCCGGCGTCCGCGGGTCATTGGGTGTACGGGGCGGTGAAAGAGGACCTGATGTTGGGTTCGTTCAGCGGGGGCACCGACGTTTGTACCGGCTTTGTCGGCCCGAGCCCGCTCCATCCCGTGTGGGCGGGCGAGATCTCGTGCCGATGCCTCGGTGCCAAGGTCGAGGTGTACGACGATGACGGCCGAGCGGTGGTGGGACGGGAGGGCGAGTTGGTGCTGACCGGCCCGCTGCCGTCGATGCCGGTGGGCTTCTGGGGGGACGACGGGGCTCGCTACCGCGCCGCCTATTTCGAGCGGTTCCCGGGCGGGCGCGTGTGGGCGCACGGCGACCGGGCCGTCTTGACCCGCCGGGGGAGCCTCGTCATCTCCGGGAGGTCGGACGGGACATTGAACCGCGGCGGGGTCCGCGCCGGCACCGCTGAGCTCTACTCAGTCATAGAGTGCCTTCCTCGGGTCGCCGACAGCCTCGCCGTCCACTTGGAGGACCCCGACGGTGGGCCGGGCGAGATCTGGCTTTTCCTGGTTGGGAAAGAGGGCACTTCCTTCTCCGAAGACGAGCTCGCCGAGGAGGTCCGCGCCGCCGTGCGGAGGGAGCTTTCACCTCGCTACGTCCCCGACAGGGTCCTTTTGGTGCCGGCGGTCCCCCGCACTTTGTCCGGCAAGAAGCTCGAGGTCCCCGTGAAGCGGCTCCTTTCGGGCGTGCCCGCCGACGACGCCCTGGTGCCGAGCGCGCTCGCCAACCCCGAGTGCTTGTCCACCTATGCCCAACTGGCCAAAGAGCGCTCCAAGAAGCGTGCCCGGTGACGGCCCCGCGGCACCGGGGGGCCCGGCGCAGCTGGCTACATCTTGGGACTGGCTACGAAGATGCAAAAAGGGTGCCCGGCGGGGTCCGCGTAGACGCGGATGGGCTCGTCGGGGTCGTCGGCGCGGTCGAGGAGAAGGGTAGCCCCGAGGCCAAGAGCCCGCCCGTGCTGCACCTCGAGTTCGCTCGCCGTCTCGACCGTGAGGTCGAGGTGCATCTGCTGGGGGACGTCGCCTTCCGGCCAGGTCGCCTTCGGCAGGTCGGCCACCTGCTGGAAGGCAATGGTCGGGCAACCCGAGGGGTGGCGGAGGACGAGCCAGTCCTGGCCCCGTTCGTCCGGTTCGCCGGCGCCCGGCAGCTCGTCGCCGGGCTCGTAGACGAAGCCCAGCAGTTCCCGGTAGAACTCGGCGAGCGAACGGGCGTCGGTCGTGTCGAGGACCGTGGACCGCAGCCTCGGGAAGGTGCGAGCTTCTCCCATTCGGGTCAGAGCATCCCGAAGTGCGTCCCGGAGGCCGGGGCGGGCAAGGTCGTGGTCGCCACAGCGGTCACCGGCCGACTGTAGCCGCCGCCTCGGCCCGGGGTGGCTGCCGACTCTCTTAGTGAGGTAGCGACCGCGTTAGGTGGCAATCGCCTGCTCCGGACGACCGAGCACCCCCATAGGCTCGCGCTGGCGCGGCTGCGGCTCGCCTTTCGCGCAGTAGACCGGTACCGGTGGGAGGCGACCGCAACGATGGCTTGGCCATAGAGCGCCAGGTTGCGCACGTGTTCTCCCTTGTCGTCGAGGCGCTGGCGGAGGCCACAGACGCTCTTTTGGGCGGTGAGCCCTCCGAGGGGAGCCGGGTCGTCGCGGGCGACGAATCGGTCGATGAGCTGACAGGGAGCCTGTCCGAGGCGATCTGGCGGGAACTCGAGCGCTTCGTCCCCGCCAACGACGAAGCCCGCTGGCTGATCGGGCTGTTGCTGGTCCTGCCCGAGCTCGAGCGCAGTGCCGACCTCGCCGAGCACATAGCGCAGCGCGCCGTGGGCAACGTGGGGCCCGGCATGTCCCCCCAGTCCCGGGGCATCGTGCAGCGCATGTCCGAGGTGGCGCTCGAGATGTGGCGGACGGCAACAGACAGCTACGTGAGGCGCGCGCCCGCTTGGGCCGGCTTGGACGAGGCGGACGACGAGCTCGACATCCTCCACGAGAGGCTCACGAACGAGGTGGCACACGCCGCCATGCCGCCCGATGTCGGCGCGCAGGTCACCTTGCTCGGCCGGTTCTACGAGCGTCTCGGGGACCACGCGGTCAACCTGGCTCGCCGCATCGAACTGTCCGGCGCCGGCCGGCCTCTGCCCGGAGCCTCCAGTCGGCCTAAGCCCGGAGCCTCCAGCCGGCCTGAGCCCGGAGCCTGACGCCAGACCCGCACCTGTCCGGTACCACCGGGCTCAACCCCACCCAAGCTCGGAGAGGCGCCGGTCTGAGATGCCGAAGTGGTGCGCGACTTCGTGGATGACGGTCCGGGTGACGATTTGGACTAGCTCTTGCTCGTCTCGGGCGATGGCGCTGATCGGTCCCCTGAAGATCGTGATCCGGTCGGGCATGGCACCGACGTAGGAGACCGGCGAACGGCGGGTCAAGTCGACCCCCTGGTAAAGGCCGAGCAGGGTGCCCCTCACGCCGGCCAGTTGGGCCGGGGTCGGCCAGTCCTCGACGAACACGGCGAGGTTGTCCATGAACTTGGCGAGCTCCTCGGGGATGTGGTCGAGAGCTTCGGCCACGAGGCGCTCGAAGTGCTCCCGGGTCGTCTCCACGGCACCGTCCCCCTGGCAGGCCGTCAGGGGCGTACCCGGAACCCGCGGGCACGTAGGGCCGGCACCACGGCGTCCCTGTGCGCTGGGTCGCGAGTCTCGAGCATGAGCTGTACCTCAGCCTCGCTCACTCCCACTGGGGCGCCCGAACGGCGGTGCTCCACAGAGACGAGGTTGAGGCCCAGTTCCCCGACCGAAGCGGCCAGCGCCGCGAGCGCGCCGGGCTTGTCGGCCAGCACGACGCGGATGGTCAGGTAGCGTCCGGCGGCGGTAAGGCCGTGCTCCACGATGCGGGTGAGCAGCAGCGGGTCCACGTTGCCTCCCGACAGGACCAAGACCACCGGGCCGTCGCCAGGGACGGCGCCGGCCAGCAGGGCGGCCAGGGGAACGGCGCCGGCGGGCTCCACCACCCACTTGCAACGTTCGAGCAGCAAGAGCACCGCCCGGCTGATCTGTTCCTCGTCCACCGTGACGACGCGTTCTGCGAGCGCTTTGGCGTGCTCCAACGTGAGCTCCGAAACACAGCGGATCGCTATGCCGTCGGCCATCGTGTCCGTGGCTTCGAGGGTGACGGGCTTGCCTTGGTCCAAGGCCCTCAGCATGGCCGGCGCACCCGCTGCCTCCACCCCTATGACCCTGGCCCGGCAGCCCGCGGCCCTGAGCCCTGTCGCGACCCCGGCGACGAGCCCGCCGCCACCTACGGGCACCACCACGATGCCGGCCTGCGGGACCTCTGCGGCGATCTCCGTGCCCACCGTCGCCTGCCCGGCTATGACGAGCGGGTCGTCGAAGGGGGGCACGTAGCAGGCGCCGCTCGCTTTCGAGTAGTCCTTGGCAGCCGCGATGGCGTCGTCGACGCTCCCCGGCTCGAGGCGCACTTCGGCGCCATAGTGGCGGGTCGCTTCGACCTTCGGCAGAGAGGCTCCTTCCGGCATGAACACGACCGAGCGCAGACCGTTGAGCGTGGCCGCCAAGGCGACACCCTGCGCGTGGTTGCCGGCGGAGGCCGCCACGACCTCGCCGTCTGCCCCCTCGGCTGCGATGGCAGCGATCTTGTTGAAGGCGCCTCGGATCTTGAACGAGCCGGTGCGCTGGAACTGCTCCGGTTTGGCGTACACGTCGCGCCCGGTGATGGACGACAGCGCGCTCGAGTGGACCGTTGGCGTCGGCCGCACGACGCCTCGCAGGCGCGCCTCGGCTGAGCGGATCTCGTCTGGGCTGATCACCTCCGCTGCCTAGGGCCTCGCCTGCCCGGGCGAGAGGCCCGAGCGCAGCGTGACGCGGCCGGTGCGCGAGCGTTTCACCGCTGCGGGAAACCAGGGCTCCATGCCTGGACGCTACCGCCCCACGACGGCCAGATCGCCGGGCGGGCCTTGGCTTACCAAAGAGGATGGCACGAACTCCCCGTCGCGCAGGAGCACAGAACTGGTTCGGAGCGCCGGCACTCTCTTGCCGGCCAGCACGACCCCAGTCAGGTTGAGCGGGTCCACGCCCGAGAGCCGCACGAGCTCGCCCTTGCGCTGGCTCCGGGAGGCGTGGCGCAGCTCGTCCAGGGCTTCTGGCAACGCGTACTGCTCGCCCGCGAACCCGCTCACGAACCGCCCGCCCCGCGCGATACCTCGAGCCTCAAAGCGCCGAAGGGCCCAAAGGACGTCGCGCCATGGCACCGAGAGGCCCTCGTAGGCGGCCAGGTCCCAGAAAACGACCCCCCAGCGGGCGAGGAGCTGCCCGGCGACGAGCTCGGCCAGCTCGTCTACCGGAGCGCCCTCGTCTCCCGGGGCGCCAGCAGGCCCCTCGCCGGCGATGAAAAGTGCCCAGCGCCCGCCGGAGGGCTGGCGCAGAGCCGCCCGGGTACCGGGGACCGGTGAGGTGCCGTAATGTCGGCGCTGGGGAAGGTGGCGGCGCTCGGGCAGACGCTGGCGCGCCCAAACCTCCCGCCCGGCAAAGAGCGAGCGGACCGCGCTGAAGCCGTCGGCGGTCACCAACCCCCGCGCGACGAGGTCCCAGAGGCCTTCTTGCACCTCCGTGGGGAGTCGTCCCGTGGCCGCGGGGAGGTCCGATATGAACATGGCGCCCCGCTCCCGCAACGCATCGAGCACGTCGCGACCCGCGCCGTGGGGCGGCTCCTCGGGCACTACGCTGCCCCGCTTGGCCGGCACCAACCAAGACAGTTCCGGCCGAAGGGCAAATGTGACCGGCGTGGCCCGAGAAGGGGTGGAGGCCCCCCGCCGGCCGGTGCGCTCGCCCTGCTGGCCGCGCACCGACAGCCGGCCCCAGGCGACCTCCCCCGACAGGCACAGCTCGTCCAGCCAGCGGGCTTGGTAACCCTCTACCCTCGCCGGGAAGACGGCTTCCTCCCAAGCCCCGGCGGCTGCCTCCCAACCCTGGAGCTGCTCGATGACAGCGAGGAGCCCGGCCCGGCCCTGCCGGCGTGTCCCGGGCGCGACGTGCTGCCAGCGCAGCAGGAACCTCATGAACTCCTGCGCACTGACGGGCTTGGTCTCCCGTCGTAAACGGCTTTGGGTATACCCGTGGATCCGCGCCAAAAGATGGCGGGCGCACCACTGTTGGCCGGGGCCGAGCGTGGGGTCGAAATGGCCTTGCATGGCGAAGCCCTCGGCTTCCAGGCGGGCCAAGCCGACCAATACCCTGCTCGGGGCGAGGCCGCACTCGCCGGCGAGGGCTTCCGCTGTCACCGGCCCGCACAGCCCGAGGTGACCCCGCAAAGCTAGCGCCGCCGCCTCGTCCACGTCCGGTGGGTCAGCCTGCTGCGGGGCCCCCAGCCTGTAGTCGGGCTCGAAGCGGGCACCCGGCAGGAGGGCCGAAGCCCACTCTCGCCGCTCTGTGGCACACCAGAGCTGCTCCGTGCCGGCGCCGGCGGGAAGCGCACGCATGGCCCGGCCGCTCGCCACCAGGGCATCGAAAGGCTCCTCCCAGTCCGACTTGGGCCGGTGGACGAGCGTGGACAGGAGGAGGTCGTGCAGCTCGTCGGCACTTCGGGGGCTCGGCGCTGCCTCTGTCCTCACTTTCTCGATCGCCGCGGGGTCGAGAAGGGAGAGGTCGCGCGCCTCGACGGGAAGGCCCCGGCGCAGTTGGACCTGCCGAGCACGCCTTTCTTCGAGGGGGGCGTCGTCCAGGTACGTGTAAGGCTCGCTGTTTACGATTTCGTGCGCCAGGACAGAAGGTTCGACCGAGTCGACGAAGTGCGCCCTGATCTCTCCAGAGTGCAGTCCAGAGACGAGCGAACGCAGGCCGTCTATGTCCATGGCTTCGTGAAGGCAGTCGTAAAGGACCTGGCGCACGATGACGTGGTCGGGGAGCTCCACCGGGCCCGGCGGCGTGTTTTCCTGGCAGGCGGCCAGCGCGGGGAATATGGCCGCCATCAAATCGTCTGCCTCCATCCGCTGAACGGGTAGAGGGTTTTTCTTTCCTCCCCGGAAGCGCAATATGGCGAGCGAACGCGAGAGGTCCCAGCGCCAGCGGGAAGTAAACATCGGCGACGCCAGCACGGCCTGCTCGAGCGTGGCCTGGGCGGTATTGGGGTGCACCATGCGGGGCACCGAGGGGAGGGGGAAACTGTGCTGGGGGCCAAGAGAGAGGATGACCGCATCGTCGTTGGCGGCCGCCTGCAACTCGAAGTCGAAAGTCACGCAAAACCGCTTTCGCAGCGCCAACCCGAGCGCCCGGTTGACCCGACCTCCGAAGGGCGCGTGCACGACGAGCTGCATCCCCGCGGCCTGGTCGAAAAAACGCTCGAAAACGACGTCCTGGTCGCTCGGCATCACCCCGAGTTGAGCGAGCCCCGTCGATAGGTACGCGACCAGCTGCTCGGCTGCGTCAGCTTCGAGCCCGCAGCAACTTCGCACGCTTTTCACCGCCGCCTCGGGCCCTCCCCCCCGAAGCTCGGCGGCGACCAGGCGGCGGAGCGACGAGACTTCGTCTGACAGCTCGACGGTACGGCTCGGGGCTTCCCCGAGCCAGAACGGGATGGTCGGGCGGGCGCCCTCCGCGTCCACGACCCGGATTTCGCCGGCACCCACCCTGCGGATCCGCCAGGGGTGGGTACCTAGCAGGAACACGTCGCCGGGCATCGATTCGACGGCGAAGTCCTCGTTGACGGTACCAACGAACATCTCGTCGGGCTCGGCCACGACCCTGTAGTCGCCGATCTCAGGTATCGCCCCCCCGCTTGTCAGGGCGGCAAGGCGGGCACCCCGGCGCGGCCGCAGCACCCGGTTTACCCGGTCGTGGTGAAGGAAGGCCATGCGCGCTCCCCGGCCGGTCTGGATGCCTTGCGAAGCGAGCTCGACGACGGCCTCGAAGTCCTCCCGCCGGAGCTCCCCGTAAGGTGCTGACCGCACTACCAGGTCGTAGAGCGCGTCCTCTTCCCACTCGCCGGCCGCGGCCACTTCGGCGATGACCTGCTGGGCCAAGATGTCGAGGGGTGCTTCCGGTGCCAGCACGGCGTCGAGGCGCCCACGCCGGACGGCGGCCAGCAGGGCGGCGCACTCGACCAACTCGTCGCGGCTAGTCGGGAAGAGGACGCCCTCGGGCACGCCGTAGCGGGAGTGGTTGGAGCGGCCAACTCGCTGCAAGAACGTCGAGACTGCCCGGGGCGAGCCGACCTGGCAGACGAGCTCGACGGGGCCGATGTCGATGCCGAGCTCGAGTGAGGCCGTGGCGACGAGGGCGCGCAGCTCGCCGGCCCGAAGCCGCGCCTCGGTGCGCTTGCGCCTCTCGGCCGAGAGGCTCCCGTGGTGCGCGGCCACCACGTCCGGCCCGAGCAGCTCCCCGAGCAGGTGCGCAAGGCGCTCGGAAAGCCGGCGGGTATTGACGAATACGAGGGTGGTGCGATGGTCTTTGACGTGGGCCGCGATCCGCTCCACGACCTCCGCCAGCTGCTCTTGGGAAAGGACTGCCGCCAGCTCCTGCTCGGGCAGTTCGATGCTCACCCTGCGGTCCCTGGTATGGCCACAGTCCACGACCTCGACGTGCCGGGCGCCCACCCTTGGTCCTGTGCCGGTCGGCTCGGTGCCGGTCGGCTCGGTGCCGGTCGGCGCGGTGCCGGCGGCCACGTGCACCGACGCGGCGGCACCCGAGAGGAGCCGCGCCGTGACCTCGATCGGCCGCTGAGTGGCGGAGAGCCCGACGCGTTGGGGCCGCTGCGCGGCTTGGACGTGGTCGAGGCGCTCCAGGCTGAGAGCGAGGTGCGAGCCCCTCTTGTCGCGCGCCAGGGCGTGGATCTCGTCTACCACCACGGTCTTTACTTCGGTCAGGGTCTGACGGCTGCGCTCGGCCGTCAAGTACAAGTAGAGGCTCTCGGGTGTCGTGACAAGGATCGTCGGCGGGGCCTTCACCATCGCCGCCCTCGCGCCCGAAGTCGTGTCGCCTGTCCGGACCGCCACGGTCACCGGTGCCGGGGTCAAGCCAAGGGACTCGGCCGCTTGCGCTATCTCGGCGAGGGGCCGCTCGAGGTTTTGGTGCACGTCGACCGCCAGTGCCTTGAGCGGCGAGACGTAGACGACCCGCGTGCGCCCGGTGATGTCCTCGCCTCTTTCGTGGGCGCGATAGGCCTGGTTGATGGCCATGAGGAACCCTGCCAAAGTCTTGCCCGAGCCAGTCGGCGCGGCTATCAGCACGTCTCCGCCTTGCTCTACGAGCGGCCACCCGAGGGCCTGCGGCTCGGTCGGGCCCTCGGGGAAGGCTCCGGCGAACCAGGCTGCGACGGCCGGGTGGAGAGCTGGCAACGCCGGCGGTTGTGGCATGCTCCCATTCAACACGAGGGGTGAGACGACGAGGCCCCGGAGACGTTGGAGGCCTCCGCGGAGGTCTTGAGGTGAACCCGCGTGACTATGTTGCCCGCGTGACTTGTTGGAGGTCGTTGTAGGGAAACCCTGCCCGGTGCCCGGTTGGAGGGAGCCGTTGGGCAGGATCCAACAACAGCAGCCAGCCGTTGGGCCGGCGTCAACTGCTCCTGGAGCATGTAAAGCGGCCCGGCGGTGCCGGGAGGGGGCCAAAGCGTTGCTAACCCACGCCCGGCGCGGCCTCACCGAGGGGCGACGGGCGGCTTTGCTTGCAACCCGTCGCGCTGGCGGGGGTCCGGCGCCGGGCAGGGCTTGCGTCTGTCCGTCGTGACGCGCCCGCTCGCGAAGGGCTCGACTGCTTACCAGGTCCCGATCTCTCCAGCCAGTCTCCCCAGCCCTTCTCCCCAGCCCTTCTCCCCAGCCCTTCTCCCCAGCCCTTCTCCCCAGCCCTTCTCCCCAGCCCTTCTCCCCAGCCCTTCTCCCCAGCCCTTCTCCCCAGCCCTTCTCCCCAGGCGGCGATGCCAGGCGGCGATGCCACGCGGGGGCTAGCGGCGTCTTCGGGAGGCGCCGGAGGGGAGCCAGTCGGGTGCCGCTAGACTGAGTATGAGTGAGCCGGCCGGGTGGTCGCGGTCGGCGTCTACGAAAGTGGGCAACCGGCTGAGGAAGGTCGGGGCTCCGCAGGGCAGAGTGCTGGCTAACGGCCAGTCGGGGCGACCCGCAGGAAAGTGCCACAGAAAACAGACCGCCGATGGGTGCCGGCGCAGGCCGGCGCCACAGGCAAGGGTGAAACGGTGCGGTAAGAGCGCACCAGCGTCCGGGGTGACCCGGCGGCTTGGCAAACCCCACTCGGAGCAAGGTCAAACGTGGGACGGCTGGCCCGGCCTATGTCCCCAGGTGGACCGCATAGATGGATGACCACCCATCCGGTAACCGGCAACGGCCCGGTGGACAGAACCCCGCCTACAGGCCGGCTCACTCTCCGTGACTGCCACTTCAGGGCTATCCTGCCTCTGAGCTGCCCTTCCATGTTACCGATGTTGACCGAGAGTGGCTAAAACGGACCGTTGGTGACCGTTGAGCTGAGGACTGATCGAGGACCTGAGGACTGATCGAGGACTTTCTCGTTCATTTCACCCGAGCATTTGGAGGTGGTTTAGGAGGCCATGGCGAGCATCGACAAGCGCCCCGGAGGGGGGCTATCGCGCCCGGTGGAGGGAGGACCCGGGCAGCCCGCAGAAGACCTGCCAGTTCGACCGCAAGGCCGACGCCCAGATCTTCTTGGACGGCCTGCGCGGCGACCTGGCTCGTGGCGTGTACATCGACCCCGCCCCCTCGACGTGTAGCCCGGCGACACCGCCGAGATCCCATAGCACCCCCGCCCCGAGGGCCGTTGTGTACCACCTGCCTGGTGTTGAGCGCCACGCTGGATGGTGACGAGAGAGGCAGTCAACGTCACCAAGCATGGTGACGCTGTTTTGCGAGCAAGCTCCTGGTGACGACAACGTGGTGACGTCCATGAACGCGAAAGGACCCCCT
>JAJYMB010000095.1 GCA_021787365.1 Actinomycetes bacterium | reverse complement strand
CAACGAGATCGGGGTCTCCCAGATGCAGGTCTCCCGTATCATCAGCCGGGCCGTGGCGCACTTGCGCCGGAGCTTCGTAGACACCTGAGGCCCGGCCCACGCAGCCAGGGGTGTAACAGCGGCCCGGTATGAAAACATCGCGGGACCCTGACCCCTCCGCCGTCACCGCGTAATCCAGGAGGTGGCGCGGCCCGTGCTCCTCGGAAGAGAGGAAGTACCCGCCTGTCGCCATAAGGTGGTCTGCTTTCGTGTATACCGGGCTCCCCGGCATGCGCCGGAGGGCAAAGCCCGCACCATGGCGCTGCTACCCGGCGACGACGGCGGAAAACCCAGCCGAGTGAGGTTTGATCGTTGCCTGGGCGGGGTACCTTGTTTCCAAGCCGCTTCTCTAACCTGTCCCGCCACGCCGAGACTTCCGGTCAAACGCAGGTGGCGGGGCGGGCGGCTTGCCCGGTGGCGCCCCAACTCGGTGGCCGGGGCGCCACCGACTTTTCGTCACCAATTTCCTGAAGGCCCCTACAAGGCCCGCCCTTACAAGGCCCTCAGTGCCCGGGCCCAGGAAGATGCTCCCTGCCTTGTCCAATTTGGGCGACACGAGACTCTTCCGCTGAACTCACAAGTGAGCATAGGGCTCCGCGAGTGCCTTCAGCGGCCCTAGCCCCCTTCCCATCACTTCCCTCGGACGGCTGGGTGCGTCGTGCTCCGAAGGCGCACAGACAGGTCACTCGGGAGCGAACGGGACCCGGCCGGCCCGAGCACTTGCTCTATGCGCGGGATGAGCTGCGCATCACCGTCGGTCGCGGTCCTCGCCAGGCGGCCCAAGGCCAGCGCTGTCCGTTGGACCTCTGGCCGGTTGAGCGTGATAGCTTGGCGGAAACGAACCAGCTCGTCCAACTCCCGTATCCTCTGGCGCCGGAGCGGCCCATTTCCCTCCAGCTGGGCGGCGAGATCGATGAAGCCTAGAGCCACGAGACGCCGGCGCACCTGCCGGGCCGCCTCCTCCCGTACAGCCATGTGCTGGAGGAGGAGCTTGACCGCACAGCCGGCAAACCAGCGCCGCATGACATTGTCTTCACGGCTCTCATCGACGCCTTCGACGGCTCCCTCCCAATCGTCGAGCAACCCGCGGATGACCTCGTCCTGAAGAGAGAGCGTCCCCAGCGCATCCTCCGGCTTTTTCTTCTTCCCGCCCAAGGGCATTTGCTACCTCCAGTGAGGGGATCTTTTCAGCTACCCCCCACGCACGGCGCAAAACCGATTAGACGGCTCTTTGCCAGGTAACAACTAGCGTCCGCCATGAGCGGTTTGACGCCGCTATCACGGGGAAGTTCTTAAGCCATGAGGCCAAGGCGATCTTCCGGGGGCCCCCCTTCCCCTGCCAGGCCTGGCCTCATCCATGTCCAGAGGCCCAAGGAGCCATGTCCAGGGGCCCAATAGTAACCCAAGTGGGAGGGCGTAGAAATCGTGGCGAGTAGCGGCGCGTGATCGGGCAGCAGTTCTCCCACAACGACTACCAAGTCGAAGGCACATACCCTCTTCAGGTGCTCCGCGAGTACGCTCTGCTCGCTGACGGCGAACGTGGGATCCTTGCTGGGCCGAGGGGTGACTTCGTGTGGATGTGCGCGCCGAGATGGCACGACGACGCGGTGTTCTCGCATCTGATCGGCGGAGGCGGGATTTACGCTGTGTCGCCAGCGACTGCCCGCTATGTTTGGGGCGGGCATTACGAGCCCCGCAGCCTCATCTGGCGCAACAGATGGGTCACCACAGACGGCGTCATTGAGTGCCGGGAGGCGCTGGCACGACCAACCTCGCCCGAAACCGCTGTCGTCCTTCGCCGGCCTGTCGCCGTCGATCATGCCGCCCGCGTGCATGTGGTCCTGCAGCCGGCTGCCGCCTTTGGAACTGAGAAAATGACTGGGCTCGAGCGGGAAGGTGGGACCTGGACCTTCCGGAGCGGCCCACTCTATATGCGCTGGACCGGCGCCGAAAAGGCGAGGGCAGATGGGGCCGCGCTCGTGGCGGACCTCGACCTCGGCGCGAAGTGCCGCCATGACCTCGTACTCGAAATATCTTCCCATCCTCTGCCCCGCCGCCTGCCTGACCCTTCACGGCTCTGGCAGGAGACACAGCAAGCCTGGGCACGGTCTGTGACTGACCAGGTAGAGACAATAGCGGCTCGGGACGCCACCCACGCCAGCGCCGTCCTGCAGGGCTTCTTGACAAGCATCACGGGTGGCATGGTTGCCGCGGCGACGACGTCTCTGCCCGAGAAAGCTGAGAAGGGCAGCAGCTATGACTACCGGTACGTCTGGGTTAGGGACCAGGCATATGCCGCCAGGGCCGCGGGCATCTTCCAACCGCACCCCCTGCTCGACTCAGCCGTGAACTTCCTTTCCGAGCGTCTCCTCGCCGATGGCGCCTCGCTGGCACCAGCCTACCGCGTGGACGGCGGGCGCCTCCCGGACGAGCACAGGCTTCCCCATCTCGCCGGGTACCCGGGCGGTTCCGACCGGGTCGGCAACCATGCCAAGGAGCAGTTCCAACTCGACGCCTTCGGTGAAGCCCTGATGGTATTCGCTCCCGCGGCCGCGCACGACCATTTGGACTTGGACCACTGGAAGGCAGTGGAAGCCGCTGCCGGTGCCATTGAGCGACGGTGGCAAGAGCCTGATGCGGGGCTTTGGGAAACCGAACAGCGGCACTGGGCGCACTCACGGCTCACTTGTGTGGCTGGGCTCCGGGACATAGCCGTGCATGCTCCTCCCGAGCAGGCATCCCGCTGGAGTTGGCTCGCAGACGCCATCTTGGCCGATGTTTCCTCTGACTGCCTGCACTCGAGCGGTCGCTGGCAACGCGCTTCGGACGACCCTGGGGTCGACGCCACGCTCTTGCTGGCTGCCCTCCGTGGGGCTGTGCCAGCCGAGGACCCGAGGACCCTGGCCACACTGGGCTCTGTCCATATAAACCTGTGCCAGGACGGCTTCGCTTACAGGTTCCGCCACGGCGAACTGGCACTCGGAAAGCCTGAAGGCGCCTTCTTGCTGTGCGGCTTCCTCGTCGCCCTGGCAGAGCATCAGCAGGGGAGGACGGCAGAGGCACGTGGATGGTTCGAGCGTAACCGTAGCGCCTGTGGCCCCCCAGGCCTTTTCACAGAGGAGTTCGACGTCCTCGAACGTCAGTTGCGCGGCAACATGCCGCAGGCCTTCGTGCACGCGCTTCTATGGGAGTCTGCCGAGCGTCTAACCCGGCCCTGGCGAGACCGCATCCCCTACCGCGACTAGTAACAGCCACGCTCGCGTGCCCGGCACCCGGTGTCCCATAGGGCGTACTCGTCCCTCGCACCAGGCCGCCACCAGGCGCACCCCGAAAATGAGCACCGGGGATTGACGGCTCTCAACTTGGGTATCTTGGGGGGTGTTGTCATGGTAAGCACCAACCGGCTCCACCTGACGCCGCCAACAAGAAGGGTCGGCTGTGAGTTCACGACGGGCTCTTTTCTCCACGTTAGTATGCTTGGCCGCTCTCGGCGCGTCGTGCGGGAGCACGGCAACTTCCAACAACGCCCATGAGCCACAACGAGTTTACAGCTTTGGGGTAGTCGGAGGGCACGGCAAGCCCAGAGCGTTGGAGCATCGCTTCCCGACTCCTGTCTCGGGTATAACAGGAGACGTTGTGCAGATCGCAAGTTCCAACTCAGATGGCTACGCGCTTACCAAAAGCGGCACTGTATGGGCGTGGGGTGCAGGCAGCCTGGGCGAGCTCGGTGACGGAAAGGCGCCCACGTTTTCGCGTGGCCCAGTCGAGGTCGAGTTCCCCGCTGATGTGAAGATCACATCACTTGCCAACCCGATGCCCTACAACTCCGGCCTTGCCATCGACTCACGAGGACGTGCGTGGGGATGGGGCTATAACCCTGACCACGCTCTGTGCCTGCCGAGAGCCCCCATATCAAAGCCAGTCCAACTTCCGTTGTCAAAGGTGAAGCTAGCGACTGGGGCCGGCGACCACGCCCTCTTTGAGGCCAACGCCAAGGTCTATGCCTGCGGCCGCGGTTCGGCTGGGGAGCTCGGTAACGGGACCAGGAGGGATAGCGCGAAACCGGTGGCCGTCGCAGGGCTGCCCAAAGGCACTGGTGTAAAGTTGCTGGTCTCATCGTGGCAGGATTCCGGTGCCCTCATGGATAATGGCTCCTACTATGACTGGGGCTTCAACAACGAGGGCCAGCTAGGCGACGGCACAACCACTGACCGGTCCATCCCTGTCAAGGTGGCTCTCCCGGCACCCGTCACTCGAGTGTCGCAAGGGGGGAGCAGCCCTAACAATGGAGAAACAATCGTCGTCCTTGCCAACGGCTCGGTTTGGTCCTGGGGCAGTAACGGCTGGGGCCAACTAGGCGACGGCCGTTCGAGGAGTTCACCGGTCCCCCTGCGGGTCCTTTTGCCTCATAATCTCCATTTCACTCAAGTCTTCGCTGGGGGCTACGCAGAATATGCCGTAACCAGGTCCGGTCGTTTGTGGGCTTGGGGAGGCAATGACCGCGGGCAGCTTGGGACCAATAGCAAGAACTTTGTCCAAGACACACCCGTACCTACAAATATTGATGTTGGACAGATCTCTTCGACCGCGACCAATGTGGTCGTCCTTGGCCGCCCTGACGGCCGGTGGCTTCGGGTACCCGTGTCCCGGCGGGCCGGGTACCCTCGCAGGAGGATGCCAAATCCAGTTGTTCGAGTGGCAAACGGGGGGTAATAGGTACCCATGAAGCTCTCCGAGGCGGTACGCCTCCTCCGGGTCAAGAGACCGCCAGCGCCCTATGGTGCCCGCACGCTGGCCCGTTGTTACAGCATCGACGATGTCGCACGCGTCGCCCGGTCGCGCTTGCCTCTCGGGGCGCGCGCCTACCTCGACACCGGTGCTGAGGGAGAGTACACCCTGCACCGCAACAGGGCAGCCTTGGACATGATCGAGTTTCTGCCTGAGCAGCCGCGCCGGGTCACCTCGGTCGACACCAGCACAACTGTCCTCGGTCAGCAGATCCCCTTGCCGATCGTGCTCTCGCCAATCGGAGCGCCCAGGTTTTTCCACCACGAAGGTGAACGCGCTGTAGCTCGCGCCGCGGGGCACGCCGGCATCCCTTACGGAGTCTCCACCCTCGCGACGGTACCCGTGGAAGAGATCGCCGCTCAGACCAACTCCCCACTTTGGTTCCAGCTGTACGTGTGGGGAGACCGCCGGGACGCTAGGAGGGCCGTGGAGCGGGCCCGTCAAAGCGGCTTCAGCGCCCTCCTTCTTTCCGTCGATACAAACGTCCGCGCGTCCAGGGAACGAGAGAAGCACACTGGCCTTGACCTCCCCGCGCCTGAACTGCCCCTCCTCACTTTCTTCGAAGGAGCCCTTCACCCAACCTGGGTGTGGCACTTCTTCGCGTCCGAGGAGATCAGCTTCCCTAACATCGGCCCGCCCGACCACCGGTCGCGCAACAAGATCAAAGAGATGTTCGACGGGAGCATGAGCTGGCAAGACCTGGGCTGGATACGGGAGGTGTGGGACCGGCCCATCCTCCTGAAGGGCGTGATGCGCCCAGACGAGGCAGTTCGGGCGGCCGAAGCCGGGCTCGACGGCGTAATCGTGAGCAACCACGGGGGCCGCCAGCTCGACCACGTTCCTGCGACCATCGACGTCCTGCCGGGCATAGTCGACGCAGTGGAGGGCCGCCTCGAGGTCCTGGTTGACTCAGGGTTCCGGCGTGGCAGCGACATCGCGGCCGCACTCGCGCTCGGCGCCAAGGCCGTACTGGTCGGCCGCGCGCACCTGTACGGGCTGGCTGCTGCGGGCGAGGCCGGCGTCCGCCACTGCATCGACATCCTGGCCACTGAACTGCGCCGGACCATGGCTTTGTGCGGCGTGAGGAGCGTAAAGGAACTCGACCGGAACTTGCTGCGCTGGCGTGATGGCGGAGCACGCTCGGCCGCGAGTGCGGGTCCAGGTGCCGAGCGCATGGCTGTCAGTTTCGAGCACTGACCTCCGCCTCTCGGCCGTCGTGGGCGCCGACCCTACCGTGTCGGACATCTGTGTGTCGAAGCGGCTATTGCGTGTACGCCGATGTGGCTGGCCTTTCATAACCTACGTGCTCCCTTCTTATGCGGTGTCGCGGTTCATTGAAGGTTTCGATAGCGGCGCCTACCCGCTGCTCGTGGAACAGCAATCTGCACGAATCGCAAACACAGGGCCTCATGCAGGCAGCTCGATGTGAAGAGAGGGGACGACGCAGCCGGGATCTCGGGCGAGACCTCTCATGAGGCGCCGACAAGGGCGTCCTGACGTGCATACCCCACGGTCGACTGGGTAGTTACGCCTGCCTTCACGGCACCAAGGCTTCGAACAGGAGCGCGCCGCAGGACCTGTTCGTCCGAGCGGCGGCGCCTCAGCTGACCATCCTGAACAGACACACTCAACAAGGAGGCTACATGGGCATCGATCCACCGGAGCCCTCTGCCGAGGTCGCCCGGGCCTCGATGCAGAATTGGCACCATCCACCGGATTTTGTCTTGTGGACCGGCCAATAGCTGCCAGCAGGAGACGTCTCGACCGGTGACCTCCCGTGCCCGAAAGCCAAGCCCCGCCTCCAGGCTCCTACCGCAACGCCGCTGCCAGCGCCGCCCCGATGCAGGCGACACCTATGACCAACCACGTCACATAGTCATTGACCACCCCGCTTTGCAGTCGCCTGGCCGCCCTCACCGCTCGTGAGTGCTGCGCGAAGCGCGCCAGCGACCGAAAACGGCGCCTAAACAGCGCCGCTCCAGCCAGCAGCACCGCCCCCGCTGCCGAACCGGCCCCAGTGGCCACGTCGGCAACGGTTATTCCTGTCGGTCCGGGTGGTAATGGTGCCCGCAAGTTGGCTGGCGGCCGGCCCGAGAGCACCAGCGCCCTGTATGCACTCTCGTCCTCGAAACGTGTGGCGGCTCGCTGGACTGACGGCCCGAAGCCCGGAAAGAACGGGAGCGCCAAGGCGACTACCACGAGCGCAGCCGCCGGGACCACCATGGAAAGAGGCGTCCTGTATTTGGCCTCTTCCGTCTCCGATTCTTCTTCCTCGGCCTCTTTCGCCATCCTCGGGTCTTCTGGAGGTGGGTCGCCGAGCCCGAAAAAGACGCCGCCGGCCACCCTGAGCACTGCCCCGCCGACAAGTACCGCCGACACCATGAAGACAACGGTCACCCAGGCATACCCGTGGCTGTATGCGCTCTCTTCTGTCCAGCCTTTCCCAAGGAACGTCGCGAACGGTGGCAGGTCGGCGAGGCCGAGCCCCGCGACAGTAAAGATGACCCCCGTTAGGCGGAGGGACCTTCCCCGCCCATGAAGCGATGTCTCGTTGACCGAGTGCAACCGGTGCAGCACGACACCGGCGCACAGGAAGAGCGCCCCCTTTACCATCGCGTGGCCAAGGACGTAAACGGATGCACCTGCCAGGCCGAGCGGGGACAAGAGCGCGATACCGGAAAGGAACAAGCCGGCGTGGCTCACCGTCGAGAAAGCGAGCAACCGCTTTATGTGGCGCTGGTGGTAGCAAAACACAGCCCCCACCAATGCCGTGAGGGTGCCGAGGACCAAGAAGGTGTGCGATATTACCTGCTCGTGGCCAAGGGCCTTCGCGAACATCGACCAGTACACGCGGGTCACCCCATAAAGGCCGAGCTCGACCATGACCCCGGAGAAAAGCACGCACACGGGTGTGGGCGCGACGGCATGGGCGTCCGCGAGCCAAAAGTGGAAGGGCGCAATGGCCCCTTTCACCAGCAGCCCGGAGATTATGAGCACAAAGGATACGACGACGAGGCCGTCCGGACGCTGTGCCGAGAGTTCGCGGCTCACTTGGGCCATGTTGAGCGCCCCGGTGCGGCCGTAAAGGAGACCGATCCCCGAAAGAGAAAGGTAAGCGCCAGCGCTGTTGGTTATCGCGAAGTTGATAGCACCTTGGACGGGGCCCTTCTCCTCCGGGCGGTAAGCCGTGAGAGCGTAGGCGGCTACCCCCATTACCTCGAACCAGACGAACATGTCGAATATGTCGCCGGTCAGGCAGAAGCCCACCATGCCCGCGAGAAAAATAAGCATGAGGGTCTGAAAATGTGTGGCCACGTGCTCGAAATAGCGCCAGGAAAACATCATGGACGCCGTAACGAGGAAGGCGGAGAGGGCGGCCAGGCCGGCCGACAGCGGCCCAGCCGCAAAGTCGATGCCGATCGCAATGCCGTGGCTAGGGCGGAACCCGCCGAACCAGTACACGCTGCGGGGCCCAGAGGCCTGGAAGACGAGGGCTGCGCACATACCCGTGACAGCCCCGCTTGTCAAGATGGCGATCCCGTCTGAAAGACGCTGCCTCTGCTTCAAAAAGGGCGCGCCAGCGGACAAGAAAGCGCCGACAAGCAGCGGCACGACGACCGCTAGGGGCAGGATCTGGTCCAGTCCTCGGCCCTCTTAGCTTAGCAACCGTAGGATTTGTCAAGACCCTAATCGGGCGCGGCGAGGCCTCGGCTGGCCGTAGTGCTTGACGTCCCTGGCGACGAGGGATGCGGCGGTCCCTTGCGGCGCACTCTGATGTACCGCGATCT
>JAJYMB010000123.1 GCA_021787365.1 Actinomycetes bacterium | reverse complement strand
GGAGATGCGCGGGTCGCGCCTCAGGTCGAGCGCCTTCGCAGACGTGGTCATCATCGATAGCCACAGCTCTCCGTCCATGACCAAGGGCTCCACTCCGCTTATGCGGGCCGAGCCGTCGCGCCTCGTGACCAGCACCACCCCGGGCTTCAGGAGCTTCTCTTCCGCCACAGCACCCGCCCGGTGAGCAGGCGGCCCTCCAGGCAGGGACCAAGCGAACGCTACAGCCGGTCGTCTACGGCAACGGTAACTGGACGTCCCATCCGGCTGGCCGGTCGTAACCAGGGGACCAGCGAGTGCGAGAGCGGGCTGCCTCCCCCAGACGTGGTCGTGCTCCTTGGTACTTTTGGGACCTCGCACTGGTGCAGCGACGGCGCCCGCGCAGCAGGCCAGTCATTGGCGGAAGTGGCAAACGTCGTCCGTTTCGGCCCCCTGCCCAAGGGTGAGCCATGCCAGTCCTTGCCGAGAGCCCGGCGCAACGGGCGGTGTCGTCGCCCTGGCTCCGCCGCCTGGACACCGATGCGGGCCCTATCGTCCCGCTTTGCGCTGGGGTCTCCCCGAGTCTCCCGGCGGACGGCCTGATGATCCAGGCCGGCAGCCGACGAGCGCCCAACGCTCTACCACGGGGCGCACCCGAGCTGCGGCCTGCGGGCTTTTGTGGACCAGGCCAACCCGTTCTTCATGCTTGCGGTCGAGGTCGAGGTCCCCGGGAGCCATATGCCCGTCGAGGTCCTCATCGGCCTTGGTGACCCGACGACGGCCGCCCGGGTCGTCCACTCCATCGCCCGGGCCTGAGCGACGCGGCCGTTGCCGGAGCTCGGCATGTGGGCTCCTGGTAAGCCCAGGACCATCGGTTACCAGAGTGCCTAAGCGCCCGCGGGGTGCGTTCCAGGTTGCCGAGGCATGCGCTCAGCTCATCGCACAAGCATGGGCGGGGTGAGGCGTTCAATGTGGTTCCTCCCTCCTGCGTTTGCCGGGCCGGTAGGGCACCAGTCTTTCGGCCAAGCAGAGCTGAACGTGGCCGGTCCAGGGACCGAAGATCTCGCTGCAGACCGGGGCCGTCTCGGTTGCCTACGTCGCCGGCACAAATGCGCAACCGTGGCGTGAGCCGTGGGGTTGTACTGGCGTGAAGCGCGCTTTGGCGGCTGCGGTGGTCTTGGTGGCGTCGACGCTCCCGAGCGCGCTGACGGTCGACGGCCACCGAGGCCCGTTGGCGGCCCTTCAGGTCGACTTCACGTCTCGTACCACCGGCTGGGCCTTGGCCGTGGCCGAGGACAGCGGCGCACGCGTCCTACTCAGGAGCCACGACGGGGGCCGTCACTGGGACGACGTAACCCCGGCAGCGCTCAGGGCGGCACGGATGGGGCCGTTCCAGCTCGAGGCACCGTTCGCCCCGAACGGCGAGGACGCTTGGTTGCCCGTGGCGAGGTACTAAGGCCGCCTCGACCAGTCCCAGGTGCTCTACCTCTTCGCGGCCGCTGACGCCGGCCGGCACTGGCACCTGGCCGGGCGCTTCCCGGTGCAGCTGTTCGCCAGCACCAACGGCGACGTTGCGACCTACCCACCTGTGTTCTCCTCTCCTTCGGTGGGTGCCCTTGCCGTGGACAACGCCCCCGAGTTCCTCTTCGCCGCTACCCACGACGGCGGGGCGCACTGGGCCCTGCACCGGCTGCCGCTGGGTGCTTCCCGCGCCCTGTCGGCCTTTGGCGCCTGCCCCTGCGGTGGCTGCCTCGACGTCGTGACGGCCAAGACGTGGGTCGTCGCGGCCGGGAGGGAGATCTACGAGACCACCGACGGAGGCGCCTCCTGGGCCAGCTCGCGCTCATCGGTCCCGCTCGGGGACATGGCGGTCGACTTCGTGCACCGGGACGTCGGCCGGGCTTGGGAAGCCTGTGGCCCGGGGGCCTGGGACAGCCGCTCCGGGCTCGTCTACCGGACGACCGACGGAGGCGGCACGTGGACGGCGTACCGGTTAGGCGGTCTGCCATGAGAGGCCCCGCCGGCCGTGGCCGTGAGCATGGAGCCCTCCACTTGTTGGCGAGGCCGACGAGCAGGCCTGCAGCCCTGATGGGTTTGGTGGCGGTCTCGCTCGCGCTCCTCGCGATGCCACTGGCGACGGGGCAGGCTGTCGGCCAGCCGGCCGTCATGCCTCCGGCAGGGGCGTCGTACGCCCTCACTTGGCAGGGCGCTCTTTGCCCGGGCGAGCGCGCCGGGCCAGCCAGCCCGGCACAGTCGATTGACGGGAAGGTGGACCTCTGCCTCTACGTGCCCGACGTGCCAGGCGGCACCTACCACCTCGCGGTGGTGGACTATTTCACGCGGCTGGCGGGCACTACGGCGCCGACGACCGTGCCCAACGGGAGCTCTGGCGCGAGCCCCGCCGTCTCCCTCAGCGTCGAGCCGGGCCCAGTCGAGCCCGGCCAAGCCATAACGGTGACCGGGGTGCTTCGCCGGCCCTACAAGGACAGGCAGGACTTGGTGTCCTTCTGCTGGGGCGGTTGCCCGGGGGGCCTCCTCTACGGCCTGGTAGCCGTCGACTGGCGTTCGCCGACCACTTTCGTCGCCCACCTGCGGGTGCCAGCGGCACCATGGGCCCAAACAGGGCCGGACGAGATCGTCTCCCCAGTAGCCGGAGTCTACGACCTCGGGGTGCAGTGCGTTCTCTTGGTCCCGCGTTGCGGGCTCGGGCCGGCCGAAGGTGTGGCGCTCGTCCACTTGGCCTCGAGACAGGACGAGCGCTTTCGCGGCTTGACGGTCGAACTGCGGGCCGGCGACGCCGAGCTGAGGCTCGTCCCCGCCCCCACCTTCGCCAGCTTGGGGCACATAACCCCTATCGGGCAGTACCAAGCGGGAGAACCGCCTCTCTCCGCCAACCCGGCGGCACCGTCGTCGGTCGCATGGTGCGCGCCGGGGTACGTGGAGGTCGAGGGGCCCCCTGGTAGGTACAAGGTCCCGACCGCAGGGGCCACCAAGCTCCTGCGCGTCGATAAGGCCTTCGCGGGCGTCTCGCGAAGCTGGTTCACCAGCTGCACCATGGTCGCCGTCCAGGGGCCCGCCCTTTTCATCGGCTTCTCTTTTCCCTACGTTGCCGTGCAGTACCCGCAGGCCCCCGGAGCGGCCGCCCTCTACAGTGCCGACGGGGGCAGCAACTGGGCGTTCGTCCCCACACCGGCAGGATCGTCGGCCTCGGGCTTCGAGGGGTTCCGCTACGGTGCTGGCGGGGACGTGGAGGCGCTTTTCGGCCGTAGCGGTGAGCAGGGCACGGCGGCCTTCGTCCCGGAGGTGGAGCAGTACAGCGCCGCGACGGGGAGATGGTCCGAGGCACTCTTCTCCTGCCCCCCGGCCGGGCCCTGCGTGGCCTGGGGCGCCAGCGGCGCAGCGCCTGGTTGCGGCATGAACCCCAGTTACGCCCAGCTGTTGGTGTCTGCCGACGAAGGCGCGCACTGGGCCCTGTTGCCAAGCCCCGTCGGGCTAGTGCAAATCTGTATGCCGGCAACCATTATTGCTTTGTCGCCCACCGAGGCGCTGTTGCTCGGCGCTGACCAAGCGGTTTCCGACTACGCCGGCCTTCTCCCCGTGATGTTCACCCAAGATGGTGGCCGCACTTGGCACGTCGTGTCGCTGCCTGAACTGCCGGGCCAGCTCACTGGCGTGGCCGCAGAGTCCCTCCTGGGCCTGCCGAACGGTGCGATACTTTCTGTCTCGGTCACGCCCTGGGAGCTGTTGTTGCCGGGGGCAGAGAAATGGTGCACCGTCAACGCCATGCCGAGCCAAGCTCCAGGGAACTACCTCGAGCCGTCCTCGTTCATCGTGGCCGGCGGGTCGTTGTGGTGGTTGGCCACGAGCGGCTCGGTGCCCGTTGCGGACCATGTGAGCGTCACATCGCTCGGTTGTGGGAGCAACAAGATGCTCCCAGCCGGGCAAGAGCCTCTGAGGCGTTCCACATCTATATCGCGGTTCGCCGGCGTGAACCACTACCAGGGAGTGCGGTACGTGTTTGAGCCGGCAGCTCGCCGGTCCGCCCGTAGTGGAACCGAGCAGCGGGTAGGTGCGTCCTGAAATCGATGGGCGGGAGATGCCGGGCCCTCTTGGTGCTCGCCGCCACCGCGGCGGCGTTGCCGGGCGCGCCGGCCCTCTTCTCCACGATGGCCCTCGCCTCCACTTCGGCGCCTGCACCCGGGGCGCAACGGCTGGGCTCGGCACGCTCAGGTGGTGCGGCGGTGCCCTGTGCCGGTCGTGCGGGCCCTTACGGCCGGGTCCAGGTCTGCCCGCCAGCGGCGCCCGTGGGCGGCCACGTCACGCTCTTCGTCACCGGCTGCAAGGGAGCGACCTTTGCTTTCCTCGGGCCGCTCGCCTACATCGGCTCCGGTGGCGGGGGGGCTGAGTTGCCCGTGCTGCGTGCTCGCTATGAGCACACGTACCATGTGAGTTTTGTCGTCCCTTCGGAGTACGCGACCGGCGGCAGGGTGAACGTGCCGGTGCCCGTGGTCGCCGGCCAGAGCTACCAGATCGTCGCCTACCCGGCCGGTATATGCAGCGTGCCGTTCACGGTTACCAGCCCGCGCGGCACCAGGACCGCCGTCTATGACCCCTTCACTGCCGGCGGGCGCATCAAGCCCTCGCTCCGGGTCGTCGCCCGGTCGTCGGGCAAGTGCTTCGCGAGCGTCGGGGCTGTGGACGACCGCAACTACTACCGGTGCTTCGGTGCCACCACGGGGATCTTGGACCCGTGTCTTGCCGGGCCGAGGCGTACTTCCTACTTGCCGGCAACGTTGGTGTGCCCAGGGGACCCGCGAAGCCTGGAGGTCGTCGTGTTCGAAGCGAAGCCGGTGGTGCCGCCCCCAGCCGTGCCGAAGGGCTACATGGAGCCCTGGGAGATCGAGCTCTCGACCGGCGAGGCGTGCCGCTTCGTCGCGGCCGCCTGGGGCGGCCTCGGCCCGTACGACTGCCAGTTGAAGGCCTTCTCCGGCGCTGGTGCCATGGCGGACTGCCACCTGCCCAAGCCCACAGCACCGTCTTGGACAGCCCAATGCCAAGCGGCGAAGAGCACTTCAAGCCCTTTCAAGCCCGAGGTCGTGAAGGAGGTTTGGTTCTGAAGTGAAGCGGGGAAGCGACGCCGCCCGAAACGATGTTCCGGAAATAGGTACCGAGGTACGCCACTTTCTGCTGAAAGACGGAGCCGCCCATGTGCGCACCGACTGGGAGCACATGCACGCTCTGGCCCACGGCTGTCAAGCGCTCGGGGGCGCATTGGCGAGCAGCGTCACCGAGCCGAGTCTTGCCGCTCAGAACAACCCCTTACAGAGCGGGTGCTTTCTGTGGGAACTTCAACGAGAACCGACGCGTAAGGATGGTTACCGGGACCTCGCTGGAGTCAAATTTGGGCTCTAATACAACGGAGGTCCACAGCACATATTTTAAGCAAGGCGAGCGCACTGTAACGACATGGAACAAAAGCGACGGCTCGTCTTGGGCTGCGTGTTCGCCTAAGCGCGTGAACGGGTATGAAGACCGTGCCCTGCCGCTGCGCTTGACCTTGACCAGCGCCGGCGGCCCCACCGGCGCTGGACCGGCCCCGACAGCGGGTCAACGACCCGGAGGGGTGGGGGAGCCCAGGGGGAAAAGACAGGCCGAAGGTCACGGCACTGTCGAAGACGGAGGACGGGGTAGAAGCTTGAGGCGTTTGTACTCCTCTTTACTCCTCTTGATTTTCAATGCGTTCGGAGCGCGGCGCACGGTTACTGACCGGGTCGATGGGAAGGGGTAACCGAGTGGTGGAGGAGCGTCCGCATCGTGCCGCGCATCATGAGGCGCTATTGGTCCTGGAAGTAGATGAGGGGCTGGCCGTCGCGGTCGAGGAAGTAAAGGTGGCTCACCTGGGACGAGTAGGCGGACGGCCCGACCACGACCACCATGGAGTCCTCCACCAGTTGTTCGCCGCAGGCGTGGGCGACCGCTGCAGCGAATAGGTCCTTGCTGGCCGGCCCGCTCGAGACGATCGTGTGGGTGTCGTTGTCGTAGTAGTTGCTGACCCAGTCGCTGAAGACGTTTGGCCACCAGGCTCGGTCCGTCGAGCGGAGGTCCCCATAGAAGCTGGACACAAAAGCGTTGAACCGGCTCGCCACCGCCAAAGCCTTCTTCGCCACGACAGCAGTGAAGGGTTCGATGCCTTGGCGGCTCGGGCAAGCGGGCAGGTCGTGACCGGATGCCGGGCGCGGCAACGGGTAGATGTTGCTTGGGAAGCCGGTGTTCGTCGCGGACGGCAAGCTCGCCAGGACCGGTGTCGTTATCCGCAGTTCGTGGCCTTTGCCGTTGGCGCCGACCTGCACGAGGCCGTTGTCACAAGTCCAACCGTTGCCGATGAAGGTATCGACGTAAACCGTGCCGTTCCTACCGGCGGCTATCCCGTCGGGCTGGAAGCTACCGCATACCCCGGTGGCATAACCCGCCAGGTTGGCCTTGTCCAGGCTGATGTAGCTGTGCTCAACATGAGTCCCGACGACACGGCCGACGGCTGTCCCGTGCTCGGCCAGCAGGACCGAGCCGTCAGGGGCCGGCGCCATGGCATCTATGTAGTCCGGCCCCAGGTCGGTGAGCTCGCCGCTCGGCGTCATCCGGAACAGATCTCTTGGCCCGTCGGACCATACGACGAAGGCCCCGTCGCCCTCGGGGGCGATGAGAGACGGTGAAAAGCCCGTTCCTTTCGGCAGCCCTTGGGAGTGCCCCGGGGGACAGGAGCTCGATCGGAACGAGGCGCAAGCAATGACCGTAGCCTTCCCCGTCCGGCTCAACCGCTCCACTGCGCTCCCCGTCGCTATGTAGACGACGCCTGATGCCGAGACGGCCACCCCCGAGATCCCCGGGTAGCGACCGACGGTCGAAATGGTCCCGTTTGGGCTGACGATGCGGAGGCGGTTGTTGCCGGAGTCTGCGATGTAGACAGACCCGTTGGGAGCCAAGGCAACCGTCGGCTCGTACGCCGGGTCCAGGCGCGCTTGCCGGGCGGGCCCTCCGTCACCAGAGAAGCCCGGTTGGCCAGTGCCGGCGAAGACGCCGAGCCTCCCGTCGGGCCACCACTGCAGGATTTGGTCACGGTCCACATCGGTTATAAGGAGGCTGCCGTGCGGGCCGTCTCCCATGTCCTCAGGCCGGACCAGGCCGGGGGGCTCGCTGGCCAATTGTCGGCGGGCGTTCAGCGAATATGGCAAAGGCACGGTAGCAATAACCCCGTGCGGCGCCGGCGGGCACACGGTGCCTTGGTCTTCGACGAGCATGCAGACGGTGACCCATGAAACACGCCACGTACCGTTGACGGGCACCGCAGTCCCCACGAACCTCGATGTGCAGCCGTCGACGGTCAGGCCGAAATCGACCGTCGCCACATTGGAGCTGAGCCGTCGGGCGCTGAAAACGCGAACAGAGCCGCCGAGCAAGCCCGGGCACTCGCTCCGCTCCTGGGAGGAGCTCACTTTGAGCGCCTGGGCCAAGGCCGGGTCGAAACCTTGCACGGTGGCGGCTGACGGGGCCTTCACCAGGCTTTGGAAATCGGCGGCTATCTGGGCGAAGGCGGGCCCGGCGATGGTCGTGGGAACCCGGGCGGCCGGTGCCAGGGGTCCAGTGCTGACCAGAGCCGCTACCAGCGCGACCAGTCCCTGCCTCATAGTGGCGGCAGCGTGGGCGAGCGGCCGACGGTTGATGCGGGCCGGAAGTCGGACGCGGGCGGTCGCGGGCGCCAGCGGACGAGCGTGAGGTTGTCCCAGGTGCCCTCCCCCCACTGCTGCTGGCTTGCCACGAGGCCACGGGTTGTGAGGCACGTGGTAGCGAAGGGGTGCCGGGTCGTCGCCCCCCTCGCCAAGACTGCGGTCCCGGCGCTCACAGCGCTCAGGCAGGTGAGCCGCCCGAAAAGAGGTCTGGTCCGCTGGGTGACGCTGAGCCGTGGGCTCGCCCCCGGCCCGGCGTGGACGGCCGTCTCCAAGCCGATTACGACGGTGGCGGGGATGTAGGGCAGGGTGGCGAGTGAGAACCCGTTGGACGCGTCGTAGGTGCCGCGGCCGCAGTGCCAGCCGGGATGCTCTGGCATCGTCCAGCAGTCCTGGAAGTGCTCGCCCTTCTCGACCCATTGGAGCTGGTAGCCCTCCCCGGCGTGGAGGAAGAACGACCAGGTCGCGTCGTCGGTTACCAACGGACGCGAGACCGGTGCCGGCCCTTCGTGAGCGACCAAGACGCTCCATCTGGGCCCTGGGAAGACCGCGAGTTGGCCCGTCACCAGGTAAGTCGCCTCATAGTCCCCGCTCAGGCCTCCTTCGGCGAGGGCAAGCACCGCGGCCGGGGAAGGCGCGGCTCCGGCGGGTTGTACCTGCACCATCGGGCTGGTCGAGCAGGTAAGGGCAAATAGAGCTGTCGCACCGGCGGTCCAACGGGGGAGAAGGCCCAGCCTCATGAAGAACTAACCCGGCCGGGCGGTGCGGCGTTCCTGGCGGCGAGCCCTTTGGCCCTTGGGCAAGCGCTGGTCTGGGCGGGGCCAGCGGCAGACTGGTACGGGGCCGTGCCGTCCACGGTGCTTGACGAGCCCTCGGCCGTTCGCCCCGGAACTTCGGTCGCGTTGAGAAGGTCCTACGCCGGCACCGAGACAAGCTCGGTGCCGGTGGCCCCTTCGGGGCAACTGTGAATTGGCGGTATTTGCGGTAGATATCTAAACGCCCTTGGAGCTGGGAGCCCTTGGGGGACGGCAGAGGGGATG
>JAJYMB010000119.1 GCA_021787365.1 Actinomycetes bacterium | reverse complement strand
CCCCGACCCCGGGCTCGCCATCTTGCTCGGCTGAGCCAGCCAACCCCCTGGTCCACCAAGGAGGCGACCAAAACACACCGACTTCTACCCCCACATCAGCGCGTCCCGAAATGCGCTAAACAAGTACAGCCCGTTTTTAGCTTCGCATCCGCTCCCCATCTTCCCAACGTCTCAAAGCATAGGTCCATGAAGTCGTTGTATGATTTCACGACCGCCACGCTAAAGAACGGTGAGAGCGTATGAAATGTCCGGTCGAGTGATCGCTTTGTCTCAATAATCTCCGGCGGGGTGTGACTTTTCCATGTGCCGATGTAGGTGAAATAGCAGTACAAGTCGTTGAGCGGCTCCGCGATTTCGCGATAGTAGCCTAAGCGGGCGGTGATCAGTTCTTGACTATGCCACTGCTTCAGTTCAATTTGTCTTAAACGGCGACTAATGACAGAGCCCAAGATCGCGACGACAAGTGGCGTTATTACTGCGCCAATGGCACCTAGGCCGGCCGCCCATGTCACGCTAGCAATCACTTTGGACCTCCCCGGAAGCCGCTCTTCTTCCGTCACGCTACCGCAGCTGAGATTCGAGCGCCTGTTGCGCGAAGGGTCGTCCGAGAATCGTTGAATCGTTGTTACGACTGCTGCTAACACGTCCGCGGTTCTCCGGTGGTTCTTGTCCCGTGATCGCCGCCAGAGTCTTGACACCCCGGGCGGTTTCCACGATCTTGATTCGGTGTACGCCGGGATGCCGGGCTCGGCGCAGGACGTCTCCGCAGAACAACGGCGTCCCGCTCCCGTCGGGCGCGCCATAACGACTCTCATCGCGCTGCGCAACGTACAGCGCGGCTAGTGCTACTTCGCCCAACCTGCTAAGCGCCAGTCGGAGAACGTCGGCGTCGACCCGCCGATGCCGACACCGACTCACCGCCCCGATGCCAACCGCCAGTGCTTGGTACCAGATCGGGTGCGTCCCTCCTCCGACACGTACAGTCTCCGACTCCTTGAGCCCAACTTCGCTGTACAGCACGTTGAGCGGTGGAGCGCCGGCAACCGTCACTTCGAGGTGATCCGGGAACACGGTCACCCCGTCCACGAGTTCCTCGACCAGTACCCGCCGCTCGGTATCCTCGGCGGCCCCCCAGACTACCTGGACGTCGAGCTCCTGGAGCACCTTGGCAACCTGCTCGAAGCGCTCGACCAGCTCCGAGCGGAGGCTCTCCTGGCGATCCTCCTCGCCCACCTGTGCCCGCACCGCCTCGATGTCACGGGTGAGGCGCTGCTCCTCCTCGCTGAAAAGCTCTTTGCTGATGCCGTCCTCGTAGTACAGCTCTAGGAGCTTCCTCCGCTGCTCGGTCAGCGCCTTCAACGCAGCCGCCGACCTGCGCCTCGGCCGGCGGGCTCCCGCCTTCGCGGGGTCGCCCGCCTGGCCGTACGCCAGCTGCCGGCGGATGGCCTCCCGGAGCCGCTCGTCCTGGCCGATGAGCGCCATCCCGAGCACTGCCGCCCTCACGAGCCCGAGGTTCGTCCGAGCCGGTTGCCGGCACCCCTGCCCCCGGTGGCGGCAGCGGTAGAGGACCCGGCCCTCACCGTTTTGGTCGATAGGCATACGCTTCCCGCACAGCCCGCAGCGCACGCGCCCCGACAGCAGGTCCCTCCCACGGCGCCGGCCGGGGACGAAGCCCCGGTTGGCCGCCGCGAACTCCTCTTCGGTCACCAAAGGCTCGTGCCTGCCGGGGAACCACTGGCCGTTGTGGGGGACTTCCCCGAGGTAGACCCGCGACTGGAGGATGCTCCCCACCATCGACCACTTGAGCCCCGTGCGGGCTTCGATGTCACGAAGGCTCATCCCCCCGGCCCTGAGCCGGAAAACCTCCCGCACGCGCTCGGCGTCTTCGTTCGGGACGAGCAAGCCGTCCACCAACGAGTAGCCGGTCTTCGGCCGGTTGATGTGCCTGCCCTCCCGGACGGCGCGCTCGTTGCCCATCTTCACGTTCTCGGCCAGCTGCTCGCGGAAGAACTGTGCAAAGGCGCCCAAGATGTTGTAGAACATCCGCCCCGCCGCCGAGGAGAGGTCGAGGTTCTCTTGCACCGAGTGGAGAGCCACCTCGTGCTCCCCGAAGGTGTCGGCCAAGAGGATCAGGTCCCCGCGGTTCCTCGACAGGCGGTCGAGGCGCCAGACGAGCACGTGGGCCACATGGCCGGCGCGCACGGCCTCGAGGAGCCGCTGGAGGCCGGGGCGGGCCATGTCCTTGCCGGAAAGGCCAGGGTCCTCGACGACCGTTACCTCGCCAAGGTCACGAAGCTGCGCATAGGAGCGGAGCTTGTCCGCCTGGCCCTCCATCGAGAAGCCTTCTTCGGCTTGCTCTTCGGTCGACACGCGGCAGTAGGCCATAGTCAGCACCGAGGCCACCTCCTTTCGGCCCATCATCTTTGCCGACCAGGCGAAGCGCTATACGGACGAGCACCTCCGCCACCCGGTCGAAGTCGGGTGCCTCCCTCATGCCTGCTGGTACTCCCTCACCCGCTCGGCCACGCGCTCGGAGAACCCCCGCCGGCTTATGACCTCGTAGTCTCGGAGCAGCGCCGGGAGACGGGCGCAGGCCTCGTCTATGCCGGTGGCGCCGACCAGTGCCGCGAAGCTCACCATGCACCCGTTCAGGACGGGCAGCAGCTTCCTCAGCCGACCCCTGCGCCTGCCCTCGTACATCCGCTCAGCACCTGCCGCCTTGCCGCGAAGCGAAGCCCGCTGCACGTCGAGCCATTCGGGGGCAAGGGGCCAGCGCGACCGGTTCTGGTCCGAAGTGGGGGAGCGGTAGGTGAGCCACGCCTCGGTGACCGACGCCCAGAGCGCACCGGCCGCGTCGATGGCTTCCCGTGGCGTGTCCACCCCGAACTCGCGCAAGCCCTGCCGGCCGAACTCGAACTCGACCCGGTGGACGGCCAACGCTCGGTCGTAGCGTTCGCCCCAGATATCGGGCCAAAAGTCGGTCCCCTTGGCGGCCACCTCAGCTGCCTTGTCGTAGATGCGGCCACCTCAGCTGCCTTATCGTAGATGCGGGCGCAAAGGCTCCCCGTGGAGCGGCGCCCGAACTCGAAGCCCGTCAGCTGCTCGTCCACCTCGTGCAGGTCCCGCCGCTCGGCCCGGCAGACGAACCGGCGCCGGTCGTCGCCGTCGAGGTCCCAGCCCTGCCAGTCGGCGTGGAGGTCGAGCCGGCTCATACCGAAGCGCAGTGGCCCCACCGCTTGGCCGAGGACGCCCTCGAACCACTCGACCGCCCCCAGGGCGCCTGCGCCGTGGAGGAACTCGGCCCTCGGCTGCACGCGAAGAGCCGGCAGGGACCGGCTCGGCGTCACGCCCACCTGCCCGTGGCGGTGGCGCAGGCAGAAGCGGTACTTGCCCCAACCGTGCGGCTCCAAAGAGAACTCCGCGCCCCCGACGCCAAAGGGGACAGCGGCCCCGACGGCCTCTGCAGCGATACGGCTCTCACCGAGCCGGTCGAACAGCTCCTCGGGGACAGAGGCACGACCCGACAGGTAGAGGGCATCGACACCCGAGGCCAGCTCGACCAGCCGCTTGGGCGCCGACGGCCTGCCCTCTACTTGCACAGCTGCGAGTATAAATCACAACCGTGTTACTCGCAAGGCTACGAGTGTGGGGGCTGGCCGACCTTGGTGCCCGGAGCCGACCAGTACTCGGCCGGGTCGATCGTGACGCCGGGCATCTGGAACTCGTCTGGGTGCACACCGGTTATCTGGCGGAAGCGCGACACCTTCCGCCAGATCGTGGAGGGGTGCATGCCGAAGTGCTCCAGGCCCTCGAAGCCCCCGTAGAGGTGCCACATGACCCAGAACCCCACCATGTCTTCGATCATCTGGCGGGCGACGGGGGCCACCGCAGGCTTCACGAACGGCGCGATAGCGGGCGTGATGTTCTTGTTGACGAAGGCTGCGTACTGCTCCCAGGCGCGCCTCGCGATGCCCTTGCCCTCGGGGCTCTCCATTGGGTCCGAGCGGAAGTCGGGGGACATACTCGCATACTAGCGAGTAGCCACACCCCCGCTCATCGCAGCAGGGAGGGCAGCCGCCAACCCCGGAGCGGACCTCAAGACCGCCGTACCGCGCTCAGCGCGACCACGAGAGACGGCCGGGCCGGGTGCAACCATGGCCTCACGGCTGGGCCAGAGCCCGCAGGGGCCTCCGAGGGCGGCCCCTGGACCCCGCCCCCGAGCGCCACGGCCTCAAAGACCCTCAGGAGCAGACGCCGCCGTCCTGGCGGCTGACGACCGGCCCACCCGCCGGCCTGCCGGCCGGGAAGTCGCCGAGGGAGGTGGGAGCGCGGAACGGGGACGAGCTGGGCCACGTGTCGACGCACCCCACGTAGGCGACGACCACGACCGTTCCAGGGCCTCAGCTCCCCGGACGTCCGACCCCCCCCCCATGTACGGAACTCACTTCCGTACACCGGCGCATCGTGCGCCGGCTTGCGCCGACAACCGCAGGGCTGGCGATTGCAGCCAGGTCTGGGGCTCCGCTTCGCTCGTGGGTCAAATCCTCTGGGGACCTCGAGAGCACGGGGCCGGCAGCGAGCCCTACGAGCCAGGCAACCACAACCACCCGACCAGCGACGACGCACCAGGGACACGACACGTACTTTGCGGGTGCTGTGTTACAGGATGCGCACACGCGATCTCCAGTACCCGTTAGCGTCAGATGACGAGCAGCAGATCGCCCGGAGGTATCAATGCAAGTCGCTGACACCATGGCCCACGGCTACCTACCTCAAGAGCTACCTCCTAGCTTTACGAGTAGGCCGTTCGCGGCCGTCAGCGGTTCGCTGACGGCCAGTCCGCCTCGTGATTGGACAAATCCCGTCGTCCTAAACCTGGCGCGCCCTGGGTCACTGCGGCGGCGCCTCTCCATCCCAAATCCGTTCTCGGAGCTAGCGCTCGTCATGGAGTGCAGCAATGGATGGACCGAGATCCAGGCGCTCCTCACGCAAAGCCCCATCTCGCTCAGCAGGCCAATCATCGACCCAACGAAGCGACGGAGCCTGTGTGCGCACAAGACACTAAGCGAACGGGTCGAGGAGCGCGCCTACCGTATGAATCGTGCACGATATGTCTTCGCGTCCGACGTCAGCGAATGTTACTCGTCAATATATACACATAGCATCGAGTGGGCATTACACGGCAAAGAGGCTTCGAAGCGCAGGCTCTCAACTCTGCCAAAACCTGCCGATCCGCTCGGCGCCAGACTGGACGCGGCTGTCCGCCATGGGCAAGAGGGTCAAACAAAGGGAATCCCAATTAGTCCTGATAGTTCGCTGGTTCTCGCAGAAATAGTACTTTGTGCTATCGATTTAGAATTACAGCAGGAACATCCAAGCATTGGACCGTACTGTCTGCGCCATATTGACGACATCGAGTTCTTCTCATCCAGCCAGACGGAGGCAGAGGACGTTTTGCTTACATGGCAGTCGAAGCTGGCTAACTATGGACTCATGGTTAATCCGAGCAAGACTAAGATCTCCGAGGCTCCCTTAGCTCTCGAATCCCCGTGGCGCACCACTCTCTCGCAATTCACCATTCGGTCAACCTCAGACCGGCAGACGGCCAACGACATATACAGCTTCTTCTCGGCTGCTTTCGAGCTCGCAAGGGCATATCGCGCAGAGCCCGTACTCGGATATGCAGTGACCAAGGCAGCTGCCTCCGTTCAGGGACCTCTTAGCTGGTCTGCTCTGGAACCACTGCTTCTAGCGTCGTTTGCTGTGGAGCCTAGCTGCCTACGCTACGTCGCCAGCGCTCTTGCGAGGAGTGAGTTGAATGGCCGAGCACTCAGTGCGGCCCGCCTAGAAGAGTCACTTAACGATTTGTGCGAATACCATGCGCGTCGGGAGCATGGCTCTGAGGTAACGTGGGCTCTTTGGACCATAGCCAGATTTGGTCTATCTGTGTCGCAAAGCGCCGCTAAAGCTGTGTCACTAATGCTAGACAATTGCGCGCTGATACTGTTGAATGACCTGATCAGTCAACGCAGGATAATCGGAACCGCACCAGATATGTCTGTTGCTATCGGGCGAGCCGAAGCCCCGGGGGCTTGGAGGTCCGACGACTGGCTTCTAGCATACGAGTACGCGCGGAACGGCTGGGCAAGCGACGCGAATATCCGGGCCGCTACCCATTGGAAGGAGCTACTAGACTTGGATGTCTATTTTTTCAAGGTGCCTGTTACCCCACCGTCCAGGCTTCCTTCTTCAGCTTCGGCTACCGCCGCTCCTGCTCCCGCCGCTCCTGCTCCCGCCGCTCCTGCTCCCGCCGCTCCTGCTCCCGCCGCTCCTGCTCCCGCGGCTCCTGCTCCAGCGGCTCCTGCTCCCGCGGCTCCCGCTCCCGCGGCTCCGGCTCCCGCCGCTCCGGCTCCGGCAACGCTTCCGGCGAACAGCCCGGCGTTGCGCACTCCGAGACCGATCCCTCCGTGGGAGTCGGGAGCAACGACGGAGGACGGTACGAAAGAGGACGACGAGGACGAGGAGTGCGAGGACGACGAGTACGAGGACTTCTGGTTCATGCAACCCCGAACCCCAATGGGCTACCTATGAGGACGACGCGGTGTTTCCGCTACTGAACAGCTCCGGGGTGAGTGCCAGCTCAACCATTCCAGGCCCGAAGCCGCCAGTCGTATAACGTCGGCGTCCCACCACCGACACGAACCCCCACGGGGATTGCGTCGACCCTGCAATATCGCGTTGGAGCCGCGTCACAGTTCTGCCCCTGGGTCGTTGGCCGAAGCGTCGTGGTCGGGACCTCCGGCTGTGATGTACGTATGTCGCTGACCTGCCGTAATCACCCGGCGTCTGAGGTCACGAATGTAGGCGACCACCTCGGGGTGTGCCTTGAGCCACTCCGACCTCGCCCGTTGCTCAGCCACGAGGGCGCTGAGCCGCTCGGCTCCGTCGGCCCGCTCGGAACCCTCTGTGTCATCATGGCGCGCAGCCTTTCGTTGGAGAGCGGCGATCTCATGGGAGCAGTCCCTGCCGGCCAGGGCGTCGACCTGGCGGATGGCCTCGGCCAGCACGGCCCGGAGGCTGGCCTGATCGTCCGGGCGGTGGCTGGCCGCGGCGCGCGAGGTCTCGATGGCGGACAGCTCGTTGCCACTTCGGCCGAGCGCGGCCCTGAGCACGTCGGCGGCGCTCGGTGCGAGATGGCGCCGGTGACCGTCGTCTAAGGGCTCCCAGGCCACACAGGCCAGGTTGTGTTGTCGCCCTCGGGTGAGGCCGACATAGAGGTGCTCGGCAGTGGTGGCCTGGTCCACCACCAGCACGGCCTGGTCCGTGGTGACGCCTTGGGACTTGTGGACCGTCACGGCGTAGGCCAGAGCCACGTTCTCCCTCACGAAGTCGCTCGGGAGGGCCACCTTGCCCCGACCCTCCAGCGACCCGAGCAGCAGCGAGCCGTCGGGGCGGCGGGCGAGGACCTGCCAGCGGTCGCCGTTTCGCACCCAGGCCCCGCTGGTCGTGACCAGGCGCCGGTCGTTGCGGGTAGTGACCACCTCGTCACCGGTGCCCACAACCTGGTTGCCGATGGGAACGCCAACCTGCTCGACTTCTCCGAGGGCGGCACGGGCAGCTCGGGCACGCATGGCGAGGGCGTCGACGGTGGCGTGGTCGGCGGCCATGACCACGACCGAGCGGCCCTCGGCACGCGCTCTCGACCACGCCTCGTGGGCGGCGTTGAGGGCCTCTTGTCGGTCACCGGCGAGCACGCGCCCGTGGTCCTCGTACTCGGTGAGCACCGAGGCGTCGCCTTGGCGCAGGCGGCGGCTGGCGCCAGCCTCCCAGGGGTCGGAGAAGCGGTGGACACCGCTCAGCTCGGCGGTCTTGGCGTCGGCCGCCAAGAGCCGGAAGAGGCCCCCGGCTTCGACCGCGCCGAGCTGGAGATGGTCACCGACCAGGACGACTTTCGCCCCCGCCCGCTCGACCAAACCCACCAACGCGAAGAGGTCCCGGGTGCTCACCATGGAGGCCTCGTCACAGATGACGACCTCGCCCTGGCCAAGCCGGGCCCGTCCGGCCCTGGCATCGAGGAGGAACTTGGCCAGGGTCTCCGACGGCACGCCGGCCTGCCCGCTAAGCACGCCTGCGGCCACTGCCGAGGGCGCCACGCCGCGCACCGTTGACCCTGCAGCCTGCCAGGCCGCCCGGGCGGCACCGAGGCTCCTGGACTTGCCCGAGCCCGCCGGGCCGACCATGACCGCCACGCGCTCGCCGCCGAGGCAGAGCCGCCGGACGGCCTCGGCCTGGTCGGCTCCGAGGCCGGCCCCTCCTAGCGCCACTTCCACCGTGGCTCCCGGGACTACGGCCACCCCGGCCTCAAGGCCTCCCCCGACCGCTTCCAAGACGGCCTGCTCTGCCTGCCACGAGCGGGCCGTCGTGTAACGAGAGGCGCCGTGGCGTGCCGCCGGTTCGCAGCCGTCGCGGCAGCGGAGCTCCTCGGGGGCGGGCGCCTCGGTGAGGGCCTTGGGCCCCAGAGCCACGATGCCGGGATGGCCCAGTACCTCGTCCGTCGCCCGCTCTACCAGGCGGCGCACGGCGTCGGCGTCGCCCGCAGCCTGAGGGGCTATGCGCACGGCCAGGGCCTCCACCACGTCCGCCCGGCCCCATGTCGAGTGCCCCCGCTCGAGGGCCTCGACGACCTCCGTGCGCCAAGCTCCCGGCGAGCCGACAGAGGCGCCGGCAGCGCCGTCGCGCCGCGAGCTGGCGGCGGTCCCACCTCGGAGCACGGCCGGTGTCCAGCCGTCCGGGTCGTGGCCGGCACCGATGGCCTCCTTCCGCCAACGCTCCCGCAGTTCGGCCGTTGCCTCCCCGCCCTTGGCCTTGGCCGCACGGGACTGGTAGGCCGCCAACTGGTAGGCGACAGCCCGTTCACGGGCGCCGAGCGAGCGGCCCAAGGCCGCTTCTTTCTTACACACAATC
>JAJYMB010000099.1 GCA_021787365.1 Actinomycetes bacterium | reverse complement strand
GGCCAGCGCCAGCGCATCGGGGTGGCCCGGGCGCTCGCCCTCCGGCCCGAGCTCATAGTCGCCGACGAACCGGTGTCGGCCCTCGACGTCTCGATCCGGGCGCAGGTCATCAACTTGCTGGCCGAGCTGCAGGAACAGTTCAACCTCACCTACGTGTTCATCACCCACGACCTCTCCGTGGTCCGCCACGTGAGCGACCGGGTGGCCGTCATGTACCTCGCCCAGGTGGTGGAGGTGGCCGACCGCCACGACCTCTATACCAAGCCCCGCCACCCCTATACCAAGGTGCTGCAGTCCGCCATCCCGGTGCCCGACCCCGACGAGACAGACCGGCGCTCGCGTGCCGCAGTGGGCGGCGAGCCCCCCTCGCCCATCGCCCCACCGCCCGGTTGCCGGTTCCACCCGCGCTGCCCGAAGGCGCAAGAGCGCTGTTCGCTAGAGGCTCCCAGGCTGGAGGCGAAGTTCGCTGACCCGCCCGGGCACCTGGCCGCCTGTCACTTCCCCTTGGGCGACAGCGAAGAACTGCCCGCCATGGGCCGGGTCGCCGCGGCAGTGGGAGGCACCGACGACCTCGGAAGGAAGGTAGCAGGGTGATCACGAGCGGGAAGACGACGGCCGAGGCCCTGGGCACTGAAGTTGAGGAAGCCCCCGAAGGCGAGCTCGCCCAGGCGATCCAGGGCCGGAGCCCATGGCAGCTGGCGTTCGACCGGCTCCGCCACGACAGGGTGGCGATCGGGGCTTCGGTGGCGATAGTGCTGATCGCCGCGATGGCCGTCTTTGCCCCGCTCGCGGCGGCCATTACGGGCCACGGCCCCGACGCCCAGAACGTGCCCCCTACCGGGTTGCCCTTGGCACCCAGCCTCAAGTACCCGCTCGGCACCGACGAGCTGGGCCGGGACCTCTTGGTCAGGATCTTTTACGGTGCCCGGGTGTCGCTCCTCGTCGGGGTCGTGGCCGCGGCTGTGGCCGCCACGGGCGGTGCCGTCCTCGGTATAGTGGCGGGCTATTTCGGCGGGGTGGTCGACACGCTGCTCGCCCGGGTTTTCGACGTGGTGCTCGCCATGCCCTACTTGGTCTTCGCCATCGCCTTGTTCACGGCGCTGAACGGGCAAGGCGGCATCACGCTCGACATCGCCGTGATCGCCTTCTTCTCCTTCGGCGCGGTGGCCCGGATCGTGCGGGGCCAAGTGCTCTCGATAAAGGAAAAGGAGTACATAGAGGCGGCCCGTTCGGTGGGCTCGAGCAGCCTGCGCATCATGTTCTTCGACATCGCGCCCAACGTTGCCGCCCAGGTGATCGTCTACTTCAGCCTCCTCGTGCCTTCGTCCATCATTTTCGAGGCCACCCTGGCCTTCTTGGGGATCGGGGTCCAGCCCCCCACGCCGGACTGGGGGAGCATGCTCTCGGACTCGGTGCAGTACTACCAGGTCGCGTGGTGGTACGTGGTCTTCCCGGGCGTCGCCCTGCTCGGCACGACCCTTGCCTTCAACTTGCTCGGTGACAGCGTGCGCGACGCGTTGGACCCCCGTTACAACCGGATGCTCAGGGGCTGAGGGCGGCCATGCTCAGCTTCCTCGTCCGCCGGGTGCTCTTGGGGGCGGTCGTCATGTGGGTGGTAGCGACGGCGGTGTTCATCATGTACTTCGTCACCCCTAACGACCCTGCCCGCCTCCTCGCCGGCAAGCAGGCGACGTCCGCCACGATCGCGGCGATCAGGGCCCACTTGGGCCTGAACAGGCCCATCATCGACCAGTACGGCTCGTACCTGTGGCGGCTCTTGCACGGCAACCTCGGCTACTCGTACGTGAACTCCGAGCCCGTTACCACGATCGTCCGCCAGGACCTGACTGTCACGGTGTCCTTGGCGGTCGGCGGGGCCATCTTGTGGTTCGTGATCGGCGTGCTGGCCGGCATCGTGGCCGCGGTCAGGCCGCGCTCGGTGGCCGACCGGGCCGTCACCGGGTTCGCCCTCACCTTCTACTCCATGCCCACCTTCTTGCTCGGGCTGCTTTTGTTGCTGGTGTTCTTCTACCGCCTCCACCTGGCGGGCTTCACGTTCTTCCCCGCTGGTGGCTACGTGGGGCTGTCCCAGAGCGTGGGGGGATGGGCCAGGCACCTGATCCTGCCCTGGGTGACCCTGGCCCTCGTCAGCGCGGCCGTCTACGCCCGGCTCACCAGGGCTTCGATGCTCGACGTGTTGGGGGAAGACTACGTGAGGACGGCCCGTGCCAAGGGCCTTTCGGAGTCACGGGTCATATTTCGCCACGCCCTGCGAGCAGCCATAACACCCATGGTCACCCAGTTCGGCATCGACCTTGGGACCCTGCTCGGCGGCGTGATCGTGACCGAGACCATCTTCGGCCTCCCCGGCCTCGGCCAGCAGATCGTCAATTCGATCACCCAGGAGGACCTGCCGGTGATAATCGGCATAGTGCTGCTGGCCTCCGCGTTTGTGGTCGCCGCCAACATCATCGTCGACGCCTTGTACGCTTTGCTCGACCCGAGGGTGCGCCTCACCTGAACCCCCCGGGGTAGGGGTACTACCAACCCCCCACGAAGAGTGGTACACAAACTACGTTACGCGTGGTCAGGCAGGTGAACGTCATCAGTGAGAGTGCCTTGGTGCTCTGCCCGGCCGCCTCGTGGTGCGGGCGCGAGGCTGCTATCTTAGCAATTTAGCCGGCCTAAGAAGGCCGGCGCCCGAGGAACGAACACCAATGTAGGAGGAGGTGCTGGCTGGTTGGTGATCGCGGTGGGTCGTAGTCGCGGTGGGCATCGTTCCTTCGTGCCCTCCGTGAACTCTATCTTGCTGCAGAGCGGGAAAGAAGGGGAGTTTTCCAAGATATCCAGCCGCCGGCAGGCCCAACTCGTCGGCACGCCGCCTGCTCGTACACGAAAGGCGCACAGATATGAACTTCCACATTGCGGGGCCGAAGCCCAGCAGGGCAATCAGTAGGCCCCGGGCAAGATCCCCGCTCCAGGTTCTCGGCGTACTGGCTGTTGCGGCCGGCACCGCTGCCGCTTCGCTGGTAGGTGCCCCCGGTGCCAGTGCCGCTTCGGCTAACAACTTCGGTCCGACGACCGCGGTGCCGGCGCAGGGGACGAAGATGAGCGGCGGCACCGCCTACTTCATGGAGGGCCAGTCGGCACCGCCGACATATATCTTCCCCTTCATCTCACCACAGGTCTGCTCGACCATGAACTACGGCCAGCTGACCTACCTCATGTACCGTCCCCTCTACTGGTTCGGCAACTACAACCAGCCGACGGTGGACTACAACTACTCGGTTGCCAACCCTCCCAAGTTCAGCAACGGGGACAAGACCGTAACCGTCACGCTGAAGCCCTGGAAGTGGTCCAACGGCGAGCCCGTTTCGTCGCGCGACGTCGAGTTCTGGATGAACATGATGTTCGCCAATAAGGACAACTGGTGCGACTACACGCCGGGTTTCTTCCCCGACAACGTCGCGTCGATGAGCTACCCCAACGCACGCACGGTCGTTTTCCACCTGAAAAAGTCGTACAACCCGACCTGGTACCTCTACAACGAGCTTTCCCAGATCACGCCCCTGCCAATGGCCTGGGACGTGACCTCGGCCAGCTCGCCCACGCCCACCCCCAACGAGAAAAACCTTCCCGACACGACTATCAAGGGTGCGCAAGCCGTCTACAACTTCTTGAACAAGCAGGCGATGGACAAGACCACGTGGGCCTCGAGCAAGTACTGGTCGATAGTGGACGGCCCCTGGAAGCTGAAGAGCTTCACCTCGACCGGCGAGGCGACCTTTGTGCCCAACCCGAGCTACGGCGGCTCGCCCAAGCCCACGCTGTCGAAGTTCGTGGAGGTGCCTTTCACCTCTGACGAGGCGATCCTGAACGAGCTCAAGTCCGGGGGGCCTCGTGCCTTGCAGGTGGCCGAACTGCCCGATGACTACATCCCGCAGCTGCAGCGGATCGAGTCCGAGGGCTACACCGCCGTCAACTTCCCTTCCTTCAGCTTCGCTTACTTCCCGCTCAACCTGGGCAACCCCATCTTCGGGCCGGTCTTTCGCCAGCTCTACTTCCGCCAGGCCTTCCAGCACCTGGTCGACCAGCAGGGGTGGATCCAGAAGATCCTCGACGGTTACGGGGTGCCCACTTATGGCCCCGCCCCTCTAGCACCGACCAACCACTTCGCGGCCAAGCTCGAGTACCACAACATGTACCCCTTTAGCGTGAGCGACGCCGCCAAGATCCTGAAGGCCCACGGCTGGGCCGATGTGGCGCCGGGCAAGGTCGCCTACTGCGCGGACCCGGCCAAGTGCGGGCCCGGCGTGAAGAAGGGCCTCAAGCTCGAGTTCGGGCTGCTTTACCAGAGCGGCGTCGTCGTGACCCAGGAGGAGATGGTGGACCTCAAGTCCCAAGCGGCCCAGGTCGGCATCAACCTCGAGCTTTCTTCGGCACCGTTTGCCCAGGTGGTCGGCAAGGCCATCAACTGCGGCCCGCACGGCTACGCCAAGCCCAGCTCAGCGCAGTGCTCGTGGACGGCGCTCAACTGGGGTGCCGGCTGGGTTTACGCACCGGACTACGAGCCGACCGGCGAGTCGCTCTTCGCGACGGGTGCCGGCGCCGACTTCTCCGGCTACAGCACCGCCAAGGCCGACGCGCTCATCGCGGCGACGGCAACGGTCCCCGAGAGCAGGACGGCGTCTTCACTCATCAACTACGAGTACTACATGGCCGAGCAGCTCCCGGTCGTGTACTTCCCGACCGCTACGGGCGACCCGACCGCTGCCGCGGTCGACCTCATCTCCAAGCACCTGGGAGGTTTCAACAACAACGTGTACACCAACCTCACGCCCGAAACCTGGTACCTGACCAAGTAAGGGGCACTTAGCACCAAGGCGGCAAATGTCCGGGATGAGGCGCTCGGGGTGATCGGGTACATAATCCGGCGCCTGCTGCAGTCGGTCGTGGTCATCATCGGGGTGACCATGCTCGTCTTCGGTATGGAGCACCTCATCCCCGGAGGGGCCGGTGGCATCGCGCGGGCCATCCTCGGCCCGCGCGCCAACCCCGTCACCATGCACGCCTGGGAAAAGGAAAACGGCTACCTTTCTCCGGTCTGGTACCAGTACTGGGTGTGGCTCGACCACCTCCTCCATGGCAACCTCGGCTTTTCGTACAAGCTCAACCAGAGCGTGGACAGCATCATCGCCAACGACCTGCCCCGTGACGTGTTGCTCGTCGGCACGTCGCTCGTGCTGGCCGTGCTCATAGCGGTGCCGGTGGGCGTGGCGCAGGCAGTGAAACGCAACCAAGCGGTGGACTACATCGGCACCGCGACCTCCTTTGTCCTGTACTCGATGCCCTCGTACGCCCTCGGGCTCATCTTGATCTCGGTCCTGGCGGTGGGCATAAAGGTGTTCCCGTCCGAAGCTCCTCAGGGCACGACCGTCGGAGCCATGCTCTCCCACCCGGCCGGCCTCGTCCTGCCGATCGCGAGCCTCACGCTCGTCACTTACGCTCTTTTTTCCCGTTACATGCGCTCGTCTGCCATCGACAGCCTGGCTCAGGACTACATCAAGACGGCCCGGGCGAAGGGTCTGCCGGAGAGGCTCGTCCTGTGGCGGCACTTGCTGCGCAACTCGCTGGTGCCGGTGACGACGCTCGTCGGGCTTTCGCTACCGGCCGTACTGACGGCTGGCCTCGTGCTCGAGCAGCTCTTCAACTTCCAAGGGCTCGGTCTCGAGTACTTCAACGCGGCCACCACGGACGACTTCCCGGTCATGCTCGGTATCACCGTGCTCGTCGGTGTCGCGACCGTGCTCGGCAACCTTGTCGCCGATATCGCCTACGCAGTGCTCGACCCGAGGGTGAGGTACTGACATGGCCACCCTGCCCGTGGCTGCCGAACTGCAGGAACTCGCGCCCGAGGGGGGAGAGGTATACAAGCAGGGCAGTGTCGCCCAGCTCGTCCTGCGCACCTTTACCAAAAACAAGCTGGCCGTCGCCGGTGTGGCGATAGTCGTCTTCATGGTGCTGTTTTGCTTCGTGGGGCCGCTTGTTTACCACACCGACCAGGTCTACACCAACATCATGGACAGCAACGAGGCGCCGTCGGGGGCGCACCTGCTCGGCACCGACAACAACGGCTACGACATCTTGGGCCGCCTCATGGTGGGCGGCCAGAGCTCGATCGAGATCGGGCTCGCGGTAGCCGCCATGGCCACCTGTTTCGGCGTCGTGTACGGGGCGGTCTCGGGCTATTTCGGCAAGATCGTCGACGTCGTGATGATGCGCATCGTCGACATCCTGCTCGCCGTGCCGATCGTGTTCCTCTTCATATTCGTGGCGACGACGCTGACCCCCAACGGGTCCCCACTCTGGGTGCTCATAGTCGTGCTGGCCGGGCTTTCCTGGCTCGGGCCGGCGAGGTTGGTGCGGGGCGAGACGTTGTCGCTTAGGACCCGCGAGTACGTGTCCGCGGTGAAGGTGATGGGTGGGAGGTCGCGCCGGGTCGTGTTCCGCCACATAATCCCCAACGCGATCGGCACGATCGTGGTCAACGCCACGTTCCAGGTCGCGGACGCGATCCTGGTGCTCGCCATCTTGCAGTTCCTCGGTTTTTCCCTGCCGCCGCCGACTGCGACGTGGGGCCAGATGCTCTCGCAGGGCAGTTCGTTCCTGTCCGACGGCTACTGGTGGCAGGTCTACCCTGCGCTGGTGGCGATCATCTTGGTCGTGGTCGCGTTCAACTTCATCGGCGACGCGCTTCGGGACAGCTTCGAGGTGCGCCTGCAGGAGCGGTGAAGACAAGAGCATGAACATCCTCGAGGTCGAGGGCCTTCGGACCCACATCCAACTGCGGAGCCGCGTCGTGAAGGCGGTGGACGGGGTCAGTTTCAGCGTTGCCCCTGGGGAAACCGTCGGAGTCGTCGGCGAGTCGGGGTCGGGCAAGTCCATGACCGCCATGTCCGTGCTGCGCCTCCTGCCTCACGGCGGCCACATCGTCGGTGGGTCGGTGCGCCTGGCCGGCCGGGAGCTCACCGACATGCCCGAGGCGGAGCTGCGCGCGGTGCGGGGCAACGAGATCGGGACGATCTTCCAAGACCCGATGACGTCGCTCAACCCGACCATGACGATCGGCCGCCAGATCGGGGAGGCGGTCGTACTGCACAAGAGGGCCCCCAAGCGGGATGCCATGAAACGTGCGGCCGAGGTGCTTTCGCTCGTTGGTATGCCCAACCCGGCCGAACGGCTCGGTGACTACCCTCACCAGCTCTCGGGTGGCCTGCGTCAGCGGGTCATGATCGCGATGGCGCTCGCTTGCGAACCCAAGCTCCTCATCGCCGACGAGCCCACGACGGCCCTCGATGTCACGATCCAGGCCCAGATCCTTTCGCTGCTCGACGACCTGCGCTCGAGCCTCGGCATGGCCGTGCTGCTCATCACCCACGACATGGGCGTCATCGCTGGCCACACGGACCGCACCATCGTCATGTACGCCGGGCAGGTGGTCGAGTCGGCCACGACCGAGGAGCTGTTCTCGGAGGTACGCCACCCCTACACTGAGGCGCTGCTCGCCTCGATACCCCAGCTCGACCAGGACAAGACCCAGCGGCTCTATGCGATCCCTGGCCTGCCGCCAGACCTGTCGCGCCAGTTCGTCGGTTGCCGGTTCGCGCCCCGCTGCCGGTACGCGACCGACATCTGCCGCCAGGAGCAGCCGCCTCCCGAGGGAGACGCCCACATCTTCAATTGCTTCCACCCCGTCCACGAGAGCGAAGAAGAGCTCGAGGACCTGGTGCAGGCCGGGAAGCTCTCCGACCCGACCATCGAGCCCGCGGCCGGTGCGCTTGACGGGAGCGCCGCGCCCCCGGGAACTCCGGCACCGGCCATCCTGCAGCTGGAGGGCGTGCGCAAGGAGTACCCGGTCACCGCCGGCGCAGTGCTCCAGCGCAAGGTGGGGGCGGTCCAAGCCGTCCGTGGCATCGACCTCGAGATCCAAGAAGGGGAGACGCTTGGAGTGGTGGGGGAGTCGGGCTGCGGCAAGTCCACCCTCGGGCGGTTGGTCGTAGGCCTCGAGCCGCCCACTTCGGGCAGGGTGGTCTTTGCTGGCCGGGACCTGACCAAGCTGCGCGGGGCGGAACTTCGCAGGACGCACAGGGACCTCCAGCTCATGTTCCAGGACCCGTACTCGTCCCTCGACCCCCGGATGCGTGTCGGCACGATCGTGCGCGAGCCGCTCGTGGTCCAGGGGATCGGCTCGCCCGCCGAACAAAGAGAGCGTGTGAGCGAGCTCCTCCGAGAGGTGGGCTTGCCGGCGCACGCGGTGGACCTCTACCCCCACGAGTTCTCGGGGGGCCAGCGCCAACGCATCGGGTTGGCTCGGGCGCTCGCGCTGCAACCTCGCGTCATCGTGGCCGACGAGCCTGTTTCCGCCCTGGACGTGTCCATCCGTTCCCAGATCCTCAACTTGATGAAGCGCCTGCAGTCGGCCCATCAGTTGACTTACATGTTCATTTCTCACGACTTGTCGGTGGTCCGCTATCTCGCGGACCGCATCGCCGTCATGTACCTGGGCAAGCTGGTCGAGATCGGTACAGGCGACGACATCTACTCCCGCCCCGCGCACCCCTATACAGCCGGCCTCATAGGCTCGATCCCCGTCCCCAACCCAAAGGTCCAACGCCGGCGGGAACGCATCCCGATAATCGGCGAACTGCCCTCCCCGCTCAACCCGCCCTCAGGTTGCCCGTTCCGCACTCGGTGCCCCTACGCTTGGGCGCGCTGTGCGGAGGAGGAGCCGGCGCTAACTTCCTTCGGGGGCAAGCACTTCGCCGCCTGCCACTCCCCGCTGCAAGAGCCGGTCTCGCAACCGGCGGAGGCGGTCACCGCGGCTTGACCCTTGGGCTGGTACGCTCTCATGGAGCTGCCGGCCTCGGCCTCGGGCGCGAGTGGCTCCTTGGTTACAGAGCAGCTCTCCGCTCCTTGTGAGCTGTTGAAGACTCCAGCTGCTGCTCATCAGTGATGTGGTAGAGAAGGCATCAGTGATGCTAGACTGATGTCGTGGTGCGTCCTGGAAACTGGATCAACCCAGCGGGTGAGAGTCCCGTCCGGGTAAACGCCGGAGAGCCCGGTAGCAGGCCCCGGTTCGTCGTCGAGAGGCGGCGGGCTGAGCGGGGCGTCAAGAGCCT
>JAJYMB010000001.1 GCA_021787365.1 Actinomycetes bacterium | reverse complement strand
CTCCGCCTCGTCTACGACAGCTCCTCGCTCGAGGCCTGGGCCAACCTCGCCTACGGCGGCGTCGGCCGGCGCGTGGCCCACCCAGAGACGCTCCCGAGCTTCCAGGGGCTCGTGGCCCGGGCCGGCGTGGCCGGTGGCCTCGACGCCGGGGCCGTCGTGGTCGGCCCGAGGGCGTCGGCCGGCGGCGGGGGGCCCGCCGGAGGGCGGGGCGCGGGACGGGGCCCCCTGGTCCGCGAGGTCTCCCCCGTCGCCTACCGCGTGCCGCCCGGGCGCCCGGGTTGGGTGACGGTCGACACCACCTACCAGGAGGGCTGGTACCTCCGGGGTAAGGCGGCGGTGCCGACGGCCGAGGGGACCATGATGTTCCCGGTCGGGCCCGCCGGCGGTGTGGTGAGCTTCAGGCCCTGGGGCCTGGCCAAGCTCGGCTATGCCATCTCGACGGGGGCCTTCGTCGTGGTGGCGGCGGCAGTCTTGTGGGACCGCCGGCGGGAGAGGTCGAGAGAGGCGGCCAAAGCCTGAAGGACTGGGGCGCACATTGCCGCCGGCGAACGGTGATGACAGACAAATGTGGCAACGCCCGTCCCGGGTGGAAGTCGGGCTCCTGGGCTCGGCCGCCCACGAGCCAGTCCCTGTCCCGAGCAAAGAGCGGTTACGTGCTGGAGGTGACGAGCACGGCCGGGTGGTCGCCGCCGCCATCCCGGGGCTGGCGGAGCACCTGCGCCTCGAAATCCTGCAGGCGGTCGTACTGGGGACCGTCCTGGCGGGCAAGGAGCACCCGGGGGACCACGACAGCCTTGCGGACTGTGCCATTCCGTAGCACCTGGCGCTATGTTGGCCACCATGGGTGTTGCGAGAGAGGTGACTTCCAAAGAGGTGACACAGCGCGACCTGCGGATGCGTTCGCGCGAGATCATGGACGCCCTCGAAAGTGGGCAGTCCTTCACCGTGACTCGCGATGGCCGCCGCATCGGGGAACTGACCCCCATGCGACACCGCCGCCGGTTCGTCCCCAAGCAGGAGTTCGTGGCCCTGTCGCGTAACGCCCCGGCCGTCGATCTCGATGCTTTCCGGGCCGACCAGGACGTCGTGGTCGACCAGCGGGCCCAAGATGTCTACGGGCCTTGAGCGCCCGGCGCGCGGGCTGCTCGACACGAACGTCTTGGTCCTGCGCAAGGCAAGTGGGTCGACCCGGCCGAACTACCAGAGGAGGTGGCGATCAGCGCCATCACGCTGGCGGAGCTTTCGGCCGGTCCGCACCAGGTCCGCACAGCCCGGGAGCAAAACGTCTACGACGAGCATAGGGAGCGGGCGCGCCGCCTCGAAATCCTGCAGCGGGCAGAGAACGAGTTCGACCCCGTGCCCTTCGACACCGAGGCGGCACGGATGTACGGCCGGGTCGTCGCGGCGGTTGTTGGTTCGGGTCGCAGCCCGCGACGCAGGGTAGCGGACCTGCTGATCGCGGCTACGGCCCTCGCTGAAGGCCTGCCATTGTTCACCGCCAACCCCGACGACTTTCTCGGCCTGGAGACCATCCTCCGCGTCGTGCCCGTGACGAGGCCACTGGTACCGCCCGGTCAGTCAATCACGTGACACCTGCCCGAGAGCGTCGTAGTCCGACCGCGAGATGAGCCGCTCTTGGAGCAACCGCACCCGCAAGGTGACGAAGCTCACGCCGAAGTGCCTCTGGAGCTGCAGCCCATCGACTTGATCAGTGCCTGGTACCGGCACTCCGACCAGTCAAGCTCTGTGCACTAACACCCGTTGGGGCGTCATTCCCGACAGCACCGGTTCCCGTCGTGTTGTGGGGTAGTCATGCCGTCATCGGGGGCCCTCGTGTCCGTCTTCCCGCACCCACGAAACTCCCTTGGTCGCTCCTCCACGTTACGGTGACTTCCCCAATGGCCACGGGACGCAGGTCGATCGTGGACTTCATGTCTCGCCTGCCTCGCTCCACCAGGAGGGGCTGCCTGTAGCCAAGGGCCACGTCCTCAGCCGAGAGGACAGGTGGGATCGGAGGAGCGCAACAAGACCAGGCGCCCTCGGCGGGGGCATCGGCGGGCTCGGTCCCTTTCTCCCAGGCCTGGGTGGAGGGTGCTACCAGGAGCGACGCCTCGACTCCTCTTTGTAGTGGGCTCGCCTGGGCAGTCGGGGCCCGTCCTTTCCCCGACGAGAGGCTGGCACCCGAGGCTCGGCTGGCTGGCCCACTTGGGCCACGAGTTGCGCTGCTCAGGCCCTCCAGGGCCGACCAAGCTGAAGGCGTTGACCACCCCGATGGCCCGCTCGACCTGCTCGCGGGTGCGGTGCTTCCGGCTCAGCTCCCGGAGCAGCCGGTCGAGCCGAACCCGAACTGCCGATCGTGATCATCGACACCCACCTGGCGAGGGGCGTCTCCAACGGTAGGGCACCTTCCACGACCGAGGCGGGCCGTACGGGGGTGACGAAAGGCGCCAAGCGGGCGGCGACTTTCGATGTCACCGGGCTGCCATTGGCCGCTGCCGTACCACTGGTCTCGACACAAGAAGAAGGAGGCACTGGAGGTCCGCCGGGCCGGCCACGACAAAGGGCCGGCACAAGTTCGTGGCGTTGCCGTACGCCTGGCGGGTCCAGGTCGCCCACGGGCACCTGCTGCGCAGCCGCCGGCTGGCCCAGTCCTTCGAGTGTACGCTCCGATCGGCCAGCGGCTGGCTGCAGGTGGCTTGCCTGGTAGCCGGACTCGACGCCATAGCGCCCCGGCATTCTTCCCGCATTGCCACGCCCAAGGCGCCGTGGACTTTGGGCCGCTAGGCAAGGGCCCAGGTAGCTGCGGCGTAGGGGCCGCCGGCGCCCGTTGTCTGGGGGCCCACCCCTCAACGGTGGGAGGCGAGGAGGCTTCCTCCCCTACAGTGGGCCCGACCCCCGTGGTCAAAGGAGTCGCTATGTCTGAGCCAGCTCACGACATCATCGAAGTGCCCGTCAGCCCAGATGGCAGCCTCATTGTGCCCGCTCACCGAGGATGACCGTCAAGCGATCCTCGAAGAGTTGACCCGGGGCGACACGCCGTTTGAGGTTGTGCCCGTCACAGCTGCCGCTGCCAACCGGGTTGCGGGTGTGCCCCGCAATGCGACTGCCGATCCCGGTGACCGCATCACCGCGGCCACCGCGGAGGAGCTTGGGGTAACCGCTCGTCAGCGCCGACCGCCACATGCCTTCCACCTGCCGCCGCACATCGGTAATCTGGTAAGCGACCCGCAGCCGGCGGTAGGCCATACTTTGCCAACGCAGTGGCGACGACATTCGGCATGCGCGATATGGGGACCTCGACGGGCGCTATGGCCCGCTCCCGGGCGGCTCCTCGAGGTACAAGAGCCGGTCCTGGAGGGCCTCGCTGACCACGGTTGGCGACCACGGTTCCGATCGCCGAGACGATGGCGCTGATGCCGGCCCGACGGCGTGAGAACCGCGACGAGAGGGCAATGAGCACCCCCGGGTGGTGCCCGCCGGTGGTCGGGTGATCAGCCGCGAGGCGAGCGAAGTCCGCGACGTTCTCGGTGAGCAAGACGTAGCCGTTCGCCTCGGCGGCTGCCAGAACGTCGGACCCCGACCGGCCGGCCAGGCCCACATCGGCGACCGTGCGGGCCTCGACGCCACTGACCGCAGCGCCTCGGCGAGCGCTGGCGGGTACATCTCGTCGAGCAGCAGCTTCAAAAAAGCCATGCCGAGACCGTCTCGCGGCGGTGCAGCTCGATCCCCGCGTCGACCTCCTCGGGGTAGGCGGCTCGGTACCGCAGCGCCGCTTCGATCCGAGGTCGGCTCAAGCATGCATTCACCCGCCCAGGTCGTCGTCGTCAATGAGGTGTTGACGCCGGAGAACACCGGCGGGGCCTCACGATCCCGCGCTGGCAGCACCCGGTTGTGGCAGCAAAAAGCGGCTTTGCTGTCACAGGGACCGGGCCGGCACGTACCTAGACCAGCTCGTAGCGGTAGTGCTCACCGCCGATTTCCGCTTCGATGGCGAGATGCCCCCCGAGCGCCCGCACATAGGCGGCCAGGCTGGCGACCTCGGCCCGTGCCGGGTCGGACTCCAACCGGGAGACCGCGGGCTGGGTCGTCCCCCAGTCCTGGGCCACCTGCACTTGGGTCATGCCCACTGCACGGCGGAGCCCGGCCAGAGTTGTCACCGCCCGGTGCGCCGCGGCGCGGGAGGCACGGCCGGCCATCACCCGCTCGTGGTAGTCAGGCGTACCAGCCCGCTCGTAGCGCTCATCAGGGCCGTGCTCCAATGGCACGGCCCGACTGTCGGCCTCGAGGTTGGCGAGCCAGTCCTCGGGCTCCCATTCCTCTTCCGTGGGTTCTGCAGGGTTCGTGTTGCTCATGGCCATCCTTTCTCCGTTCGTAGGGCGCGGAAAATCTCGTCTGCCACTGGGACGTAGGCCTCGTACCAGTCGCTGCCGGGATGCCTTCGTTCCCATGCGGCCTTGTCCCCACCGATGCAGCAGGCGAGAGAGCACGGTCCCGGTCCGCGAACACGACCAGGCAGCGCACCACCCACACCCGGCCCGCTACCGCGGCACTACTACGCGTCTCGGCCATGTCGGGGAAGTGGGCGCTACCTCGGACGCGGTGGCGGGCCGCAGGCAGAGCAGCCGCTCGTCCGAACTGCGCCAGGTAGTCGAGGTCCGCGTCCACCTGTTCGGCTACAGGCTCCGGGAGCCGAGCAAGCCACCTGGTGAACATCGGCCACTCGACCCTCCTCATCACCGCCACCAGTATAACGTCTGCGCAATATTGCGGGTACGGTATGCACGGCTGCCGGGCGGCCAGCAGCTCGTTGAAGTCAGGGCCCGGCCGCTCGGGGCCCCAGTGGTCGGTGAAGAGCCGCACGCCGTACCAGGCAACGACTGAAGCGCCTTTCGCGGCCAGGGCTGCCTGGACCTCCCCGGGCTCGTCGGCGCGGACGGACTCGATCCCCAAGCGGTTCTTGTAGTGGCGGGCGTCGAAGGCCTCCAAGGCGCCCCTGCCCACAGCCGGCGTCGAGCACCTTGAGCTGTCCCCCCTCTGGGAGGTGGGCAACGAGCTGACGGTGCACGAGCTCTTGTCGTACCGCGTCGCGGACGAGGCCGACGCCGGACAACCACGCCTCGGCGCCGGCACTGAACTTCCCCTCCACGCCTATCTGGCTCACCGTAGAGGGCGCGACTGGACTTGCGGGCGCCGCTCCCGGGAGCGGCCGGGAAGTTGAGCGCAGAACCGGGGATCCCGGGACGTCACGGATATGTGCGTATGTAAGGCACCCGCCCGTGGGCTGCGGCCGGCCCTGAGGTGGGCCATGCTAGGGGACGGCTGATGTATTCACCTTTCGATTGATTTGGCCTGCTCGCGTCGCTACCTGAACGCTGCCCTACGAAGCCCTGCGCGCGCACGGCGATACGGCGGACCTCTTCGAGGGCAGCTCCACCGGCACAGTGTGGCCAGACTGCTGACCTTTGGGCCTCACTCGCAGCTCGTTACCGGGAGCTGGTGCCAGTGACCGTTTACGGGCGTCCCATCGCGCCTGCGATAAGGCTTGACCCACACCCGGCCAGGAAGGACCGGGGCAACGGTGACTACTCCGGGCGCCAGTGAGACAAGAGGTGGCTTGGCCATCGAAGTCCGCCGGGCCTCTGAGCGCTTGTGCAGCACCTCGACCAGGTTGGCCGGCACGAACGGCGAGGCCTCAGCTTCGGCTTCGACCGCCTCCGGTAAGGCCTCGAGCACACCACCTACCGCGTCGCGGGCGGTTTGCTCCGAGAGGCCCCACGACATCCCCTCGACAACAAGGTCGTCGACGCCGACGCTGTCGACCTCCTGTTTACCGTTCACGAACATCCCAAGAACCGTCGAGACGCTCGGGTACAACCTCGTGCACATCACGTCGTAGAGAGGAGCTAAGCGAATACTGCCGTCTTCTCTGTGGAAAACCGTGATGTTCTTGCTATGGCGGTCAGCGTCGCCGATCACGGTCGTGAACGTGACGACACGTAGCAGTCTGACGATGTCGTCTGCCGGCGCATCCCACTTGCGCAGTAATCCCGCCACCATCTTGAGCGATGGGCCACCGCGCTCTTCGTACTTCGCAGTACCGCGCACCGAGAACGCCTGGCAAATGTCTTCTTGATGGACGCGCCGCACCTCATGGCCAGGAAGGACCACTCGGTCGAAGCGTTCGACCACCAGCACTGAACGCTCTCCAAAACACTCGATCGCCACGTTGGCCACCTCGAGCCCGACGCGGCGAGCGAGGCGCATACAAAACGCCTCGTTCTCGACCGAACCCTCGAGGAGCTCGATCGGCGGCTTCAAGATATGGGTCGAAGGAGCCGCGCCAAGAGGGAGCGCCCACGAGCCGTCCATGAGACGGGTGAGCAATAGTTTGTGCTGCATGCCGGGGAGCGAGACGCGTACTCGGCGGTCTGCTCCAAGCGGCGCTGAACGCAGTTGGGCCAGCCGGCGAGCAACGTCCTCTGCCGTCATGGGTTCGGCGTCGCCCAAAGCAGGCGACCGAGGAGGGGGCTCGGTTACAGGTTGGAGCACAAGCGCTCCAGCACAGTCACGTCCCAGCGCGTGCAGTAGCCCGAAAGTGTCTTGTTCATCCAGCCCGAGGTCATAGGCGATCATGCGCCGGACCTCTCCCTCGGGAAGCAACCCGTCAAAGAAAGGGAACGCCTGTCGCTTGCGATAGGGGCTCAAGCTGAGAGGCATGGAGCACGACACGAGCGGGATGCCAAGGGGCCACCGTCGTCGAGCGACCTCGTTATAGGCAAGTTGCAGCTCACCGCGCCGGGACTGCTCGAGCACGCCAACGTGGTCACTGTCGAGCCAGACAGCGAGCGGTCCCAAGCGTGGCATCACTCGTCTTCTTCTATGGTGAGGGCGACTTGGGCCCCCAATTGCCTGAAGATCGAAAAGAGGCGTCCAAGTTGCTCCGAGAAGCGCCCTTGCTCGAGGTTCGACAAGTAGGTGCGGTTGATGCCCACAGCCATTGCCAGGCTGGCTTGGGAAACACCCTTGGCTCGCCGGAGGTCCCTGATGGCAGCCCCTATGGCTGAGGCGTCGTAGACTCTGTACTCCACTTTGGCCCCTCTGTTCTGTCCGCGTTTCCAGACATTTTATCAAAAGGCCTGGTTGTCTGGATTCCCGGGCAAGGTGACCTGCCGCCCCGGCTGCCGACCACCGCTCAGTACGGCCAGCGGTCGTTGGGCACTTGGCGCGCTCCGCTCCCCGGTGCTTCGGCCAAGGCATCTAAGCGGCGCCGTCTTGTCGGCCCCTTGGTGGCAGTCATCACCACGTTGAACTGCTGGGTAATGATCACCGTGGCGCCCGCGTCCCACGGGTGACGCTGACACCCGGTCAAGGGGGCGCCGCGTGCCGGCGGCAGGTGGGAGACGTGGCCTCCTTTCGCACCGAGGGCGTCCTCTGGCGTCCATCGTGCCCGTCCGGCGCACTCCGGTGGCCGGCTCTACCTGCAAGGCTGACGGTCGTGGCCCAAGCCACGACAGGCTACGAAGCGGCGCTGGGCAGGCCTCGTGCCCATGTCCCCCACGACCGAGCACGCGCCCTGGCCCGACCTGACAGGGCGGCCGTGGAAGCGGCGCTCTTCGGGCTCGTAGCCGGCTTGGGCGTCACGGCACCGTGGATAGGAGGCGGGAGGACGCTGTTGCTCGACTGGGCGGCCGGCCCCCACACCGGGCTCGTCGGCCAGGGCCTCCTCGGCGTCAACGGGGGCCTGACGAGCGGGGCGCTCAGTGCCGTCGGGTTCGCAGCTGTCGGCCGCCTGGTGGGCCCGGCCCTCACCTGGCTCGTGGTCCTCGCCGTCTTCGTCGTCGGCGCGCTCGGGGTGAGCAGGCTGGCCGGGGGGCCACGCTGGGCCCGGCTGCCGGCAGCGGCGCTCTACTGCGTCAACCCGTTCGTCTTCAACCGGCTCTACGCCGGCCACCTCGCCCTCTTGTCGGGCTACGCCCTTTTGCCTTTCGCCGTCGTCTCGGCCCTGCGGGCGCCGGGGCGTCGAGGTGCCGGCGCTCTGGCGCCGGCGCTGTGGTGGGCCGTCCTCACGGCGCTGAGCCCCCACTACGCCTGGATCTACGGGGCCGTGGTGCTCGTCTCGTTCGCGGTCGGGAAGCGCTCGGCACTGCGCCGGGCGGCTTGGTTCGTGGGCGCCTTGGCCGCCTTCGTCGTGATGAGCCTCTACATCATCCTCCCCCACAGCGCCACCAAGCCCCTGGAGGCAGTCGGCTCGACCAGCCTCGACCTCTACAGGACGACGGGCGACCCCCACTACGGGCTCTTCGTCAACGTGGCCGGGCTGTACGGGTTCTGGCGCCTCGGGCCGGGCCCGCAGCTCCCCAAGGCCGTCGTCGTCGGCTGGCCGCTGTTGCTGCTGGCGGTCCTGGTGGTGGCGGGGGTGGGCGCCGTGGCGGCATTGCGGCGTCCTGGTCCCGGGCCGAGGCACAGCGCCGCCAGGGGCGGCCGGGGGCGGGGGGAGGACGGAGGCGGCCCGGAGGGTGCCGACCGGCGCCGGCAGGCACTGGTGCTCCTCCTGGCCGGGGCCGCCGGCTATCTCCTCGCCCTCGGGGGCCAGGGGCCGACCGGGCCGCTGTTCCGCTGGGCCTACTTCGACGTCCCGTTCTTCCAGGTGATGAGGGAACCCCAGAAGTTCTTGATGCTCACTGCTCTCGCCTACGCCGTGTTCTTCGGCTGGGGAGCGGAGCACCTCGCCCGCTCGGCCGCCTCGGCCAGGAAGGCCGCCGTCGGGGCAGGGGTGGCCGGCGTGGCGCTCCCGCTCCTCTACTGCCCCACCATCTTCTGGGGCCTGGCCGGCCAGGTCGCCCCGAGCACTCTCCCCGCCTCCTACCAAAAGGTCGCTTCGCTGATGGGCGACGGGCAGGGAGAGGCCCTCTACCTCCCCTGGCACCTCTACATGGCCTACCCCTTCACCGGGGGGCGCGTGGTGGCCAACCTCGGGCCCTCCTCGTTCCGCCGGCCGGTCATCTCGGGCGACAACGTACAGGTCGGGAGCGTAGGGACCCAGTCCACCTCCCCCCGCTCGGCTTACCTGGCCCGGCTCTTGGCCGAGGGGCCCCACCTTCGGGGCTTCGGGGCGCTCGTCGCCCCCCTCGGCGTCGAGTACGTGGTGCTCGCCAAGGCCGTCGACTGGAGGAACTACCGCTGGCTCGCCCACCAGGGGGACCTCCGCCTCGTCTACGACAGCTCCTCGCTCGAGGCCTGGGCCAACCTCGCCTACGGCGGCGTCGGCCGGCGCGTGGCCCACCCAGAGACGCTCCCGAGCTTCCAGGGGCTCGTGGCCCGGGCCGGCGCCGGCGTGGCCGGTGGCCTCGACGCCGGGGCCGTCGTGGTCGGCCCGAGGGC
>JAJYMB010000002.1 GCA_021787365.1 Actinomycetes bacterium | reverse complement strand
CTCTGAGTTGTACCGCTCAGGTCTCATTATGAGAGCATTCCTCCTCGATAGGACTAACTCTCTCATAATACACCGGCTGTGGGCCCCTTTGGGTGACCGGGGTGACCCATCAAAAACCTTGTAGGCAACCAGGACAACGAGACTACGAGGGCTCAGTCGCCGCACCTTTCCCCAACAACGGGGAAGATAGAGGTACCCTCAGAGTCGGGTAGTTATTGTTGAGTCAGCCCCAAGTCCTTGGGGCACCTATAGCCCACAACCTCGTGGGCCTCGTCTTGGCTATCTTCAGGCGCCAGGGCGCCAGACTGCCTCGGAGGAGCCTTTGCGACCAAGGTTGTCCATCCAGCATGTTTACCTCTTTTAGGGCTCGGGTGGGCCAAGTGGCCCCCACAGTGCTCGCCTCTCTTAGGGCCGTTTTGCCTAGGCCGGGCGGCGGCAAGCGGGGCTTACCACCAGTACCAGCGCCCCGTGCCCCGCCTGAACGCGAACCCAGCTACCCAGGCGATGAAAAATACGATGGCTGCTATCCACAAAAGGTGTACCGCAAAGCCCAAGCCCACGAATAAAAGTGCTAGCAAAAGGCCGAACAGGATCAGGAACATTTCAGGTCCTCCTTCGGGTCGCCTGACTTGGCAACCCCTCGTGTTCCTTTGGCTTTACCCTTCCTCGGCAGGTACGAAACACTGCCCGACGGGCCGCCCTTTCATGCCGCTTTAGGGCCTGAGCAGTGGCGAAGCATACAGCAGTCAAACGTCGGGGGCGGCCCTCTCCAGGCGCCAGCTGGCTTTTTCATCGGCTGGTGGGCAGTCCTCATGGCGTTGTGGGTCTGGGTAGACGGTTCGGTCTCTCGGGCTGAGGTCCTAGCTGGGGCAGCAGCGGCTGCTATAGGCGCGCTGGCGGCTGAGCCAGCACAGTCCCGGACCGGGCCATGCTCCGGCCCTGCCCGGGAGGACTGGCCCTGGTGGCCAAGCTCCCCGTGCCGCAGTCTCTCGAGGCCCTCCAAGTGGCACTGTTGCTCTTCGTCGGTTCGAGTGCCGCCCTGGTCGTGTCCACCCGCAGCCCGGCCCGTCAAGTCGTTGTGCTCAGTGTGTACGGGCTGTTGCTTGCGTTGTTGTACCTCGTAGTCCAAGCCTCGGACGTAAGCCTGTCAGAACTTGTCGTGGGCGCCATCGTTTTGCCCATGCCGCTCCTAGCCGCGATAGCTGAGACCAAACGAGACGCTAAGTGACGCCAAGGCTAAGCTGGTGACTGTTGCTCGGTGCCCTCGGTGCCCTCGGGGGCCTTTTCCGACATTTCCCACCACATAGGGACAGTGGACCGTTCGTACAGGCCTTGGCGTTGACTGACGTCGTGGTTGGGGCCGCGGTAGTGACTTTGTTGTTGGCCTTCATCATTCAGGCTCATAAGCGCTTCGGGACGGTAGCCCCTCAGCAGTGTTCCCAGCTCGAAGGCTGACGAGGCGACGTCGTCTGGGGGTGGGGCACACATTTGCCGGCCAGGCGATGCGCTCTGATTCGTCAGCCGTGGCGACATCGCGTAGGTAGGGTCGGCGGGCGAAGAGCAAGGTCACTCCTGATAGGACAAGAGGGAGGAGCATGACCAAGAAGGTGTCTTCGAGGCCGTGGCTTTCGGCCAAAGAGACACTGCTAACACGTCCGCCGGACCGCACGCCCGACCCGAAACTTGCGTGGGGGCCACCGAACACCGAAGACAGGTAACCGAAGACCAAGGGGGCGGACGCTTCTAGGATGGACCGGGCGAAGGTGCGGACGGCTTCGCCGCGGCCCCATAAGCGCGATGGAACTATGTCCAAGCGAGCGGCATCGAGGGCTGGGTTTGGTGCGCTAAGGAATGTAGCCGCCAGTGCATAGAGCGGCATGGAGATGAACAGCGTGCTCACGAGTGCGGGCGCGAACAGGGCTGCCGCCAGGATTAGGCAAATCCCAGGCACAAGCATACGTGCATCGAGCCTGTTTCTCTGAATTAGGGCATCCGCGATGCGGCCTCCGAACAGGGTGCCCACCACGGCCCCGGCCCCGATCGGCACCAGCACGAACGGCACCAGCGCCTGACTGAGCTGGTAGTGCGACTCGGTGAAGATGACGGCAAAGGACCGCAGCCCGGCCAAGAAGAAGTACCCAAGCACCGACGTGCCTATGAGGACGAGGTTGCTCGGGATGCGCAGGACGTACCAAGTGGCCCTGGGGAGGGCCATGTTGGCGGGGTTTTCGTTTATGACGAGACGGCGGCGGACACCGATGTCTGGGCGTCGGCGGGCCCGCTGTCTCAGTTCGGAGGCAGCCACCGGAGGTGGAATAGCCATGCCGCTCGTTGCTGTCCCCCCCAGCGGGGCATTAGGAGCGTTCGGGCTCGAGGCACACTCGTCTATCTCTTCCGCCGCGACTATATGTTGCGCGCCAATTTGCAGCCAACTTTGGCCTCCCCGTGCCGGTTCGGGCAGGAGGCGGTAGATGGCATAGCAGAGCGCCAGGCTTGGTACCGCCAGGATCAAAAATGGTGCACGCCAACCAGCGGCGTCGGCAACATCGGCTGATAAGACTAGCCCGACACCTGCCCCCAGCAGCTCACCTGTCAATACCATGCTGTAAATCCGTGAGCGCTCCTTGGCGGGGAAGAGGTCCCCCGTCAAAGAGGCAGTGAGGGGGGCCGCTGCCGCGGCCACCATCCCGAGCAACAAACGGGTACAGAGCAGCATGACGTAACCGCTGGACAAGCCGCTGGCCACCATGCTCGCGGCCCACAGCGCGATAGTGACGATCAGCATGCGCACCCGGTTAGAACGGTCGGCCAGCGCGCCGACTGGGAGGGCCACGGCCGCCCCTACGAGCGAACTGACGGTTATAAGCAGCCCCACCTCGGTGTTGTCGATGCGGAAAGCCTTTTCCAGTTGGAGGGCGACGGCGCCGATCGTGCCGGCGTCTGCGCTGGCCAAGCTCAAGACACCGGCCAAGAGCAGAACGACCCTTAGCCGTGCTGGTCCCCCAACTTTGTCGGTGAGCCGTTCCCACAGCTGCTTTGGGCGCGTCTTGACGGCTCCCGGTAGCATGATCCTGGGTGCTTACCCGTTTGTGGGACCGAGCACACATGGCTCTGGAGCCGGCGAAGAGTTTCGGTGGGGACGCGCGGGCGCGTTCGGTCCAGCGAGTGAGGGGATGTGTAGCGACCTGTGGGCGGGGGTATACGAAACTTCTCGCGTTGATGCCCGTCACACTGCGAGTCCACACTCCGAGCACGAAAGCAGGTAAGAGATGAGCACGTCAGCGTTTTTCGGTGACGAACAGAGGCAGACATCGCCGCTCCAGCTTGTCGTCGAGGGCTCCCAAGGGCCTTACACGGTGTTGCATGTGGGTGGAGACTTAGACCTGTATACGGCAGCGCGCCTGGGCGCGGCGCTAGTCCTCTTGGCGGGCGCGGGTAAGCACGTCGACATCGGCGGCACGAAAGTGCTGGCGGTACGGTTGAGCCCAGCCGGAGAGGTCGAGGCTTGGCCAGGCTGCGGGCCCCGGTGCGCGCCGGTGACGTCATCCAAAATGGAGCCGCTACAGGACGCCTTCGCCGACTTCGTCGAAGCCCCCGAGGCGCGCAGGATCCGGGTCGTCCCAGCCCAGTTGGGGAAAAGGCGGGAGCCGTGGGAGCCGCTTTGTTAGCCGCTCAGCGCACGGGCTGCGCCGGCGGGCCGTTCGTTGGCCCGCCGGCACCCTTCATTGGCCCGAGGCCAGCGTGTTCACGAGGTTCGCCACGTTGGGGCTGCCGAGGCCTGTGGGCAGGTCATAGCCCTTGCCTGCCGAGAAACCGGGTCCCGGGTAAGGGTTCTCGTTGTTGCCCACCGTCACGTCGTGGAAGTCTGCCTTGTAGACCTTAGGATCCTGGAGGATGGCGTAGAGGGACGGGTTGAGGAACCCGAGCGCCTTGCCAGCCGCCTCGTCCGCCAAGGCGACGATCGCGGCCCATTGGGGCGCGCCCTCGCTGGTGCCACCTACAAAATAAAAACCGTCCTCACTGGTGGGCAGGAAACCGACGTACACGAGGATCCCTGTGTAGACCGAAGCGTTATAGGCAACGTCAGACGTCGTCCTGGTAGAGAAGCCCGTAACGCCTTGCTGGTACGAAGGCGCAGGGAATACGGCGCTCGGGGCGCCCCCGGTCGCACCGAACGGGCCGGCGCTGCAGCCGTAGGGGCAGAGGCTAGGGTCGAAGTCGTTCCATGCCGTCTCGCTCCGGTACGCGCCGTTGTTCGCGGTGAACAGGTCCGTCCCCCCGACAGAGAGGACCAGCGGGTCCGAGGCCGGGAACTCCGCGTTGGGCGTGGTGTAACTCGGGTAATCTGTGGCGCCCGTGTCGCCTGCCGACGCGACCACGGTGATCCCGGCAGCTTGGGCCGCATGATAGATCTGGTCCGCCTGCTGGAGCTGCAAGTTGTTGCCAGCGCCCGCTATCGATGCCTCGGGGGCACCGAAGCTCATGGACATCACGCTTCCGAGGTGGTTGCCCACCGCGTAATTCTCCGCCACGTTCAAAACGTTGCCGGAGCTGCTAGCGGCGACCACCAAGTCGATCGTCGCTGCAGGTGCCATGGCGTGTGCCCACTCGACGTCGAGGCTTGTCTCGAAGGCCCACCCCGCCTCGGTGGCGTCGTTGGCGTTGAAAGCCGGCCGACCTGTCGGGTAGAAGATGTTGAGCCTGGGTTCAGGCAACCCGAACGTCTGGTCGAAGACGTGCAGGTCGTTTGCGATCGTTGGGCTCCCGTAGGCGTCCACGATCACTATGGTCTGGCCCGCTCCGGAAAGCGACGAGGGGAAGTTGTAAGCGGTCCTGATCTCGGACGGCGTGTAGCAATCGAAGCCGAAGAGCTTGACGCACTGCGAGGGGGTGTAGGGGAAACTGGACGGTCCAGTGGCAGTGAACGCGAGGTGGCGAGGCGGGTTCGCAGAGTAGACGATGTTCGAAGTGTTAGAGGTGCTTGCGTCTGCAGGCACAGAGAAAAGAGTTACGGTCAACGGAAGGGCCAGAGCCGCCGCAGCCACTAGGAGAACCCCGCTGCGCACTGCCCGCCCAGGGGCGTGGTCCACTTCTACCTCCTTTGTCTGGCCCTCTTGCCGGCGACCGAGAGCCCCGCCGGCCGGCTCGAGGGATTACCGTGCTGGAGCACCTCATCTTATGGCCGACGGAGCGGCGTGCGACAATGCTCACAACCTCTGCAGAACTCGGCGAGGCGAAGGCCCCCTACGATACAGGCCGGGTAACGAGGTGGCCTGCCGGCTGCACCGGTGCTATCGGAAGAGACCAGCCAAGGGGACGGTCGCGACGCGAGCCGGGAGCCTTCGGGCCAGCACCGAAGGCTCCCGGGGGAGGGGTTGATCAGCTGTTCAGCGGTGGTTGCCGTGGCCGGCAGAGGCGTTCACCATCACCGAGACCGCGTTCAGGGTGTCAGGGCCGCCGGCGGTGCCGATGACCCTCACCTGGTCGCCCACCGAGACGGTGGGCGAGGTCCCCTTGGGCCCCTTGAACTTGGTCGAGGACGAGACGTTGACGGTGATAGTGACGCCCTTGGCCGTGGTCAGGGTGAAGCCGCCAGTGGTGAGAGAGGCCACCCGGCCGGCCCGCACGGCGAGGCGGACCATCACCCTCGTGGCGTCTATGGTGCCCGTGCCCGCCTGGGCGCCCGTCACCGCCACCTTCTCGCCGGCCAGCACGTCGGCGAAGCTCGCCGAGCGTACGGTGGGCTCCCGGAAGACGGTGGCCGAGGAGACGTCGACCGTGAGGGTGCCGGCGGTCAGGGTGAGCACGAACGAGCCCTTCCCCACGCTGGCCACCGTCCCCACCGCCCTCACCGCCGGTACGAGCACCAAGGTGGCGACGAGCGTCCCCGGCGTGGGCTCGGTGCCGACCACCCTCACCTTGTCGCCCACCATGACCTCGGGCTTGGTGCCCCGGCCCACCCGGGGCTCACGGTAGGTGGTGGACGGAGACACGTCCACGGTGAGGGTGGCACCCTTGGCGGTCAGGAGCACGAAGCTTTCGCCCGAGGCCGAGCTGACCGTGCCGGCGAAGGCGTGGCGCCTGGCCTGGCCCGGCGGGCTGGCGTGGCCCGGCGGGCTGGTCTTCCCCGACGGGGCGCCGTGGGCCCCGTGGCCGCCCTTGGGCGCGGCACTGGCCACGCCCGAGCTCGCCAGGGGTACCGTGGCGGCGAGGCCCAGGCACACGGCGAAGCGAACCGCCCTCTTCAAGACGGCCCCGCCGAAACGCCGCCTCGTGGCGGTGAGGGGCCGGCCCTCGTCTTCCGGGGCGCCATCGGGTCCCAATGACATTTCTTCCTCCTGTCCTCTCCAGGCACTCCTTGTGCCAGACGGGGCGTCCTGCGCCCCGCCTAGGTCAATTGGTCGCATGGCCCTGTTCGGGCCGGGTGATCAAATTGTGAGGGACCTGTGAGGGGCTCCGGGGCGAGGTCAAAGTGCTGGTAGGGGGCCTTTCAGGGACCAGCCGGCGGGCACCGTAGTGCGACTTTATGGAAAAGCGCGAAAGGTCGGCCGAGTTCGCGCGGCTGGCGCTTACAGAGTTGGCTGCGCCTGCTACGCGCAGCCAACTCGCAGTCGGCTCCGTGGTACGCAATGTGACGGGGAGGATGTCCGCAGTGTCAAGCGGTTGCGGGTAGGGCGCCGGGACAAGGAGGGGGCTCGCCAGCAAATTGATGAGGGAATTTCCGCAAAGGGGAGCATCGGCTTTATTGGATCCCGCAGACCGTTCCGAGCGATGGTGGCACCGCCGCCCTCTCGCCCATCGGGCGTACAGTAGGGCTTCGGCCGACCGGTCCCGTGTAGCCGGGCTTTGCGGACTCGAGATTGTCGACCATCACGAGATCTTTGCCAGCTTGCCGGCGCTGGCCAGATGGTTGTTGTAGACGGTCCGGACCTGTGCGCCGTGGTCGGCTTGGAGCGCGGCCACCATGGCCGCGGCGTCGCAGGGAGCCGATGAGGTGCCGCTGGGCGATCCGCTGGTACTTTCCCCCTTGCCGTTGTAGGCACCAAGGAGGAGGGCCCAGCAGGAGCAGGGTTGTTGTCGCGAGCAGTCGCAGCCGCAGGAACGGGCTGTCGAGCTATTGGCGTCACGGCGCTCGTTCTGGGCTCGAACGGCACAAGCGACTTGTAGTTTCGTGCCAGTGCACCTTCGCTCATCCAAAGCACCATCGGGTGTGGAGTTTTCGTCGCGCCGGTAGGGCATGATGGCCGTACCTTGTGGCCCAGCGAGTAGTGCTGCTTGTCCCGCTGGGGCGCTTGGCCGTCTGGCCAGGGTGGCTCGTCCCCACCCGCTCAACGCGTGGGTGACGAAGGGCGCCTAGCAGCTACGAGTACTGGTAGTGGTCGACGCCCCAGTCGTTCACCACCATCAACTGTCGCAGGCCTCGCACCAAACGGTCTTTTGCCTGTCGTTGTTGCTCTTCACGTGAGGAGAAGTAGTACCTGTAAAGATCGGACAGGCGGCCCTCGCTTTCGCTGAGCACGAGGACGTCGTCCCGTCCATTGCCCGAGACCGACAGCTCATAGTGGCCATTGGCCAAGCGCAAGCGAGCTAGCACGTCCCCGGTGCCCGGCACCCTCAGGGCCACGTCGAGCCCGCGGCTGCCGGAACTGTCTACGAGGGTGGGGCGCAGAGCACCCGACTGGTGGAGACCGAAGAGCAGTTGGACGAGTAACCGCCCGATCTCTGCCCGGTCCTCGTCAGCGAGGTCTGCTGGCAAAACGGGTGAGCCGTCATCAAAGGCAGGGTGTTGGGGACCCCCAGCGGGGTACGGTTGGCCGGTCATGGTCCCAACGGTAGGGCTAGAGCCGCAGCGCCGGGGCGGCGAGCTCCGGTAGTTCTCATAGGCGCTCACTACCCGCCCCAGTTTCCGCGCTACGAGTGTTCACCCTGGATATAAAAAGGAAGTGGGCGCGGTTGGACCGGGGTCGGGACAGCCAAGGCACAGGCGCGCGAAAAATAGGTCGATGTGCACCGCCAGAGGCCACATCCATCAGAAAACTGCGCGTTTTCGCGCCAGAAACAGGTAAATGTGCGGCTAACAACTTTACGTCGGTCAGTTTTTTGCGCGGCTTTGACTCCACCACGCCGGGTGCCTCGCCAGGTCGGTTCGCCTCGCCTCGCCTCGCCTCGCCTCGCCCGCGCCGGGGCGCCCTGGGCCGAGCAGCAGGACGCGGCGGCGGCGCGGGTCGTCGAAGCGAGCTGGCACTGGATCCGACACGAGCTGGCACTGGATCTGATAAGAGGGACAAGACACAAAGGCACAACAGAAAGAGGAAGACGGATGCAACAGCGACGAATAGGCCTTCGAAGCGTGGGTGCCATCGGGCTCGGTGAGATGCCGATGTCCCTGGAGGGGCGCCCTGACGAGGCTCGTTCCATCGAGACCATCCACGCAGCACTGGACGCCGGCATGACCCTGGTGGACACGGCGGACGCGTACAGCGTCGGGGGGGACGACACGGGCCACGGAGAGAGGCTTGTCGCGAAGGCCCTCGCCTCGTGGGGAGGAGATCGCGATTCGGTCCTCGTCGCCACCAAGGGTGGCCACCTGCGGCCCGGTGACGGCACCTGGACCGTCAACAGCGACCCGGCGTACCTCCGCTCGGCCGCCGAAGCCTCGCTCCGGCGCTTAGGGGTGGAGGCGATCGAGCTCTACCAGTACCACCGCCCCGACCCCAAGGTCCCTTACGAGGTGGCCATCGGGGTCTTCAAGGAGCTCCTCGACGCCGGCAAGGTGCGGATGGTCGGCATATCCAACGCCAACATCGCCCAGATCGACCTCGCTCGCTCCATCTTGGGCGAGGGCAATCTCGTGAGCGTGCAAAACCAGTTTTCGCCATTTTTCCGCTCGAGCGAGGCCGAGCTGCGTTACTGCGGAGAGCTCGGGATAGCGTTCCTGCCCTGGAGCCCCTTCGGCGGGATCGGCAACGCTGAGGCGTTGAGGCGCGAGCACCCCGGGTTCACCACGGTTGCATCGGCCCACGGTGTGTCGGTCCACCAGGTCGTACTTGCCTGGATGCTCGCCAAGGGCGACCATGTCATCCCCATCCCGGGAGCGAGCCGGCCGAGTTCTGCCCTCGACTCCGCGGCCGCCGCCGACCTCAAGTTGAGCAAGGACGAATTAGAGCTGCTGGACGCCGACCCTCGAGCCGACGGTTAGCGAAAGGACAGGCCATCCTCGACCGGGGTTGCGGTCCCTGGTCGGGCCAGCCGGTCCCGGTCCCCCAGGGAGGTGCCCTTGGCAGGACATTAGGGCTAGGCCCCTGGTGCCGCATCAGGTGAGCCTGTCGCCTCCCTAATGGGGGTATGGGACCAAGAGATGCTTGTGCAAAAGATGTGGATGCAGTGGTGGAAAAGGGGGGTGCGGGGGGAGAAACCAAGCCGCCCTGTGGAT